>DLSX01000066.1 GCA_002500765.1 Neorhizobium sp. UBA7851
GTTGCGCGGCCGAGCGGCGCGTCGATCGTGCCCTTCAACTGGCTCGGGCGGCCCCAGACGACGGCCTGATAGGCGCGTTCCAGATCGCCGGAACGGCCGTGATCGGCGAACTGTTCGGCGAGATGGCGATGGGCAATCTCGTTCTTCGCTGCCACCATGACGCCGCTCGTTTCCTTGTCGAGGCGGTGGACGATGCCGGGGCGCTTCACGCCGCCGATGCCGGAAAGGCTTGCGCCGCAATGGTGGATCAGCGCGTTGACCAGCGTGCCGGTCCAGTTGCCTGCACCCGGATGCACGACGAGGCCGGCCGGCTTGGCGATGACGATCAGGTCGTCATCCTCATAAAGGACCTCGAGCGGAATATCCTCGCCCTTCGGCTCGGGATCCTCGGGTTCGGGCTGCACGAGTTCGATGACGTCGCCGGGCATGACCTTCTTTTTCGGTTCGGTCACGACCTTGCCGTTGATCGAGACCGCGCCTTCCTCGATGAGCGCCTTGATACGGTTGCGGGACAATTCTCCGTCAACCTGCGCCGTCAGCCAGGCATCCAGCCTGCCACCGTCGTCTTCACCGGCATTCAGGACTTTCCTTGGCAGCCCGGCTTCGCTAAAGGTCTCGCTCATTCAATCATTCCGTTTAAAGGACAGTTCATGCCGCAGCCCGATCTCGAGGATAAGGAACAGCCACTCGATCCGGCCATGGAGCGTGTCCGCCAGAAGATGGTGCGCCTGCAGCTCATTTCGGGCGGTATCTTGTTTGTCTGCTTTATGGCGGTCATCGCTGCCATTGTCTATAAGATCTCCCAGCGTCCGGAGGCTCCCGCAATTGCCGCTACTTCCGGTGGCTTCTCCGTTCCCGCGGATCAGCCGCTTACGGCTACCGCAGCACTTCCGCCCGGTTTCGATATCCAGCAGGTTTCGCTCTCCGGCAGCCAGGTTCTGTTCTACGGCGCGCTGGACGGCACGCCGAAGCTCTTCATCTTCGACCTTTCGGTCGGCCGCGTGATCGCCGACGTCACGGTCGGTCAGGGCCGCTGATGAATGTGATCCGCATCGAACATGCGGACGATCCCCGCATCGACGAGTTCCGCTCCATCCGTGAGCGGGATCTCGTCGGACGGCACGGGCGCTTCATCGCCGAAGGAACGGTGGTGCTGCGCATGCTGGCGGCGGCGCATAAGCGCGGTGGTGAGTTCGCCGCCGAGAAAATTCTGATCCTTGAAAACCGGCTTGCCGGGGTGGCCGACATCCTGTCGGAATTTCCGGCGGATGTGCCCGTCTACATAGCCGACAGCACGGTGCTGGACGGTATCGTCGGCTTTCACCTGCATCGCGGCATTCTGGCGGTCGGAAAGCGGGTGAGGGAACTGTCGCCCGCAGAACTGCTTGCCACGCTTCCTGACCGCGCGCTGGTCGCCGCTGCGATCGGCATATCCAATCACGACAATATCGGTTCGATTTTCCGCAACGCGGCGGCATTCGGCGTCAGTGCCGTTCTGCTCGACGAGAGCTGTTGCGATCCGCTTTACCGCAAGGCGCTCAGGGTGTCGGTCGGCGCCGTGCTGCAGGTTCCATACGCGCGCGGAGGAACGACACTGGAGCTTGTCTCGGGGCTTTTCGAAAACGGATTTGCCGTCTGGGGGCTTTCACCTGCGGGGCGTACCGAAATCCGCAAGGTTCAGCCGTCAACGAGGATGGCATTGCTAACCGGAAGCGAGGGGCACGGTTTGCCGTCGGCGCTGATGGAGAGGATAGAGACTGCCAGTATCGCGCAGGCGCCGGGTCTCGACAGCCTCAATGCCGCGACGGCCACCGGTATCGCGCTTTTCCAGATCGCAAGCGCCCAGGAAATTATCTGAGGCTCTGAAGCGCGTCGCGATCCTTCGGATTTGTCCGTCGCGCTTTAGCTCTTCGATTTGCGCGTGTCTTATCCCCAAACCGGTGGCCGCTTTCGGGAGACCTGCTTCAGGACTGCTGATCCGACGGTGAGCCGCTGGTCGTTTCGAGCAGGGAACGGGCGCGGGCTGCAAGGCTCTTGCGTTTGCCGTTCGCAGGCTTTCCGGCAATCATGGCGTTGATCGGTGACGTCTTGCCTTCGGACAGCGACGTCATGGCCACCATGTTGGCGGCAATCGTTGCCATTTCCTCGCGCAATACGTCATCGTTTGCGGTGGTCTTTCCGTTCGCCACGCGCTCGCAGAGTGCTGTCGCCCGGTTGCGGGAATCTCCGGAAAGCTGGGTTATCCTGGCTTCGATATCCGTTTCCGGGGACGGCTTCGCCGGTGCCGCCTTCGTCGAAGGGGTGGCTGTCGGGTTCTTTTCCTGCGCCATCGCCTGCGATTGTTTCGTCTCGCTCTTGGCCGTCATCTTTTCCCGCAGTCGCGCTAGCTCGTCGTTGCGGCGCTCGAGCGCCGTTTCCTTGTCGGTGCGCAAGGAAACTTCCTTGGTCAGCTTGTCTTCCAGCTTGGTCGAGCGATATTCTGCATTGGCGAGGCGGGTTTCGGCCTCCTTGGCCCGCGCCGTCTGAATGCGGACATCCTTGCGAAGATTGTCGCGTTCCTCGCGCAGGGCGCTGACGCGGAATTTCAGGTTTTCGACTTCGGTCTCGCGCGTCGAGAGATCTATTCTTGTATTATCCCGCTTGGATACGAGCAGCTCGATCTGCTGTTTCAGCTCGTCGATATCCATATCCTTGCCGATGCTCTGCTCTTCGGCAGCCTCCAGCGCAGCCCGCAATTCCGCAATATGGCTTTCTTCCTGCCGCAACTGCGATTTGAGATCCGATGCCGCCACGTCCAGATTTTCGGCGATAGCCTTCAACTCGATATTGTCGGCAGTCAGCGTGCGGATCTCGTCCTTGAGATTGTCGCTCTGCAATATCAGCGAGACGACCTTGTCCTTTTCCTGCACCAACTCCTGCTTGGTGCGTGCATTTTCCGCAGCATAGACGGCGCGTGCCATGTCGCGCTGGGCGCGCACCTCCTGCGGGCTGATCGGCACGGTGGCCCTGATCCGGTTTTCAGTGAAGACAACGACCCGCCGATGAATTGCCGGGGCAACCAGCATCGCAATCAGTAGGGCGCTCAAAAAGCCAAGGCCAAAAAGCAGAGCAAATTCGATCACGACCGGGCCGATTCGTTGTAGATATGCGGGAATGCACGTTTAAGCATGCGGGCGAGGATGCATCAAGCGCACTTCGCGGGAGGTTTGCCGCAAGCCGCTGCCGGGATCAGAAGGGGTTCCAGGTGGGCGAACGGGTCAGCTTTAGATAGCCGATATTGACGCCCAGACGCGCACCGACGCCGGTGCGGATCGGAACGAGAACCACGTTCTCGTTGCGCAGAACCGTCATGCCGACGCCTGCAACGACGAAAGCGGAGCCGGATACGCCGCCGAAACGGGCATAGAGAGAATCGACGGAGGGAAGATCGTAGACGAGCATCATCACGCGCGTGCCCTGGCCGCCGTAATCGATGCCGAGCGAAGGGCCCTGCCAGAAGCTCGGATGCTGGCCGGCATTCTTGGTGTAGAGCTGGCCTTCGCCGTAGGTCAGGCCGGCAATGAACGCGCCGGAGCCTTCCTGGCCGAGGATGTAGCCGTTCGGCAGGCCGAATTTCTGGAAGGCGTTTTCCACGACCTTCGCCAGCCCGCCGCTGGTCGAACCGAAGAAGCCATGACCTGCATCGACGACTTCCTGCAGCGAATACTGGCTGCTGTTCTGCTGCGCGGCAGCCGGCATTGCGAAAAGCCAGACGGCCGCAAATGCGACAATCAGGGCTTTCAGGCGAAGGGCAAGAGCGGAGACGTGGAGGCGGCGCATGTTCAGGTCCGTTTTTAATTCGTCCATAGGGCGTAGCATCATGCTTCAGCTCGCACCATTCTGGAGAGATGATATTAACAACCAGTTAAGCATTTTAAACGCTAACATGTTGATATTCCTGAGGCGCTGCGCTGGTTTTCGTCTTCCAGCCGATCCCTGTCGCTGTTTTGGCCGTCTTCTCCCGTCTGCTGCGAAGGCATGATAGGCTCGTCGAACCTGGCTTTGTTGAGGCGAGGTCTGGCTGCTTGCATAGGCCGCGAATGTCGAATTAGGACAATTCGGCAATCTTTGTCGTTTTCCTGCGTGCGGATTTAATGGTCAATTTACCAAACGTAGTGTCATTATGCCGGCCTTATCGTTCCATCCCCACGCAATCTTGCCATGGCAAAGAGCGGCGATTGGCACCAGATGCATCAGGAGAATAGCATGCCGAAAAATCCCAATCTCACCCTTAGCGGTCCGGATCTGGCGGCACTCCTGTGCAGCCGCGTCTGCCACGACGTCATTTCGCCGGTCGGTGCGATCAACAACGGCCTCGAGCTTCTCGACGAGGGCGCTGCGGATGCCGATGCACTCGACCTTATCCGTACGTCGGCGATCAATGCCTCGGTTCGCCTGAAATTCGCCCGGCTTGCCTTCGGCGCGTCCGGTTCGGTCGGCGCATCGATCGATACCGGCGAGGCGGAAAAGGCTGCCAAAGATTTTGCGGTTGCTGAAAAGAAGACCGAAGTGACCTGGAACGGCCCGCGCGCCATCATTCCGAAGAACCGGGTCAAGCTGCTGCTCAACCTGTTTCTCGTCGCCTATGCCGGCATTCCGCGCGGCGGTTCGGTCGACGTGACGCTGATCGACCCCGAAGGGGCGGCCCGGTTTGAAATCGTCGTCAAGGGCCGGATGATGCGCGTGCCGGCGAAATTCGTCGAGATCTGCAGCGGCACGCTGGAAGAGGCGGTCGATGCCCATTCGATCCTGCCCTATTACACCGTGCTCCTTGCCGAGGAATGCGACATGGAGCTGAAACATATCGTTTCGGAAGACAATATCACCTTCATCGCCGAGATGGCGGCCGCCTGAGGCCTGCCGACCTATCTTCCGGCGGCCTCGACGGTGCCGCCGGAGGTTGCTAACCTTTCGTTAGCTGCAACGGGCTATACCTTAGCGGTCGACCGCCGGGGCGGTCGCTGAAGGGGAGCGGGTCATGCAGCGTCTGATGATCGCAGACAATTCCGATATTGTGCGAAAAGTCGGCAAGCGCATTCTGTCCGAACTCGGCTTTCTGATTGCCGAGGCCGGAGATGCGCATGACGCGCTGCGCGGTTGCCAGATCGAGCTGCCGAATTTCATGATTGTCGACGCAAGCCTTGATGGCGCGCTGGATCTGATTGCCGCCGTTCGCGCCCTGCCGGAAGGCAAAAGCGTCAAGATCTTCTACTGCGTCATCGAGGCCGATCTGAAGAGGATGATGGCCGGCAAGCGGGCAGGGGCCGACGAGTTCCTGCTCAAGCCCTTTGACCGTAAAATCCTGACTTCGGTCTTTTCCGGTTATGCTGCCGCTGCCTGAGGGCGCAAAGTTTTTTCGGTGAACTACCGCGGCGGCCTTCGGTCGCCGTTTTTGTTCGTGTGTTATCCTGAAGCCGGATGCGATATGCTCCATGCAAAATAAAACCCGCCTGGCGCACCAAGCGGGTTTTAAGGCAAAGGGGGATGCCGTCGACGTCAAGCCGTTTCGGCGTATTCCGCACCATCCGGCTCGCGCAGAACATAGCCGCGGCCCCAGACGGTTTCGATGTAGTTTGCACCACCGGCAGCATTTGCGAGCTTCTTGCGCAGCTTGCAGATGAAGACGTCGATGATCTTCAGTTCCGGTTCGTCCATGCCGCCGTAAAGGTGGTTCAGGAACATTTCCTTGGTGAGTGTGGTGCCCTTGCGGAGCGAAAGCAGCTCCAGCATCTGGTATTCCTTGCCCGTCAGGTGAACGCGCTGGCCGCCGACTTCGACGGTCTTGGCGTCGAGGTTTACGATCAGTTCGCCGGTGATGATGATCGACTGGGCGTGACCCTTGGAGCGACGGACGATCGCATGGATGCGAGCAACCAGTTCGTCCTTGTGGAAGGGCTTGGTCATGTAGTCGTCGGCGCCGAAGCCGAGACCGCGAACCTTGTCCTCGATGCCGGCCATGCCGGAAAGGATGAGGATCGGCGTCTTGACCTTGGACAGACGGAGCGTCCGCAGAACTTCATAACCCGACATGTCGGGCAAGTTCAGGTCAAGAAGAATGATGTCGTAGTCGTATAGCTTGCCAAGATCGACGCCTTCTTCACCAAGATCAGTGGTGTAGACATTAAAGCTTTCCGATTTCAGCATCAGCTCGATGCTCTGCGCTGTCGCGCTGTCATCTTCGATGAGTAGAACCCGCATAATTTTCCCCTTTACCGCCGCGCAAGGTTACCTTTTGCCCCCTCACTCGTTACGGATCCAGACTGTGCCTGATTTGGAAGCTGCCACCAAATGGTTAACAAACTGTGACCTGATTTGGCAAGGTGCATCAATTTATTAAGCAAAATAAGCAGCAGCCTGTTTTCCTTTACGGATTGGACATCACCATGTTGAATCAGCGGTCGAGGACTTCCCGCTAAGTGATTCTTGCGACTGACACATTGCCGCGGTCCAATTTGGACTTGGTATTTACCGACCCTTAAACGATCGTCTTTATCATTAATGATGCCCGTAAACGAAAAGTTAATGCCGCGTCAAATTTATTAACGCGTCGGAAATTATTTTGATCTGCAGTGTAACAGGCAGATCACGGGCCGGGGTGTTGGTATCCACGGAGTATTGCGTATGAAGTCGCGTGACAGCCTTGTTCGCCTGAAGGGATTTCAGGTTAACGAAAAGCGTCGTCAACTGCAGCAGCTGCAGATGATGATGGCAGAATTCGAGCGGATGGCGAAGGAACTGGAACACCAGATCACGCTTGAAGAGAAAAAGTCGGGAATTACGGATCCCGGACATTTCGCTTATCCGACCTTTGCTAAGGCCGCGCGCCAGCGGGCGGATAATCTTCAGGTCTCGATCCGGGAGCTGAAAGTTCAGCAGGACAGTGCAGAACTGGCACTGGAAGAAGCGGAGGCGGAACTCGCCAAGGCTTCCGCGCTCGAGGAGCGTGATGGCGGGATGCGCGCCCGCGCCTAAAAGCGCAGGTGGCATAGAGAGGGCTGAAGAGGGCGACCCGCAAGGGGCGGCGCCCTTTTTCCATTTTCTGCATGGCAATGAGCGGGATCCGCGCGTGCCGGCAATCGTCACTTACCTGCTGACGATATCCTGCCAGTCGGGATGGCGTTCGACCTGAGCCTGGAAGAAAGAGCATCGCGGTATGATCTTCCAGCCGCCGCTGCGTGCTTGCTTCACGGCAAATTCGGCGAGCGCCTGGGCAATGCCTTTGCCGCGCAGGGCATCGGGCACGCCGGTATGATCGATCGAAATGAGCTCGGGAGATTTGCGGGTATAGGTCATTTCCGCGACATGCCCGTCGATATCGACGATATATCGCCCACCTGCCGGCCGTTCTTCGTGAGTGATATCCATTCCGGATTTTTTCCTGTCTTATTCATGCACGGCCGGTCGTGAGACATGGCCGGATTTGACCGATGGTATGAAGCTTCATATTTGAAGACAAGGTCGGGACTTTCGGCGCGGTGCGCTATTATAGCGCAGGCAAGGCGCGGTGCTGTCTCGGCGGGTCATTTCGAAAATCGATGTCGATTTCGGGACAACATATTCGTTTTCTGGGAGTTGGTGTGAACCGAATAGTGCCGTTCTCGATACTGGCTGTGTGTGCCGTGCTCCTGGTGCTCGGCATTTCCCTGCCGATCATGCGGTTCGAGCAACTCTACTTTTTCAGCAATGAGCCGTCATTGTTGCAATTGATCGGTGAGCTCTGGTCGGATGGCAGTGTGGGGCTCGCCATTGCCGTCGGCGCATTTTCACTGGTGTTTCCCGCTGCAAAGCTGATCGTGCTGGCGGCTGAAGTCGTGGCCGGCGATGGCCGCTCCGGATTTCTTCAGCGGGCGATGCCGCATCTTTCCAGATGGTCGATGATGGATGTGATGCTGGTTGCGCTCGTCATCTTCGCGGCCAAGACCAGCGGGCTGGCTACGGCCGTCACTCTTCCCGGCTTCTGGTGCTATGCCGCTTCCGCGGTGATTGCGGCCCTCTTTCCCTCTGTGGTCAAACTGGGAAAGACGGGCAGGCAATCGGAAAAGGGATAAAACAAAGGATGCCGCAACCGGGGTCACGGCACCCTCAAAGGGTGGCTTTTCGCCGGATGCGCCTAGTGGCGGTACTGCTGGATACGCGTCGTACGCAGGCCGGCAAGGCCATGGTCGTTGATCGACGACTGCCAGGAGAGGAATTCTTCGACGGTAAGCGTATAACGGTCGCAGGCTTCCTCCAAGCTCAACAGGCCACCGCGAACAGCCGCGACAACCTCAGCCTTACGGCGGATAACCCAGCGGCGCGTATTGGCCGGCGGAAGGTCCGCAATGGTAAGCGGGCTGCCATCGGGGCCGATGACATATTTAACTCGTGGACGGATCATTTCGGTCATTGGAACTCTCTACACAACACAAGACCACGCCGGAGAGCCTAGTCCGGCAGTTTTAACATTTGACTAAACAGGTTCGGCAAATGTGACCTAACCCGCAAAGGTCGTATTTTTTCTGTGCTTTAGCCCTCTTTCCCCTGCAAAATAAGGCTTGCAGGGGAGGGGGAAAAGGCAGGAAACGCGGTTTGCAACACTCCCGCTGTGCGAATTTGGCACGCGGCTGTATCATTTTTTGAAGTTTTTTCGCTAAATCATTGCGACTGAAAGGATAGTTCCGGTCGCTCCGGCATTAAACGTCGCGGAACCGGAATGGCCGAATGTCAGCGTATCCCCTTGTTGCAATTGAGCGATGGCGCTGGACGACAATGTCGAGGCATTGCCGGCCGCACCGGCAAGTGTCAGCAGGCCAGGACTACCATTGCGCGAAACTGTCACACCAAAGGCAGCCGAGGCCGTGACCACGGAAAGCGTAAGCGCCAAGAGATAGAGGCCGGTTGCCGGGACGACGAGCGTATTGCCGCCACCTGCAGCAGCCGCGCCGAGCGCGAAACCTCCCTGGTTCAATGCAAAGGCCGACAGGCCGCTCTGTTGTCCCGCCGTCGCGGCGAAGGTCGTGCCACTGCGATAGGCCCGGGCGGCGGGCTGGTTCGGCTTTGTCACGCGGCCGCCGCTGTCGATCGCAAGTCCGGTCTTCCATTCTGCGCCATTGCTGACCTTGATGGAGAAATCTGTATTTCCAGCCAGCCCCATTTCCGCGTGCCCCGTCCAGCCGGACTGGAAGAGCAATGTCGCCGTGTCGGTCACTGACGCCTTGTTGATCTTCAGGCGGTGGCTGTCGCCGGCATGATTGAAGAGGCTCGCGGCAGAGGAGATGGAGAGCCTGTTGGTGCCGTCGGCGGTGGCGGAGATGCCGAGCGTCGCGACATCGGCGTTTTCGGGCAGGGGCAGGTCCTGCCATGCCGATCCGTCGAAAACCTTCAGCCTGCCGCTCGTTTCAAACCAGGCCCGCCATCCGGTTTTTGGTTTTGCATAGGCCCAATAGCCGTCCTGCCAGATCGCGATCCAGCCGGCGTGACCGCTCCATGGGCCTGATGCGCCGGCTGCGACGACGAAGCGGTCTCCGGGTTCGGGAGTGCTCGGAGGGCTGCCGCGTTCCTCGATGATGGAAAGCTGCACGACGGCATCCAGCAACAGAAGGGCCTCGTTATGGGTGACGTGTTTCTGCGCCTGCGAAGGCATGATGAAAGGCATGTCGAGATTGGTGCTGCGGTCGCTCATGGTCATCTCCGGCAATTGTGTTTGCCGGATTCTACCGCCGTGATGATGGTGCGGGGACGAAGTTGAACCCAAGCTATTGAAAGTACTGAGGCGACCTTGCTATTCATCCCCGTGGTCTGCTTCGAGGGGCTGCCCCAGGGTATGCGTCGTATCGGCGCAACAGCCTGATGATGCAGGGAAAGCTGCCGCAAACGGAACTTTTGATGTCCTGATTGCGCTTGTCCTTTCCCTCTCATATGCGAAGGTGGGCCGGACATGAACGGGACGGATGGATGCGTTATTCGGCATATTCGATCATCAAGCAGGCGCTTTCGGGCAACCGGCTGTGGACGCCGGCATGGCGTGAACCGGAGCCGAAACCACATTATGATGTGATCATCGTCGGTGGCGGCGGGCACGGCCTTGCGACGGCCTATTATCTCGCCAAGGAATTCGGCATCACCAATATCGCCGTCTTGGAAAAGGGCTATATCGGCTCGGGCAATGTCGGCCGGAACACGACGATCATCCGTTCCAACTATCTGCTCGAAGGTAATATCCCGTTCTACGAGTTTTCCCTGAAACTCTGGGAAGGTCTCGAACAGGATTTCAACTATAATGCCATGGTCAGCCAGCGCGGCGTGATGATGCTGGCGCATTCCGACGGCCAGCGCGATGCCTATGCGCGGCGTGGCAATGCGATGCGGATGCACGGCGTCGATGCGGAACTGCTCGACCGCAAGCAGCTTCAGGCGCTGATGCCCTATCTCAACTACGATCACGCCCGCTTTCCGATCCTGGCAGGCCTGCTGCAGAAACGCGGCGGAACGGTACGGCACGATGCCGTCGCCTGGGGTTATGCGCGCGGCGCAGATATGCGGGGCGTCGATATCATCCAGCATTGCGAGGTGAATGCCATCCGCCGCGACGAGCAGGGCCGGGTGACCGGCGTCGAAACCAGCAAGGGTTTCATCGGCTGCAACAAGCTGGCGCTGGCGACCGCAGGGCATTCCTCCGAGACCGCGCGCATGGCCGGGCTGGAACTGCCGATCGAGACCCATGTGCTGCAGGCCTTCGTGTCGGAAGGGATCAAGCCGGCGGTCGATCATGTGATCGTCTATGGCGCCGGGCATTTCTACATTTCGCAGTCGGACAAGGGCGGTTTGGTCTTCGGCGCGGATATCGATTATTACTCATCCTACGCCCAGCGCGGTAATCTCCAGACCGTCGAGCATACGATGGAAGAGGGCGTCTCGCTGATCCCCGGCCTTTCGCGCGCCAAGGTGCTGCGCTCATGGGGAGGCGTGATGGACATGTCGATGGACGGTTCGCCGATCATCGACCGGACGCCGATCGACAATCTCTACCTCAATGCGGGATGGTGTTACGGCGGCTTCAAGGCGACGCCTGCCTCGGGCTTCTGTTTCGCTCACCTGATCGCCAGGAACGAGAGCCACCATGTTTCGCGTTTTCTGCGGCTCGACCGCTTCGAGCGCGGCCACATGATCGATGAAGCGGGCAAAGGCCCCCAGCCGAACATTCACTGAGATAGTCCATGGCAAGCCTGATTACCTGTCCGCATTGCGGTACCAGACCCAAGGAAGAGTTTTCCATTCGCGGCACGGCGCTAGCGCGTCCGCATCCCGGCGCAAGCGAGGAGGAATGGCACGCTTACGTCTATCTGCGGGAAAATCCGAAAGGCCGGTACCAGGAATACTGGCACCACGCGGGTGGCTGCCGCCGCTTTCTGATCGTCGATCGCGATAACGTCACCCATGACGTGTTCAGCGTTGTCGATGCCGCCACTATCAGGGAGGCAGGCCAATGACCTCCTATCGTCTCGGATCCGCAGGCCGGGTCAATCGTGGCCAGCCGCTCACCTTCACCTTCGACGGCAAAAACTACAAGGGTTTCGAGGGCGATACGCTCGCCTCGGCGCTGCTTGCCAACGACCAGATGCTTATGGGGCGCAGCTTCAAGTATCATCGTCCACGGGGGCCGGTGACGGCGGGCTCCTCCGAGCCGAACGCGCTGATGACGATCGGTTCCGGCGCGCGCGCCGAGCCGAATGTGCGGGCGACCGTCGCCGAGCTTTACGACGGGCTGACGGCCATCAGCCAGAACCGCTGGCCGTCGCTGTCGACCGATATCGGCGCGATAAACGGCCTGCTTTCGCCGATGCTCGGTGCC
>DLSX01000127.1 GCA_002500765.1 Neorhizobium sp. UBA7851
CGCCGCCGATGACCGCGACCTTGGCCGGTAATACGCCCGGCACGCCACCAAGCAGAATACCGCGGCCGCCATTGGCTTTCTGCAACGCCGTCGCACCCGCCTGGATGGCAAGACGTCCGGCGACTTCCGACATCGGCGCCAGCAACGGCAGGCCGCCGCGCTCATCGGTGACCGTTTCATAGGCGACAGCCGTGACGCCGGAGCCAATAAGGCCCTTGGTCTGCTCCGGGTCCGGAGCGAGATGAAGATAGGTGTAAAGGATCTGGTCTTCGCGCAGTTGCGCCCATTCGGCGGGTTGGGGCTCCTTGACCTTCACCACCATGTCGGACTTTTCGAAAATTTCCTTTGCCGAACCGACGACCCTGGCGCCGGCTGCCTGATAGGCCGCATCATCGGCACCGATCCCGGCACCGGCTTTGGTTTCGATGATGACGTCGTGACCGTGGGCGACATATTCGCGCACGGCACCCGGCGTCAGGCCGACACGATATTCATGGTTTTTGATTTCCTTCGGGCACCCGACACGCATGCAGCATTCCTCTCTTTATACGGCTCACGCCAGTTGATTTTTGCCCGGCGAGCACATCAGAAAAGCGGCGGAATGTCCTTGCAAAGGATGATTGCCGAGGAGGTTGTTTTCGGGGATTATTGCGCGAAATAGCTTATTTTCGAAAGAAACCCCGATGAACAGCCTTGATGCCATAGATCGTGCTATCATGAGGGTATTGCAGGATCGCGGACGGATTTCCAATGCGGAACTGGCGGAGATTGTCGGCCTGTCGCCTTCCGCCTGTTCGCGGCGGCTCGATATTCTGGAAAAAAGCGGCACGATCAGCGGTTATCACGCGCGCCTTTCCAACGCCGCGCTCGACTACAAGATGATGATCATCGTCCATATCTCGCTGTCGGGCCAGTTCGCCAAGACGCTGACGGAATTCGAAGCTGCGGTAAAACTCTGTCCCAACGTGCTCGTCTGCTACCTGATGTCGGGAGAATACGACTACATATTGCGCGTTGCGGCCAAGGACCTGGAAGATTACGAGCGCATCCACCGCGACTGGCTTTCGGCCCTGCCGCATGTGGTGAAGATCAATTCCAGCTTCGCGCTGCGCGAGATCATCGACCGGCCGAATGTCGGCCTATGAAAGACCGATCAGGACGGCACCGGTCGCGACCACGATGCAGGCGAGGATGCGCCGGGGCGTAAGGCGCTCGCCAAGAAACTTCCAGCCGATGAGGGCGGCGAAAACGACGCTGGTTTCGCGCAGTGCCGAGACGGGTCCTGCCGGGGCCAGCGAATAGGCCACCAGAACCGTGCCGTAGGACAGAAGCGAAACAAGGCCGCCGCCGATTGCCTTTCGGGTTTCGGATGAGCGGAGATCGATACGCAGCGGTCCGCGCATGATCATGTAGGTCGCGCTCAAAAGCAGACCCGGCAGGATGAATACCCAGGCGATATAGGCCGGACGTTCGCCCGCCACCCGGATGCCTATGGCATCGAAAGTGGAGTATCCGGCGATCGCCACGCCGGTCGCCAGCGCAAACAGCATGGATGAGCCGGACGCTCTCGCCTTGCCGAGCGACAGCGTCATGATGCCGAACACGATGCAGAGAACACCGAGCATGGTCAGCGGCTGAAGCACTTCTCCCATGAGGAAAAAACTGCCGACCGTGACCAGAAGCGGCGCGCTGCCGCGGATGATCGGATAGACCTGTCCCAATTCACCATGCCGGTAGGCTGCGACGAGCAGCAGGCCATAAGCCACCTGAAACAGTGACGAACCGACAATGTAAGGCCATGCATCCGCGACCGGGATCGGAAAGATCAGCGCAACGGGGATGGCAGCGACCGTGATGGCAAGATTCATCACCGTCATCATCCAGAAGCGATCTGCGCCGGAACGCAGGAAAGCATTCCAGCCCGCATGAAGAATTGCGGCGAACAACGCCAGGAGAAGGACCGATGTGCTCATCCTGCAAGCCCGGGTATCGTTTCGGCACTACTGATTTTTGCGGGCAAATGCTGTTCCTCCCCAAGAGGAATCATCCCTCTTTCGGTCCATTCGCGCAAAATCCCGCAGAAAGTAAAGCAGGGGTTACCCGGTCCGGTACAATTTTGGGACGCAAGATAAAGGCGTTTCAATTCATGCCAGGTATGGTCCGGAGGAAAGGACAGGAGGTGTAAGGATATGGCCATCAACAATCTCAACATGAAAGTTCGCTCTGCCCCCCGGCGGAAGGCGCGGATCCCCGGAACGCTGAAATATTACGGTCAGTCGGTGAATGGCAGGATCGTCGACATCTCGGTCAACGGCCTGGCGCTCGATCTGGCAGCACCGTTCGGTGCTTCCGTCGGCAGCCCTGTGCGGATCGAGAGCGAGGAACTCGGCATGCTGGAAGGGATCATCAAATGGAGCCATAACGGCCGCCTCGGCATCCAGTTTCGACCCAATACGAATGCATCGGCCCAGGTTGCGGCCTATTTCCGTTTCTTCCACCAGGACGTCAATCCGGTGCTGAGGCGATAGGTCGCCGAAACCTAACGGGCAAGCTGAACATCAAAATTATATGGCTGGGTACCTTTGGCTCCGAGCGAGCGGCTGAAATCGTTCCAATAGCTACGATTGATATCGATGTCCAAGGTCACCTTGCCGTCTCCGCCGGTGTAGCCCTGATATACTTTGCCCAGGTCAACCTGCGCCGGATTGGTATCCACGCCGCGAAACTCCAGAACTTTCGCGGTATTCGGCACTTCGATGGTTGCCGATGAGGCTGTCGCAAGCGGCTCTGTGGCAATCGGCTTGCCGTCCGCTCCCCAAAACGTCACGGTACATGTTTCGCAGCCCCCGCCACTCGCGAACTTTCCGACATCAAGATAGATTTCCGGCTCACCGACAGAGGACTGCGCAAAGGCCGAGGTCACAAAACCCAGGCCATCAAGATGTGTTACCTTGATTTGCTCGGGCCTGTTATCTGAACCGCCGACCGAAGCGACAATGAATGCAGGCGCGCCTATGCCAAGCAGCAATGCTTTCTGTACGCTCTGGTCTTCATAGACCGCTGCAATGACTGCACCGATGACGAAATAGGCAATCATGGGGATTACCGCCACGAGAATGGCGATCCAGACGCTTGGGGCCGATACCAGCCAAATACTCACCTCTCCTCCGTTCCAGGCTTCCAGCTTGTCCACCAGCGTCGGCAGCACCCCACCGGTTCCTCCAATCAAAGCTATCCTCCACATATCGATCCCCCAAGGTTGCGGCCCAGCGCGAATGTTACATATGATTGCATTTTGTGGCATTACGTTTTTTAGTTGTATTCGCGTGTGCCCCTGTCATTTGAGTGATGCACAGGCATGCGAATGGCTCTAGTGTCATGCCGCAAATGAAGACGAGGGAGTTCTCATGCCATCCATCAATCCGCTTCTGACGATGTCGCGCCGTTCGGTTCTCGGCGGGATCGCCGCGTCTTCCGCGCTGGTCGCACTGCATCCGTTCGCCGCCCGAGCACAGGCGAACCAGGCGCATCTGCGGATCATGGAAACGACGGATATCCATGTTCACGTCTTCCCTTACGACTATTACGCCGACAAGCAGAACGATACGCTGGGGCTTGCGCGTACCGCCTCGATCATCGACGCAATTCGCGCTGAGGCCGGCAACTCGATGCTGGTCGACAATGGCGATTTTCTGCAAGGCAATCCGCTCGGCGACTATATCGCCTATGAGCGCGGCATGAAGGAAGGCGACAAACATCCGGTCATCACCGCCATGAGCGTGCTCGGATACGATGTCGGCACGCTCGGAAACCACGAGTTCAACTACGGCCTCGACTTCATGTTCAAGGCATTGGCGGGATCAGGTTTCCCTTACGTTTGTGCCAACCTTACCAAAGGCATGCTGGCATCCGATCCCAAGAAGGATGAGCTTTTCTTCAAGCCTTATGTGATCGTCGAAAAACAGATCCGCGACGGGTCCGGCGCGACATCTGCGATCAAGGTCGGCTTTATCGGCTTTGTGCCACCACAGATCATGGTCTGGGACGCAAAGAACCTGGAAGGCAAGGCGCAGACCCGCGACATCGTCGATGCGGCCAAGGCCTGGGTTCCACAGATGAAGGAAGAAGGCGCGGATATCGTGATCGCGCTTTCGCATTCCGGCATCGACGGTTCCGGCCAGAGCGAGCGGATGGAAAACGCCTCGCTTTATCTCGCCGGCGTCGAGGGGATCGATGCGATCTTTACCGGCCACCAGCATCTCGTCTTCCCCGGCCCGAAGGACTTTGACGGAATTGCCGGCGCGGACGCCAAGAAAGGCACACTGATGGGCAAGCCCGCGGTGATGGCCGGTTTCTGGGGTTCGCATATGGGCCTGATCGACCTGCTGCTGGAAAAGGATGGCAGTGGCTGGAAGATCATTTCCTCCACCTCCGAAGCACGGCCGATCTATCACCGCGACGAAAACCGCAAGGTGGTTGCCGACGTCAAGGACAAGCCGGAGGTTCTGGCGGCTGCCAAGGCCGAGCATGAGGCGACGCTTGCCTATGTGCGCCGCGCGGTCGGCAAGACATCCGCGCCGCTTTATTCCTACTTCTCTCTGGTTGCGGACGATCCGTCGGTGCAGATCGTTTCCAATGCGCAAAGCTGGTATATCAAGCAGATGCTAAAGGACGGTCCCTACAAGGATTATCCGGTGCTTTCGGCGGCGGCGCCGTTCAAGGCGGGCGGGCGCGGCGGCGCGGACTATTATACCGACGTGCCTGCGGGTGATATCGCGATCAAGAATGTCGCCGACCTCTATCTCTACCCGAATACGGTCCAGGCCGTGCTGATTACCGGCGAGCAGGTGAAGAACTGGCTTGAAATGTCGGCCGGCATGTTCAACCAGGTCAAGGCCGGCGCCAAGGAAGCGGCGCTGCTCAATGATGGTTTCCCGTCCTACAATTACGATGTGATCGACGGCGTGACCTACCAGATCGACCTTTCGCAGCCGACACGCTTCGACAAGGACGGAAAGCTTGCGAATGCGGATTCCCATCGTATCACCGATCTGAAGTTCGACGGAAAACCGATTGATCCGGCGCAGAAATTCGTCGTAGTGACGAACAATTACCGCGCCGGTGGCGGCGGCAAGTTCCCGGAGATCGCGGCCGACAAGCTGATCTTCGTCGCACCCGACACCAATCGCGACGTGATCGTGCGCTACATCGTCGACCAGGGCATGATCAATCCGTCGGCAGACGGCAACTGGTCGTTCAAGCCGCTGCCGGGAACGACGGCGGTCTTCGAGAGCGGACCGAAGGCACGCCAGTTCGCCGGCGAGGTCAAGGGCGCCAGGATCGAGGATGCCGGCGACGGCGAAAACGGTTTTGCAAAATTCCGGCTGGTGCTGTGAAGCAATCGGTCATTCGGCAAATCATTTGCGGAATCAAACGGCAGCTGAAAAGCTGCCGTTTCCATTTCAACCCGATGCAGTGATCCCATGCCAAGCTTTTCCTTCCAGCAGGTCGACGTCTTTTCCAGCCAGCCGATGCGCGGCAATCCGCTTGCGGTTGTCATCGGCGCAGACGCGCTCGACGATAGGCAGATGCAGTCCTTCGCCAACTGGACCAATCTGAGCGAAACGACCTTTTTGCTGAAACCGACGACTGAAGCGGCGCATTATCGCGTACGGATCTTTACGCCGACGCAGGAACTGCCGTTTGCGGGACATCCGACGCTTGGCAGCGCGCATGTGTGGCTGAGTCAGGTTTCGAGCGTGCCCGAAGGTGAGATCGTGCAGGAATGCGGGGCCGGACTGGTGCGTATTCGCCGCGATGGCCAAAGTCTGGCATTTGCCGCACCGCCGCTCGTGCGTAGCGGTGCGGTGGAGCCGGTGCTGATCGAAAGGATCGCGAAGGGCCTCGGTATTCCAACCACAATGATCGAGGATGCAAACTGGGTCGAGAACGGGCCGGACTGGATCGGTGTTCGCCTGCGCTCGCGTGCAGACGTCCTGGCGGTCAAGCCGGACTATTCCGTTCTCGCGGGAACCCGGGTCGGGCTGGTCGGCCGTTTCGACCCGCAGTCGGACGGGACAGACGCGCAATTCGAAGTGCGCGCCTTCACCCGTAACGGCTACGAAGACCCGGTGACGGGAAGTCTCAATGCCGGGCTTGCCCAGTGGCTGATCGGCTCCGGGATTGCACCGAAAAGCTATGTCGCGGCTCAAGGCACCGTGCTCGGCCGCGCCGGCCGGGTGCATGTCGACAAGCTCGGCGACGATATCTGGATCGGCGGCGAGGTCGCGACATGCATTTCCGGCACGCTGACACTGTGAGGCGGTCAGACGGGGTTTGCGGCTTCCGGCAAGACTGTCGCTGGCCTGTACCGGCCTGCGGTTTTGACGGGTGAGGTTTCGACCTTGCGCAGAAGAAGCCCCAGTTCCGGCGGGGGCTTTTTCTCGATGCGGCGATAATCGCTGCCGTCACGTTTGCGGGTGACGAGGCCGAGGTCGAAGAGATCCCGCCTGAGCAATGCGGCATCCTCGAAGAGGTGCAGCCCGTTCAGGAAGGCGCTGATCTCGCGTTCGGAAAAGATTTTGGCGCGCGGGATTTTCGACCAGAGGTACCAGAGGCACAATTGCTGCTGCGCGCGTTTGCCCGGCCAGCGCGTGATGCGACCCTCACGATCGAAGACACGGAGCGTGTGCATGACGCGGCGTTCGTCCGGCTGCGGTTCGGGCTCGGTCGCGACATGGGCGATGTCGGCGGGATCGGCGCTATCCGCCGTTGCGCGAAAATGCTGGTAGTTGCGGAAACCAGCGGCACGGCTCAGGAGATTGAGCATCTCCACATGGCTCGGCTTATGATCGAGCTTTTCGATCTGATCCCGCAGGGATTTCGCGAAGGCCGACATATCTGAAACGGCCATCGGAAAGATGGTTCTGGGCATGGCTTATCCTTTAAAGCGTGCCGGTCCGTCTGGTATGTCGCTGGTCACCGTCTTGTCGACTTCGGCACAGGATAAGTGCTGATATCTAAAATTGCAGGTTTAGCTTCCCATAAAGGGACGGCGACGCCTCGGTGAACTGCTGACCGTGGCAGACCTATATCAAGATCCGCCAGCCGGGGTCAATCGTCCCAGTGTCTATGCCGCCTATTCGGCCGCCTCGGAATAGGCGGGCTTGTCGATATCGGCGCGGAGCATGGTGGTGAAATGCTCCTTGTTCGGGCAGGTCGAAAGCCTGCGGGCGAAGCTATCGATCAGCCACTGGCCGGCCGGACCGGGCGGGCTGGCGGTCCGACGCAACGCATAAAGCGGGTATTCGCCCTGTTCGTAGGCTTCGATATCGAGAACGACGAGATTGCCGTCGCGCACGTCATCGCGCACCAGCGAGGCCGGCAGGCCGCCCCAGCCGAGCCCGCCCTTGACGAGATGATGCTTGGTGGCGATGTCGCTGACCCGCCAGATCTTGTAGGAGAGTACATTGAAATCACGGCCTGCAGTGATCCCCGACGCGTCAGTGACGACGAGTTGCGTTTCCTCGCGGACATCGGCAAGCGTCAGCGGGCGCCCTAGCCTGGCGAGCGGATGATCGGCGGCTGCGACCGGCAGCAGGAAGGCATGGCCGATCTTTTCCGCCATCAGGGAATCGTCCTGTTTCAGGAGCGCCCCGCCGATGCCGATATCCGCCTTGCCGTTCATGACGAGATTCATCACCATGCCGAGTTCGCCGACATTGAGGTTGAGGGCCACGGTCGGAAACTCAGTCCTGAACTCCTTCAGTTCTGCAACCAGTGCATCGGCCGGAACCATGACGCTGATCGCCAGCGTGATTTCAGCCTCAAGCCCCTGCCTGATGCCCTTGGCGCGCGAACGCATGACCTGCAGGTCGGCGACGATCCTGCGGGCATCGGCAAGCATCGCCCTGCCCGCTTCGGTAAGCTTCGGCTGGCGCGCACCGCTGCGCTCGAAAAGCGTCACTTCAAGCTGTGCCTCAAGATTGCCGATCGTGTAGCTGACGACCGATTGCGCCCGATTGAGCGAGCGGGCGGCGGCCGAAAAGCTTCCCGTTTCGGCTACGGCGATGAAGACCTGCAACTGGTCGAGGGTCGGATTGGCATCCATGTGATCTATCCAGATATTCGATAGGAACCTTCGATATTATCCCCGTTTTATCGATAGCGGTCCAGACCTATTTGTCACTCACACGAGCCTCCAGTCTCGCTCAACTTTTCGAGGCCGACAGAAGGCCTCTCGAACATATCCAAGGCAAATCAAGGAATTGGTACCATGTCTTCCATTCTTCTCGTGACCTCCAGCCCGCGCGGCGCAGATTCGCTCTCCACCAAGATCGCCAGCGAATTCGTCGATAAGCTGAAGGCACAGAACCCTGCCGCAACCGTCGCTCACCGCGACCTCGGCCGCAACCCGATAGCGCATCTCGACACGGTCACGACTTCGGCCATCAAGAAGCAGCCGGCTGACCGTACCGCGGACGAAGCTGCAGCCGTCGTGGAATCCGACGCGCTGACCGCCGAGCTGCTCGCAGCCGACACCGTCGTTCTGGCAACCGGCCTGATCAACTTCAACATCTATTCGACGCTGAAGAGCTGGATCGACAACGTCGCCCGCGCCGGCCTGACCTTCCGCTACACAGCAGAAGGCCCGGAAGGCCTTGCCAAGAACAAGAAGGTCTACATCGTTCTGTCGGCCGCCGGCGTCTATTCCGAAGGTCCGGCCATGGCGATGAACCATGCCGTTCCCTACCTCAAGACCGTTCTGGCCTTCATGGGCATGACCGACGTCGAAGTGATCTATGTCGAAGGCACGGCTTTCGGTCCGGAAGCCTTCGAGAAGGCAATCGCCTCGGCGCAGGAACGTACGCAGCAGCTGGCGCTTGCCGCCTGATCCCTGCGACTGAAAATTCAGAACCTTCCGAGACGGCCGTGAACCCTATTACGGCCGTCTTTCTTTGCCTGATACAGTCGCTCATCGGCCCTGCTGAGGATAAGGTCGAGCGTACGGCCATCCTCGGGCGCGGTTGCGACGCCAACCGAGACGGTCAATGCCGTGCCGTCGGGACGCGATACACGGGCTGCAATATCCTGGCGAATGCGCTCCGCCACCTCCACCGCCTCTTCGTGATCCGTGTCGGACAATAACAACACGAATTCCTCGCCGCCGAAGCGGGACAGGTGATCGCCGGAGCGTGCGTTGCGGGTCAGACAGGCAGCTAGGTCCTTCAGAACCGCGTCGCCGCGCTGATGGCCAAACTGATCGTTGACATCCTTGAAATGGTCAGCATCGACAATGACCAGGCTGATCGACTGGCGCAGTGCCAGGCTTTTGCGCACCAGTTCGGGACCGTCCATCTCGTAACGGCCCCGGTCGAGGACGCCGGTCAGACCGTCCAGCCCGGCCTTTGCCAACAGCGCATGATATCGCTCCCGGAAGGTCAGGTCGTGGAATATGTCCTTGATCTGGCGTGACGACGCAGACCATCGCTCATTCTGATCTATCTTCAGATAGATGAAGAAGAAGAACGAATAGACGAGCACCGCAAAGAGCTTGGCATACCAGCCACCGAAAAAGACGGCTGACGGGGCATCGATCAGGATATGGAGGACAGTGTAGAAACCGACCTGGTCGAAGGTGAGGATCACCGCGCCGCTGATTGCAAATCTCAGAACGATATGGCGTTCGATCCAGCGGCCAAGCCGCTCATAGAGAAGGATGATGGCGATCGCATCGACATAGAGCAGCGTCGTGCCCCAGACCATCAGCCAGCCCATCTCGTCGAGAAAACCCATGTCGGCGGAGCGGCCGCCCGGCATGGCCACTGCAGCATGCCACTGGAGGATCTGGGCAAGGCCGACGGTCAGAAGATTGCCGAGAAACAGACCATAGATCGGCTGGCGCACGGTTGCCGCATCTTCCTTGATGTACAACATCAGGATCATCATCAGCTTGCCGGCGAAAAAGATGGAGGAGCCCGGCGATACGGTTCCAAACGGCAGCTGAACATAGAAGACCGCTGCAAGATAGGTTTCCATGAAATGCATGACGCCGAGCGCGGCCAGGAACACACCTAAGCCAAGCGTACGCCGAAAATGCAGGAAAGCCGTCATGACGGAGAAATAAACGACCGCTTCAACCAGAAACAGGCCGAGGTTAAGCCATTGCATGGGCGCTCCTTGCGCCATTGAGAACAGGCCCTTTTTAGGAGATCCTCAGTTAAGTTTTCATCAAGTCCCGGCAGATCTCATGCAGATTGGCCAACAGCGAAAGCATTTGTGTCTCGATCTGACGCAAGATCACGACTTTCGGGCAGCCTGCGCGGCATATGTTTCAGCTGGACGGCGATCGCCGGATCGATCCGCCGAACGATATCGGAGAGTTTCGCCGGCCTTCCCAGAAGATATCCCTGCAATTCGTGGCAGCCTGCATGCGCAAGAAACAGCGCCTCCTCGGGCGTTTCGACACCTTCGGCAACGACCTTCATTCCAAGCCCGGTGCCAAGATCGATAATCGTCCGTACGATCATGCGGGCATTTTCCGCGACCTCGAGATTGGCAACGAAACTGCGGTCGATCTTGAGCGTGTCGAACGGGTAGCGACTCAGGTAGCTGAGCGAGGAATAACCGGTTCCGAAATCATCCAGCGCGATGGCAAAGCCCATGCGCTTCAGCTCGCCGAAGATATGGACGGCGCGCCTGTCATCATCGATCAGCACGCTTTCGGTGATTTCCAACTCGATGCGCCGGGGATCGGCACCGGTTCGCTCCAAGAGATCGGCGAGGTTAGAAACAAAATCACCATGGCGGAACTGGAGCGGGCTCACGTTGACGCTGATATGGCCATCGATGCGGTCGAGCAGCCTGACCGCTTCGGCCAGTACCCATTCACCAAGCTGGATGATCTTGCCCGACGCCTCGGCAACCGGGATGAAGTCCGCCGGACTGATCATGCCTCTTGTCGGGTGGCTCCAGCGCAACAGCGCCTCATAACCGCTGATGGAAGCATCCCCCACATTGACGCGCGGTTGCAGATAGAGCTCGAACTGCCCCTGATGCAATGCGAGTTCCAGATCACCTTCCAGCGCACGACGCTTTTCAATCAGGTCGTTCATGCCGCGACGGAACAGGCGGAAGGCGTTCCGGCCGGAATTCTTGGCATGATAGAGCGCGATGTCGGCGCAGCCGACAAGCGCATCCTTATCCATTGCATGTTCCGGACACAGAGCCGCACCGATGCTCAGGGTGACATTCACCTGCTCGCCCTGGCGGATATCGATCGGCATCGCCATGGATTCCAGCAGGCGCGTGCTGAACGCTTCGAGATCCCGATCCTTTGACGCCCCTCCCAGGATCGCCGCGAACTCATCTCCTCCGAGACGGGCGACCAGATCCTGCGGCCCGGCGGCAGCCATCAGCCTGGCAGACACTGCGCGAATGACCGCATCGCCGGCCTGATGGCCGTGAATGTCGTTGATATCCTTGAAGCGATCGAGATCGATCATCACGATGCCGAAGGAACCACCCTCGCCGGCATGTGCCATGATTTCGTTCAGACTTTCACCGAACAGGACACGGTTGGGCAGCTCCGTCAGCGGATCGTGCAGCGCGAGATAACGGATTCGCTTTTCAGCCTCTCGTCTTTCGCGCAGGTCGACGAAGCAGCCGACGCGCGCTTTTTCGCCATGGAAGGTGATGTCCCGGCCTCGAGCCGCGACCGGCACCAGCACTCCATCCGGCAGTTCGATGGAAATCTCATGCCGCGCATCATCGTTGAGCTTGATGATCTCGGAAACGCGGATCGCCTCCCCGTCCCGAAGGAAATCGAATATGGACCGACCGACCAGTTCCGGTAGCGGGCGGCCGACGAGCTTGGCCAGTTCCTCGTTACCATCGACCACGATGCCGTCGCGATGGATCATGATCGCTTCGAACGTCGCCCTGGCCAAGGCTGCCACGCGCTCGGCATCGTCATACTGTCGCGACCATTCGGCGATCACGTCGTTGCGACCGTCCGCGCTATCGGCCTCCCGGATGACCATGACGTGATCGAGAAGCCGGAAGAAGAGATAGCTTGCGCCGAATGCCCAATAGAAGTTGATGCCGACCCCGACGACCTGGATCCAAAGCTGCTCCAGCCTTCCACCTGCGGGCAGATTATCGATCGGAGCGAGCAGAGGCAAAAGCAACGCACCGGAGACCGCAGCGAAGGCGTGTATGCCGACCACGCCCATCGGCTCTTCCACTTTCAGCCACCGCGCGACGAAGAGGTTTGCGAATATCCCGACTGCGCCTCCGATACCGCCGACGATCAAAGCACCGGGAAGGTGGAGGATACCGGCGCCTGCGGTAACGGCTGCCAGCCCGCCCAGCATGCCCGAAATCAGCATTTCCGGGAGAACCTCCCGGTTCCTGCGGAGCGCGATCAGGTAGCCGATACAGGCTCCCATTCCGCCGGCCAACAGAGAGTTGACAATGACAGCGGGCATGTTTTCGCCATCGGCGAGCGCGAAACCTCCGTTGAGACCAGCCCAGCCGACAAAGAAAACCAATCCACCGGTGATGAAAAACAGAAGGTTGCGGCCGGGAACATGTGCCCGTGAACGCGCCAGAAGCATCCCTTCATTGCGGGGCCTAAGGACCATGCAGGCTGCAAGAGCGATCCAGCCGGCCGTTGCGTGGATCGAAACCCCGCCGGCAAGATCGACAAAATCGAGATTCGCGAGAAAAGCCGCAAGGTTACCAATGAGCATGTCTCCACGCGCCCAATGGAGAAACACCGGATAGATGAGCCCCGCCATGAACAGGCAGGAAAGAGAAAAAGCCTTCGGAGCCATGCGCCCGGCCACAGAGCCGGAAAAAACGGTAACGGCGATGCCGCAAAGCATCAGCTGAAACAGGATGATGGCGGACATTTCCGGCGCCACGTCATCGATGAGAGACAGGCCCGGGCCGGTTCCAAACGGAAGCGAATAGGACTGACCGAAAGCGAGAGTGAAGCCGAGGAGAGCAAATACGACAATTGCCAGCACAAAACCCAGCAGATTTTTTCGGGCGATCTCAAGCGAGTTCCCGGACAGGCCCGAGCCGGCAGCCAGGAACAACAGGCCGAGCTGCATGACAACCACACAGCCGGCAACAACCATCGTCCACATATCATCGACGGCTGCCGGTTTCGCGTGACCGGCAGGAAAATCGCTCTCGGCGTAGGCATAAGGGGCCGAAAATACTGCCGCCAAAAACAACCATACAACGTGCGTCGAACAGAGCCGCTGTGATCTCATCGAAAAAGCCGCTGACAAATTGATAAATGTCCAGCGACCCTAGATGGCAGGTTTTAATATTGAGTGAGTATCACCAATATCCTGATCACCAATACTTGAACAGCGTCGATCGCAATCAGGCCGATCGGGATTTTTCGCCGCCGGAGAAAAGCGACGGGCCGTTCTGATCGATGATCTGCTCCGCCTTGCGAACGGTGAAGGTCACGGCATCCTCCATGGAAGAGAACATGTCGGCACGGATGATGTTCCGGACCAGCATTTCGCCATCCACTTCCTTCTCGATCCGGCCTGCCAGGCGATACTGACCACCTTCGGAGATCGGCGCCGGATAGATCAGGCAATCCTTGTAGGGAACGGGCTCAGCACCCTTGGTTGCCTGGGCCGGTTTATCCTTGCCCGAGAAGGCGGAGAGGAGAGAAGAGAAAAACGATGCCATGATTTTGCCTACCACATTGCTCCCGGCGCCGAAACGCACCAACCGGCTGTAAACGTTTCAGACCGGGAGCGCCAGCCCATCAGATAATCAGGTTGGCGAGGATTTCGTTTTCGGTGATGTCCTCGTAACCGAGGCCTGCAGTTTCGAAACGCTCATACAGGCCGGCAAAGTTTTCCGGAGCCTTCGTTTCGATGCCGATCAGGATCGATCCGAAATTGCGGGCGGATTTCTTCAGATATTCGAACCGGGCGATATCGTCATCCGGCCCCAAAAGATTGAGGAAGTCGCGCAAAGCGCCGGGACGCTGGGGCAAACGCAGGATGAAATACTTCTTCAGGCCCGCATAACGCATGGCCCGTTCCTTCACATCAGGCAGCCGCTCGAAATCGAAATTGCCGCCGGAAACGACGCAGACGATGGTCTTTCCAGCGATCTTTTCCGGCACAAGAAGCGACAGCGCGGTGATCGAAAGACCACCGGCCGGCTCAAGCACGACACCTTCGACATTCAGCATATCGGTCATCGTGACGCAGATGGCATTTTCGGGAACCAGCGTGACCTGGGTCGACGAGAAATTTTTCAGCGCTTCGAAATTGAGATTGCCGATCCGTGCGACCGCGGCACCATCGACGAAATTGTCGACCTTTGGCAGTGTTACCGGCAATCCGGCTTCAAGGCTTTTCTTCAGGCTCGGCGCACCGGTCGGCTCGGTAAAAACGAAACCGTCTTTCGGAACGATGTCCTTGAAGTAGCCGGTGACACCAGAGGCAAGCCCGCCGCCGCCGACCGGAAGAATGACCATGTCTGGGCGGACACCATCAGGCAGCTGCGTTTCGATTTCAGCGGCAACGGTCGCCTGCCCTTCGATGATATCGAGATCGTCGAAAGGCGGCACCATCATGCCGCCGATCTCTTCCACATGGGTGCGCGCCGCCGCATAGCACTGGTCGAAGATGTCGCCGATGAGCTTGATGGTGATGAATTCGCCGCCGAAGGTGCGGGTCTTGTCGATCTTCTGCTGCGGCGTCGTGACCGGCATGAAGACCACGCCCGGCACCTCGAAATGACGGCAGACGAAGGCGAACCCTTGCGCGTGATTGCCGGCCGAGGCGCAGACGAAGGTCTTGCCGGTTGCGCCCGTGGCAATCGCCTTGCGCAGGAAATTGAAGGCGCCGCGGATCTTATAAGAACGGACCGGCGACAGATCCTCGCGTTTCAGCCAGATATCGGCGCCGTAACGGCGGCTCAGATGCTCGTTCAACTGGAGCGGCGTCTCGGGAAAGATCGTCCGCATCGCCGCCTTGGCATCTTCCACACCTGTCTTCATCACTTAAACCATCCACGGATCATCAAGATTTCCCCCGCTATGCCACAGCTAACCAAGGAAGACCAAGCCCGTTTCGCCACCTATCGGTTCCCCGTCCGCGGCAATGTTCCAGTGAAATCTCAGAGGCTTCTCCCAGTCGCCTGTTATTGATGGAAAACCTTTCCGAGAAAGGCGGTCGCCTCTGGCAATCCGGTGCGCCAGTAAGTCCAGTCATGACCGCCTTCCCGCGCCATGAAACGATGCGGCACTTCGAGCTTTTGCAATTTCAGGGTCAGTTCGGCATTGCCGACGAAGAAATCATCGTAGGAACCGCAATCGATATAGAGCTCGGTCTTCCTGATCTGCTCTGCTGGGGTCTTTTCGACGAGGTCGAGCACGCTGTTGGCATAATAGGGCTGGTTCAGGCGATCGCGGCCGCTCAATCCGACGCCCCAGGCCTTGCCATAGCGGCGATCATAACCGGCCTGGTCCATATCGATGATCTGCTGATCGGTGCGGAAAGCGGCACTCAAGGCGGCGGCACCGGCGAAAAGATCGGGATATTTCAGGGAGAAGGCGATTGCCGCATAACCACCCATCGAAAGGCCGAGTACGCCGCGGGATTTCTTGCCCGGAATGACAGGCAAAGTCTTTTCCACATGCGGCACGAATTCCTTCACAAACATATCCTGCCACAGATACTGTCCGTCTGCATCGTTCATGTAGTAGGTGTTGAACTTGTTGGCGTCATCGCGACGACCTTCCGGCGTCACCGCGATGAAAGGCGGCACTTTGCCGCTTTCGATCAACTCGTCGAAAATGAGGTTGGCGTTGCCGAAACGGTACCAGTCCTGGTTCTGGCCATCACCGCCGCCATGCATCAGGTAGATGACCGGATAACGCCGTTCATCACGGCCGTAGCCGGGTGGCAGGTAAAGGGTGAATTCCACGTTCTTTCCAAGAATGCGGCTGGCCATGAACTGGCCTTCCTTCACCGTGCCTTCGGCATGAGCAGCCGAGCCGGCGAAGATCACCAGTAAAAAGAACAACACCTTCCTGAGCATATTTTTCTCCTCGTTGCGCAGGAGGAGATAGTTTTGCGACATGCCGCGTCAACCTGCGGCGATCCGGTCGCTTTCCATAAAGTTGGCGGCAATCGGAATTCGCCTTGTTTCGAGACGGACCCCATTTCCTCAAGCCTCCGATGCCCTAGTTTCTCTCTTGTCTAACTTTGAGGAGAGGACCCTATGAGCATATTCAGCAAGATCAAGAATGCGATCTTCGGCTCCCCGGCGGCGGCGGCTGAAAATCCTGCCGCCACCACGGCTGCACCGGCAGCGCCTTCGGCATCCGCTTCACCTTCGTCGCCGGCTCCGGCGGCGACATCCGCGGCAG
>DLSX01000117.1 GCA_002500765.1 Neorhizobium sp. UBA7851
TCCGGCGTCAAGGACTGCGCGGCACCTCCAAGTTTCCGCCGACGCTCGTTGAGCGACGACATAAACTCGGTTCCTCCGCTGGCCGCCTCTGGCGGTCCCGTTCCGCGATCCTTGACCCCTCGCGTCTACAGTGCGGCCTCCTCTCGTCAGAAAGCGAAAGGAGACTTCAATGACACAGCGCAAGATCAGGACCATCGATGGTGGAAGCCCGGAATATTGGCGGCAGCGCACGGAGGGGTTTCGTCTCGTCCATGAAGCCGAGCGCGCCTACGAGCGCGTCCAGCGCGCACCGCAATATATATACGGTGGCTATGATGAGGACGGCGATATCATTCCCGTCGAAAACCTCGGTCCATGGGATGCAATGGATGCCGCAATACAAGCCATCGAGGCGGACGACACGGCGGTCGATATTCTCGTTGCCCAGCGTCGGACCCAGATCGGGATGTGGCGGATCGGCGCTGTGATCCGAGAGCTCGCCGGCTCGGTCGTTCGAGATGGTCCTGACAACATGGCTGGTTAAGTCCCATGCGAGAGGCGGCACCCGCTGCCTCTCGCTCTTCTCATCCTACTGACCGCTCGCTGGCCTCGAGCCTGCGCGCGGTCGTGAGGGGAGAGACTTGCCGCCTCTCCCCTCACACACCCCTCTCCCTGCGGAGCGGGTCGTGACCCGCCCGGCCTTTCGGGCCGGTAAACGGACGCTGCCGCGACTTCCCCAAACAATACGGAGGAAATGGGCATCCTGCACTTCACCCTCATCCTTCGGGTATCCGCTTAGTCCGCCCATTTCCTCCTGCGGGGGGCTCGCCGTCTCATCGCTCGCAGCCATCAATGTTCGATCCCTGCGGTCCGAACATCCCGGCAGCTCGCGACGACGGCTCCCTTCTGCATCTTCAGACCGGCCGAACACCGCGCTGTCCCTGCGACGCGGATCGTCGGTGTGACACCTTCGATCGCTGTTGCTTCGTCTGACGACGCGCAACAGCATTTGCGTCTCGGGCACGGTGTTCGGCCGGTCTGAAGAAGATGGCAGGATAGGCTATTGGTATACCCATAGCCGTTTCGCCCGAGGGGCGAGTGCAAGGCGCGCCTTGCAGAGGGGGCTCCGAGGCTTCAGAAAGCTGCCGAAAAGGCGGGTACCAAATGGCTCCCGGGTCCCGCGACGGAGGGCAAAAATGCGACCGGAAGACAGAGGGCCACCTATAGGTTGCGATCGGCGAATGTGCGGATGAGTGCTTCGGCAAATCGGCAAATCGGCAAATCGGCAAATCGGCAAATAGGTGAATAGGTGAATAGGTGAATAGGTGAATAGGTGAATAGGTGAATAGGTGAATAGGTGAATAGGGGTCGCGCGGATTCACCGAATTTGCCAATGCGTGAATCGGGGAATGAGCGTTTAGGCGAACAGGCGAACAGGCGAACAGGCGAATGTGCGCATCCGCGAATAGGTTTTTGAGTGAGTGCGGCAATCGGTGAATAAGTGGGTGCGCGTATCGGTGAACCGGTGATTAGGCGATTGGGTCAATCGGCGTTTCAGCAGATCGGTGATCCGCCTAGTGAGCGAATAGGCATATAGGTTGATACGCAGATCGGCTGTTGAGCGTATCGGCGACTGCGCGAATGAGGTTATCGGCTATTCGGTGCCTTACCCATTAGGCGGATAGGCTCAGAGGCAAACGCATGGACCCGCAGGAACCGCTAAGCTGATCTACGTGATCTGGCTTGCGGGAGGGCGACGCCATTTTCGCCAAACATTTTTGACATGCGAAGATCTTGAGGCACGGAAATCATGATGCTAGAAATTATACTGTAGTGTAATTTTGTCATGGTGGCCGCAACTGGCAAACGTCCGAGCTCTTTTGACAAAGGAATGGTTCCCGGTCCCTGTCACGGTCGACTGCCCAGGCTGCGGTGCCCAGACGCGATCGGCTGCTATCGTGGTTGGGCCGACCGCTCTTGTGAGCGATGCTGGCTTTAAGCCGGACGATGATTTGCTATCCAAACCCTGGAAGCAGCTCGATGGCTACGCCCTGATCGAGAAGCTAGGCGGTCGAACCCAGAATATAGAACGGTTCATCCTTGATCGCTTCCATACATCCTTTGTGATGGTAGATGGCAGCCTGCGATCGATATGTCAGCATTGCCATGATGCGCTCCCCGTCGATTCCATGCGGGCCGCAGCGATGAACGGTTTCGTTCGGCTTGGTGCACAGCGCCTGCTGATCAACGAAGGCTTGCTCATCTTCTCTTCTCATGTGGAATTGACCGCGTTTAGGAGCGGCACGGCCATCGATGAAGATCGCCTTCCGCATCCCGACTATGCGCTGATGTTGATCTGCGACGCTGAAAACCGGGCCGGCGAGACCGGCACAATCGAACTCTGGCACAGCATCGCTCGCGGCGATTACGCGTTGATGATCAAGGGGCATGCGGGCCAGGAGATGCTTCGCGACGGCATGAGCGACAATCTGGCAAGCGCTGTCGCGGTCATTTCTGATCTCGGTCTTGTCGTGACCGAACTCCATCTGGCTCGGGCTGCATCCCCTTTCTGTTCGCTCGCCCGCGACCTCTTTATCGACGCATTGATTGACGCTGGCTATGGCCAGGAAACCCAGGAGTAACGACATGCAGGATTTGAGGGCACTTTGCCTGGTCTCGACCTTGACGGCATCGTTGGCAGGATGTGCAAGTGTCAATCCGCCACCACGTCCGCTCCCACCGGCACCCTATACCTATTTGAGCCTAGCTGATTGCAGGCACTATGGCTCGACGATCGTCGACTGCCAGTTGGAATACGGCACGGAATTCGCGCGTCATCGTCTGGGCTCGGTTCAGCAGACGGGGCTCGGTTATCCGCCCGCGGACGAACACCGCTATCAGGTTGCCTCCTGCGCGTCGGCGCCGCGCATTCAAAAAGAGCTTCCAAACTATATCTGCCAAATCTACGGGTCTCGATCGCGAGCGGATGCGGGGTCAGTACTGGTCAAGGGCGGCACGGCGGTCCGTCTCGCCAAGATATTCGGCGATCAGGAGCAGTTCCGATATCGTTGGACTGCGGATCGGTGGTCACGCGTACGCGATTGAAATTGCACCGTTTTCGAAACTCTGTGGGAAATTCGATGACACATAAATTATACGCGAGTGACATTTTCGGTTGATTTATGCGAAGGAATACAGTTCAAAACTTATACCGCAGTGTAATTTTGAACTGGTTCGAAAATGGATCGCAGCTCGTTTTACCTCAAGAGGTTACCGCAAGGCATAGGGTCACGGAGTTCCGTTTGGTCCGCAATCGCCTCGGTCTTTTTCCTCACGGGGTATGCCTCGAGCCTCGGCAACGAACATCATGACTGGCTGAGTACGGGGACCGACCTGCATCCTACGGGTTCAAGCGTAGCGCAGAAAACCGCTAGGCTGTCATCAAGATCCGACATACCGGGGGATGCATCGCGACCGGTGCTTGTTTCTGCCCCGGCGATCAACGCCGAAAGCCTGGCCGCGCGGTTCGGCAGACCACTGTCGGGCTCAAACCATCCATTGGCGGTTTCTGCAGACAGCCCGACGCGTCCCGTATCGCATACTGTGTCTCTTCCTCTGAAGCCGAGCGACGATGGAGGTGCGAAACACCGGCGTGCTGCCTATTCCTCGATCGACGTCTTCTCGCTTGGGGAAGCGCCGACCGAAACCAGACCCGAGGCGGACACTGGCGTCCCAGAAGCATCTCATATCATGTCGCCGCGAAGCGATCTTCTCGATGGCGTACCGGAAGCATACGCAGCGCTCGCTGTCCGGGTCGCGGCAGAAGAAGGGGTCGATCCGAACTGGGTGCTGGCTGTCATGCGTGCGGAGAACGCAGGCTTCGATCGGCAGCTGGCCAGCGCGGCCGGTGCCATCGGCCTGATGCAGGTCATGCCGCAGATCGGGACGGCCTTCGGTGCCACCGACCTGACTGATCCCGAACAGAATATTCGCGCCGGAACGCGCTTCCTGCACCTGCTGATCGGCAAATACCGCAATCCTGTCCTGATTGCCTCGGCCTACAACGCTGGCGAGCCGCGCGTCGATGCCAGCCACTCGCTGCCATTGATCCAGGAGACCGCCGACTATGTCACGCGGGTCGTCGGATATTACACCGGCATGCCGGCAGTTGCCCCCGCGTCTAAAGCAGCCAGGCCACTCCAGGCAGGCGCCTCGCCAGCGGCCCGCAGGGGGCGGGCCGAACGTGCGAAGTCTCCCATGCTTGTTTTCTCAGTTGCAGAACCGTCAGCAGCGCTCGGGCCGGCTCGTCAGGAGCGTGGTCCCATCGTTGCCAGCGGTCCGGTGAAGATCGTCAAGGAAGAGGAACTCCCATGAAGAACTCCGAAATCGCAGTCGAGGTCGCCGCCTTCTACGGAAGGGCTGCCTGGTATTGGCTCGCAAAGCATAGGGGTATTAGCAACACGGCATGTGTGGTCGTAGCCAGTATGATCCTTGTGTTGGTCCAGTACGAGCCCGCCGCGGCCCAGAACCTGGACGCTCTCCAGAATGCTGCCGACAGGCTCGTTCAATTCTTCACCGGACCCTTTGGCCGTTCAATCGGTGCGATCGCGTTCATCGGCATGTTCCTCGCCGCAGCCTTCGGCTACTGGTCATGGGGTGCGCTGTTGCGGGTCGGCGGAAGCCTCGCAGGGATGTTCGCGGCCGCCGAGCTCGTCGACTTCCTTGCCGGCACAGGGGCCTGATCGTGGCCGGCGGCGGCACTACGATCGACGGGGCCGATGAAACCATCGAATCCTATCCGGTCATTCTTGCCCTGACGCGTCCGCCAACGGTCATGGGCATCCCCTACACCTATTTCCTCGCCGAATGCTTCGTGTCGCTGATGGTCTTCATGATCCTTGGCTCGATCCTCTGGTTTCCGGCCACGTTCATTGTCCTCCACGGCATTCTCTACGTACTGACCGTCAAGCTCGATCTCTGGTTTTTCGACATCGTCGGGCGGCTCAGCATGTGCGGCGTCAACCCCCTCGGCCGCCGCCTGGGCGGAGGCATCAGGACCTATGGAGTATAGGCGATGAGCACGATGGCACGATCCTTGAAGGGAAGCCTGTCGAAAGGTTGGGAGATCTTCGCGGACAAAAGCGTCGCGACCCATGTCCCTTTCTACGTCCCAATCGAAAATGGCATCATCCGGCTAAAGAACGACTGCCTGGTCTCGACCATCCAACTGACCGGGTTCTCCTTCGAGACCGCCGATATCGAAACCATCAACATGTTGCAGCGCCAGCGCAACGCAGCCTTCCGTGCAATCTCCTCGATCGGCAACTTCGCACTCTACACGCATGTCATCAGGCGCAAGGTCGCGCCATCGCTACCCTCGACCTTTGCCGATCCGTTCATGCAGCGTCTCGATCACGTCTATCAATCGAGCATTTCCAGGAACGAGATGTTCGTGAACGACACTTATGTCTCGCTGGTCGTCCGTCCCTTGTTCAAAAAGGGCTCGACGCTCTCTCGCGTGATGGGCATCGGCGGTAATGTCGTTCGCAAGGAGCAATTCCGGGCGATGCGCGACCGGCTGGTCGAGGCGACCCGCGCGCTGGAAAAGTCGCTTGCCGTCTACAGTCCGAAGGTTCTGCGCGACGTCCAGCGTATCGAGGCCGATCTCGGCAATGGTCGCGCGATCTACAAGGCAATCGCCGACGATGCCGTCCTGGAGGAGGGCGCTCGAAAGGTCTGGTTCTCCGAACAATGCGAGTTCTTTTACACCCTGCTCAATGGTGGGCGCGTGCGTCCGGTCCGCCTCGGCAATACCCCGATTGACGAGATGCTACCGGCGCGCCGCACTTCGATCGGCAACCGCCTCATTCATCTTGAAGGCGATACGACTGGCGACGACCGGTATGCCGCCATGGTGTCGCTGAAGGAATATCCGCCCGAGACCGGTGCTGGCATGCTCGACTACATCCTCAAGCTGCCGTTCGAAATGGTGCTGACCCAGTCGATGTCCTTCGTCGACGACATGTCCGCGCGTGGCCGCATCGAGCGTCTCGATCGGCAAATGTCGAAAGCGGACGAGGGCGGATCGAGTGTCCAGGCCAATCTCGACATTGCCCGCGACGAGCTTGCCCGCAAGCGCGTCGCCTTCACCGAACATCATCTGACCGTCATGCCGATCGCCAAATCCATCGCGCAGCTCGACGATGCGGTTGCCCTGATCGGTAATGAACTGGGCGCGCTTGGCGCATCCTATGTCCGCGAAGACCTCAATACGGAGCCGGCCTACTGGGCGCAGCTTCCGGGAAATCAGGCCTATATCGCACGCCGCGCGATGATCTCGACGTTGAACTGTGCCGGATTGAGCAGCTTTCACGCCTATCCCTATGGCAAGCCGGACGGCAATCACTGGGGGCCGGCGATCACGATCTTCGAGACGACTTCCGGCACGCCGTTCTTCTTCAATTTCCATCAGGGTGATGTGGGGCATGCGACCGTCTTCGGGCCGACCGGCTCCGGCAAGACAGTGATCATGTCCTTTCTGATCCTGCAGGCTTACCGGGTCAGCCCGCGGCTAAAAACGATCGTCTTCGACAAGGACCGGGGCCTCGACATCATGGTGAGGGCCGCAGGCGGCACATACATGACGCTTGAGCCCGGTGGACCCTCCGGTTGGAACCCGCTACTATTGGACGACACCGAGGAAAATCGTGTTTTCCTCTATGGGCTTCTCAGCTTCATGCTGAAGCCGACAAAGGAGGGGGAAACCCTCTCGCCTCAGGAAGAGGCGATTATCCGCAATGCCATAAAGTCTGTTCTGAAGACCAAGGACCGGACCTATCGGCGCCTTTCGTCCTTGCGCGCACTTCTTGCCGGCAGCGAGCGGACAGAAGGCAGCCTGATCGCCAGGCTCGACAAGTGGGTCGACAAGGGACCCTATGCCTGGCTCTTCGACAATGCCGACGACAGTCTCGACATTTCCCGTCCGATGATCGGCTTCGACATGACATCGATCCTGGACGATCCGACGGTTCGCACCGCGGCACTCCTCTACATGTTCCATCGCCTGGACAAGATCTACGACGGCAAGGCGCCGATCATCAATTTGATGGACGAAGCCTGGAAGCTGCTCGACGACGACGAGTTCAAGCGCACCATGAAGGACTATTTCAAGACCATCCGAAAGCGGAACGGTCTGGTGATCTTCGGGACGCAGTCGGCCGACGACGTGGTCCAATCGAGTGTCAGTCGCACCATCATCGAGCAGACCTCCACCAACATATTCTTCGCCAATCCGAAGGCCGACGAGAGCTCCTACGTGGAGCATTTCGGGCTATCGCGGGCCGAGTTCGACTGGGTCAAGAACGGCGATCCGAGCTCTCGTTTCATGCTGATCAAGCAGGCGAAAAGCAGCGTGATCGCGCGTGTCGACATGTCCCACATGCCCGAATTCATCAAGGTCTTGTCCGGGCGGGAAGAGACCGTTCGCGAGGTCGAGATGCTTCGCGACGAATACGGTGACGACCCAAAGGGCTGGCTTTCGAAATTCTGCGACTGGGAGGGGGACGTGTCCGATGACCACGCCAAGACTTCCTGAACTGGCAACCGTCGGCGCGCTCGCGTTTGCCACCATGGTCGCACCCTCGGCCTCGCGCGCCCAGGTCCCGGTGAATGATGATGCTCGCCTGGAAAGCAATCAGGCGGCGCGCAATAGTTACGGGCCCTACCAGGCTGACACGCAAAGCGTCAGAGGCGCCTCCGGTGGGACGACCGATAGCGTCGCTCCGGGGCAGGGATCCGGAGCGCCGGCAGATTGCTCGGCGGCCGGAATGGGCGGCGATGCCGCGCCGGCCGGCCCGTCGAAACGAACCCCGAGTCAGCAGGAAGTCGCCCGCATGGTCCGGGACGAAGCGATTCGGCAGGGCGTCGATCCCAACTTTGCCATGGCAATCGCCGAGCAGGAATCGCGCTTCCGCCAATCGGCCCGTTCCGGGGTCGGAGCAACCGGCGTGATGCAGCTGATGCCAGGGACGGCAGCAGGGCTTGGTGTGAACCCATACGACACCCGGGATAATATCCGCGGCGGGGTCAAATACATCAAGCAACTGCAGGGAATGTTCGGTGATCGCTACGATCTGATCGCCGCGGGCTACAATGCCGGCCCCTATCGGCAATCGCTTCAAAACGGCCAGATCCCGAACATTGCCGAGACCCAGGACTATGTCAAAAAGGTCTCAGGGTATTACGAGCGCAACAAGGCCGAAAATGGCGACCAGACGCCGACCGGGACCGAGACGACCGAACCTGAAGCGGTCAGCGATAGCACGGGCTGTGGAGAACAGCTGAAAAAGGCTGTCGACCGCAACACACAGGCGCAGGTTGAACGCGCGACCACCTGGAATGCTTTTGCCCAGAAATCGCTCGAAGCGAACCAGCAGTATCTGCAGCGCCTTCAGGCCGGTCTGCAATCATCTTCGTCGAGCCTGCGAGGTTCTGGAGGCGGCAACTCCAAGGACAGTGACGGCTCGCTGGTCATGGCGCAAATCCAGTGCCCGACGACGATCATCGATACCGGCAGCACGCGCTGCTTTGCCGTCCCGGCGAACGCTACGACAGAGCAGATACAGCGCTGGCTCGAGGATCTTCAGGAGGCGGCGCGCGCCAATGGTGACACTGCAACATTCTCGGCGATCGACGATCCGGCGCTTGGCTTGGTGACGGTCGTCGACGCCCGGCCAACGGAACACTGACGAAACAGCAAAGGAGAGGCTTATGAATAGGATTGTTCTTGCCGTCGGGCTCAGTCTGGCCGCTGCCCCACACGCCTTCGCACAGGTCCCAGTCAAGGATAAGGAAAATATCGCGGCGGCGCAGGAAATCGAGCGGCTGTCGAAACAGATCCAGCAAGATACGTCGGTCGTCAAGGACAACGTGACGAAGACCCTGCAGGCGATCGTCGGTGATCGGACACAGGATGCCAGCCAGTTTGCCAAGCTCGCCACTGGCAATGGCTTCAGCATGGGCCAGGCACCCGACTTCAACTCGATCCTGTCGAGCAACCAGGCTGTGTTCGGCGGTATCAGTGGCCAGTTCCAGAACACGGCCGCCAAACTGATCAACGGTCTCAACCTCGTGAAAATGGTCGTCGATACGGCCAAGGGCGGCGAACTGTCCGGCGCCAATCAGGCCTATTCCCAAGGGATCAACGCCTTGACGACCCTAACGGCGCTGACCGACGCGATGAACAGTGCCACGAAAGACCGCCAGAATTCCTTCATGCAGGCGACCGAGAAAGTCGGCTCAGCGCAGGACCTGAAGGGCGCCCTGGAACAGAACACCCAGATGGTGCTGCAGGGAAACCAGACCGCGAACGAGGCCGTCGGTTCCCTCAACAACCAGGTCATGCTGTTGAACCAGCAGTATAAGGCCGCTCTGGCGACGTCCTCGCAAAACCTGAAGACCTTCGCCACGCTTCCGGACAGTGTCATCCGTGATGGGGGAACGAGTACCGAGACGGCGTCAGTGCGCGATCAGTTGAAAGCCTTCGAGGAGCAGTCCAAGTGAAGGTCCTTGTAACGATGGTCGGCATTACCCTGGCTCTCGGCGGCTGCGCCGGAAAATACGAGCAACTGGCGAAATGTTCGGCCGACGACAGTCCGGTGCCAGCGCTCGGTTACGGACCGGGGCCGCAGCCGGACCCATCAACGTCAGCGTTCGATGTGGTGCTGTCGCACGATTGCGGCCCGATGCGACCGGTCAATCAGTTCTAGCCGGCAATTTTAGTCCGCCAACCGGGTTTCGGAGAACGAGATGGATCCAGTCAGCTATGCGATCAATTTCTATGGCGATGCGCTGAGATATTTCGACAAGATCAACGAGGCGTCGCTGGAGCGCGCATGGGGACTGTTTGCCAAGAACGGCAACCTCATCAGCGCGATACTTGCGATTTTCCTAATCCTTTATTTTCTCTGGGCCGCTCTCGGTTTTTCGCGCATTTCGTTACAGGACATGGCGATCACGGGCTTCAAACTCGCTCTTGCTTATGCGCTGATCATGTCCTGGGCAACATTCTACGACAATATCGGCCAATTCGTGCTGTCCTCGCCGCAGGATCTCGGCTCGGCAATCTCGTCGGCAATGGGCGGCCAGTCGGCCGGGTCCGATCTCGCCAGCCAAGTCGCGTCGATGGCGCGCAAGGTCTACGACTTTGCCATGCAGCTGTTCAATTCCTACGAATCGGGCTGGCTGCCGAATGTCACCGGAGCGGTCATCGTCTTCATCGTTCTTGTCTTCGGCCTTTTGCCGATGCTGCTGATCCTCACCGGCGTCACATTGTTTGCCAAGATGATCACCGCCGTCATGCTGGCGATCGGGCCGATAGCAATCCTCTGCTATTTCTTCGGCATCACCCGCTTCGTCTTCGATGCCTGGGTGAGGGGCGTCGCCTACGGCATGTTCATGCTTCTCTTCACCTTTATCATGGCCGGCCTCTCATTCGGTTTCCTGATCGGCATGATGGATACGATCAACGGAGACATGGCGACGAAAGAGAACGCGCTCGCGATCGTGCTCGCCATGGTGCTCTACCTGGCGCTGATCTC
>DLSX01000111.1 GCA_002500765.1 Neorhizobium sp. UBA7851
TGCAGCGGTCGTTGCCGGCAGGCGGTCCTGTTTCATCCGCTCGGCGACGGTTGCCGGCTGCGGTGAGGCCGAAAGCGAGGCGAGCTGGGTCGATGCCGGCTTCGGCTGGCCTGCAGCCATCCGCTTCTGCATCATTTCCTGGAAATCGGACTGGCTCATCAGCTTGCCTGCTGCGAGCGAGGTGCCGGTCGGTGCGTAGGCAAGTTCGCGGCCCTTGCGCTTCTCGGCGACGACGGCCTTGCGTTCGGCTTCGCTCGGTTCGTACCAGACCTTGCTGCCGAGCTTGCCGACGGCCTTTTCGAAGGCGACGTCATAGGTCTTGTTATAAGACGAGAGTGCCGAGACCAATGCCGGCGGGGTCGACATTTCCGGGCAGGCCGCGGCCGCGCTGAGCGATCCCTTGGCTTCCTGGTTGAAGACGTATTTCTTGCCGCAGACCGCCACTTCCGGCGGACGCTTGGTGACTTCGAAATTGTCGTAGCCGACCTTGATCATGTTCCAGAAGTCTGAGTGCTCGCTGTCGCGGTGACGTGCCATGTTCTCCGCCGTCATGCGGAATGGCAGGGCCTGCAGCTGAACGGAGGTCTGGCCACCCTTGAAGGCGTCGCGGGCGAAGGCGTAGATCTCGAGGATCTGCTCGTCGGTCATCGAGTAGCAGCCCGATGACGAGCAGGCGCCATGGATCATCAGGTTGGTGCCGTTGCGGCCATTGGCCGCGTCATAGCGGTTCGGAAAGCCGGTATTGATCGCGAGGTAATATTGCGAATTGGGGTTCAGGTGCGCCGGTGTCAGGTTATAGAAACCTTCCGGCGCCTGGCGATCGCCTTCCTTGATCTTGGGGCCGAGCTTTCCCGACCATGCGCAGATGTCGTAGCTCTTGATGACGTCGAAACGGTTGTCCGCCTTCGCCTTCCAGATCTCCAGCTTGCCCTCTTCCTTGAGGATGCGGATCATGATCGGCGAATTGCGCGGCATGTTCTTCGCCTGCATGTCGGCGACGATCTTTGCCGGCAAAGGTTGCTCGACCTTGTTCTTGACCGTGGACAGGTCAACGCTGGTGGCAGAATCAAGTGTGTCATTGCAGCCGCTAAGGGCTGTCGCGACCAGAAGAGCGAGGGCGATGTGCTTCAGACGCATCGGAACGGACCACATATCGAGTTCGGCATCAAACCGGGGCAGAGGGCGCAATAATAATACGGTAAGCTTTACATTTTCTTAACCGCTCAAAATTGCCTGTCCAGCAAAACCCTCGGCGCCCACTGTTATGATCAATGTGGCCGAAATTGGCAACCTTCGATGAAGGAGGTGCCAATCAGAGATTTCTGCCGATTTCCAGGAATTTCTGGCGGCGTGCGTTGCGTACTTCTTCGCCCGAAAGTTTCGAAAGATCTGCGAGGGCCGACGCGATGACCTTGCCGGCAGCATTCATGACCGTAGCAGGCTCGCGGTGCGCGCCGCCATTCGGCTCGGGAATGATCTCGTCGATAATGCCGAGGCCCTTCAGATCCTGCGCGGTGATCTTCATGTTGGTCGCCGCTTCGCGGGCGCGGGTCGAATCGCGCCACAGGATCGAGGCCGCACCTTCAGGCGAGATGACCGAATAGATCGCATGTTCGAGCATGTAGACGCGGTTGCCGGTGGCGATCGCGATCGCGCCGCCCGAGCCGCCTTCGCCGATGACGATCGAGATCATCGGCACCTTGAGACCGAGGCACATTTCCGTCGAGCGGGCGATGGCTTCCGCCTGGCCGCGCTCTTCCGCGCCAACACCCGGATAGGCTCCTGCCGTATCGATCAGGCTGATGACAGGAAGGCCGAAACGGTCCGCCATTTCCATGATGCGGATGGCCTTGCGGTATCCTTCAGGGCGGGGGCTGCCGAAATTGTGCTTCAGGCGGGTCTTGGTGTCGCTGCCCTTTTCCTGGCCGATCAGGGCGACCGGAATGCCGTTGAAGCGGGCAAGGCCTGCCTGGATCGCTGCATCCTCGCCGAAATTGCGGTCACCGGCGAGCGGCGTGAACTCGGTGAAGAGATGGGCTGCGTAATCGACGAAATGCGGACGCTGCGGATGGCGCGCGACCTGCGTCTTTTCCCAGGCGCCGAGCTTGGAATAGATTTCGCGGGTGGCTTCCTTGACGCGCACTTCGAGCCGATTGATCTCGTCGGACGTGTCGATGCTCTCGTCTTCGGTCGCGAGCTTCTTCAACTCGTGAATCTTGCCCTCGAGGTCCGAGATTGGCTTTTCGAAATCGAGATAAGTCTGCATCAGATCCGGTTTCCCGTTGTTTTCCCATGGGAACGTAGAGCTCCCATTTTTCATTTGGGGCTTCTATTCCCGGTTTTTGGCTTCTTTTGCAAGGGGGTGATGTGTTTCCACCAGTTGACGAAGCCTTTCTTCCAGAACATGCGTATATATCTGAGTGGTCGAAATGTCTGAATGTCCAAGCAGTTCCTGTACGACGCGCAGGTCTGCGCCATTGGCCAAAAGATGGCTTGCAAAGGCATGGCGCATGACGTGCGGCGAGATTGAGGCGGTCTTGAGGCCGGCTCTTGCGGCCACGCCCTTGAGGTCGCGGGCAAAGACCTGGCGCGGCAGGTAGCCCGCGCTGCCATAGGACGGAAACAGCCAGGGGCTTTCTTCTCCTTCGGTTTCCGCAGCACGTCTGGCCTCGCCATAGGCCTTCATTGCGGCGATCGCCGAGCGTGACAGCGGGACGAGGCGCTCCTTGTTGCCCTTGCCGCGGATCATCAGAAAACGGCCATCCTGTTCCAGCACTTTCAAGGGTAGCGAGACGAGTTCGCTGACGCGCATGCCCGTGGCGTAGAGAAGTTCGAGGAGTGCCAGCATGCGCAGGCGCGACAGGTGTCCGTTGCCCGGTTCCGCCGCCTCCAGCGTGGCGCGTTCCAGAAGGCGCGTCACATCCTCTTCACTCATGTTCTTCGGCAGGGCGCGCGCCTTTTTAGGCGCATCGAGAATGGTGGAAGGATCGTCACCGCGCAGTCCCTCGGCATAGAGAAATTTGTAGAACTGCCGCATGGCGGAAAGCCGGCGTGCCTGGGAGGAGGCGGCAAAGCCGCGTTTGCTCAGGTTCCCCAGATAGGCGGAAAGATGCGTGTTCTGCGCTGCGAGTGGCGAGGTCTTTTGCGCAATCAGAAAATCGTAGAGATCATCCAGATCGCGCCGGTAGGATTGAAGCGTATTTTCGGCGGCGCCCCTTTCGGCGCTCAGCATTTCGAGAAAGGCTTCGATATGAGCGGCGGAAAGATCCTTCATGGCAGATCGCCGTTTATTGATGCGCCGGCGGGTTCAGCCGTTCCGAGGGAACACGGATGGTGATCTCGCGCTCCTTCGGCTCGACCAGCACCACGAGCGCGACCATGCTGCCATAGATCACGCCGGCAATGGCTGCCAGGATGAACAGGAAGCGGAAGAGTGTGGGCATGGAAAGGCTCCGTATCGTTACGGCGCACTATAGCCTTAATGGTTTACAGATCGACAAGATGTGCATCTTCCACGTGATCTGAGGGGGATCTCGTCGCGTACGTGGCTTGACGCTGAATGAACATTTGTTGATACCGTTTTTGCGAACGGACGGCATCATGAGTGAAGAAATAACAGTCGAGCGACAGACATTACGGGACGAGGCGCGCGCAGCGCTTGGTGACCGAAACCTGATTTTTGTCGGCCTGATGGGCGCGGGCAAATCGGTTATCGGCCGGCTGGTGGCTCAGGCGCTTGGAATTCCCTTTGTCGATACCGATGCGGAAATCGAATCCGTTTCCAGAATGACGATCGCCGAATTGTTCTCACAATATGGTGAGACCGAGTTCCGGGCACTGGAGACGCGAGTGGTTGAACGCTTGCTGAAGCAGGGGCCACGCGTGGTGTCGACCGGCGGCGGCGCTTTCATCAACGAGGCGACGCGGGCGCAGATCAAGCAGGGCGGCCTGTCGATCTGGCTGAATGCCGATCTCGATACTTTGTGGGACCGGGTCAACCGACGCGACCATCGTCCGTTGCTTAAGACCGAAAATCCAAGACAGACGCTGGAAAACCTGATGATCCAGCGCTACCCGATCTATGCCGAGGCCGATCTCACGGTCATGTCGGTGAATATCCGCAAGGACCTGATGGCCAACGAGGTTCTGCAGGCCATCGCTGCGCTTGCTCAACAAGGTGATACAGAATGACAGTGCAGTCCCGATCCCCCGAACGCCTCGTGCATGTGCCACTCGGAGACCGGGCTTACGACATCCTGATCGGCCCCGGGTTGCTTGCGCGGGCCGGTGGAGAGATCACCTCAAGGCTCAAGGGCCGCAAGGCTGCGATCATCACCGACGAACATGTCGCGCCGCTCTATCTCGAAGCGCTGATGGACGGGCTGCAGACCGACGGTATCGAAGCCGTATCGCTGACGCTCCCCGCCGGTGAGAAGACAAAAAGCTTCGATCATCTTGCAACCGTCTGCGACATGGTGCTTGCAGCCCGTATCGAGCGCAATGACGCGGTGATCGCGCTTGGCGGCGGCGTGATCGGCGATCTTGCCGGTTTTGCTGCCGGTATCGTGCGCCGCGGCGTGCGCTTCGTGCAGATCCCGACCTCGCTTCTGTCGCAGGTCGACAGCTCCGTCGGCGGCAAGACCGGCGTCAACTCGCGCCACGGCAAGAACCTGCTCGGCGTGTTCCATCAGCCGGATCTCGTTCTGGCCGATACGTCCATTCTCGATACGCTTTCGCCCCGGGAATTCCGCGCTGGTTATGCGGAAGTGGCGAAATACGGCCTGATCGATAACCCCGCCTTTTTCGAATGGCTGGAAAAGAACTGGCAAAAGGTCTTCGAAGGCGGGCCGGAGCGGATCGAGGCGATTGCCGTCAGCTGCCAGTCCAAGGCCGATGTCGTGGTCGAGGACGAGCGGGAGATGGGCCGCCGCGCGCTGCTCAATCTCGGCCATACATTCGGCCATGCGCTCGAAGCCGCAACTCAATACGACAGCGCGAGGCTCGTTCACGGCGAAGGTGTCGCGATCGGCATGGTGCTGGCGCATGAATTCTCCGCTCGTCTCAATCTTGCCAGCCCGGATGATGCCAAGCGCGTTGAAAGCCACCTGAAGGCGGTCGGGTTGCCGACGAAGATGAGCGATATCCCGGGTGATTTGCCCGGCGCGGACGTGCTTCTCGACGCGATCATGCAGGACAAGAAGGTGAAGGGCGGCAAGCTGACCTTCATCCTCACCCGCGGTATCGGGCAGTCTTTCGTCGCCGATGACGTTCCGTCTTCGGAAGTCTTGAGTTTCCTGAAGGAAAAGCTCGCAAAATGACAGCTTCCGGCGGCCTCCTCTCGCGCAGCATCAACGCGGTCATCCGCGGGCTGATGCGTGCGACCGGGACGTCGCTGAACGGCAGGACGCTTACGCTTTGCGGCCATGACGAGTTGAATGCTGCACTCGACGCGATGCACCGGGAGGGCAATTTCGGTGCTGAGGATCGCGACCGGCTGAGCGAGTTGTTCGATCTCACCGAGCTGGAGGTTTCCGACGTCATGCGCCATCGCATGGCGATGGTGGCGGTCAATGCGGATGATCCGGCTGACGTGATCGTGCGCACCGTGCTCGAAAGCCCCTATACGCGCATGCCGGTATGGCGCAATTCGACGGAAAACATCATCGGCGTGGTGCATGCCAAGGATCTGCTGCGGGCGCTGCTGGAGCCGGATACGACGCCCGCCGATGTCGATATCCTGAAGATCATGCAGAAGCCGTGGTTCGTGCCCGACAGCACCAGCCTCAAGGACCAGCTCGCGGCCTTCCTGAAACGCAAGGTGCATTTCGCCGTCGTGGTCGACGAATATGGCGAAGTGCAGGGCATCGTCACGCTGGAAGACATCATGGAAGAGATCGTCGGCGACATTGCCGATGAACACGATGTCGAGATCCAGGGCGTGCGCAAGGAAGCCAACGGCTCGATCGTGGTGGATGGCTCGGTGCCTATCCGCGATCTCAATCGCGCACTGGGCTGGGACCTGCCGGATGGCGATGCGACGACGATCGCCGGTCTGGTGATCAACTCATCCATGCTCATTCCCGAAGAACGTCAGGCATTTACCTTCTACGGCAAGCGCTTCATCGTGATGAAGCGGGAGAAGAACCGGATCACCCGGCTGAGGATAAGGCCGGCGGAAGATACAGTACCTGCTGTGGAGTGAGAGTGGTTCGAGCGATGGGCGTAATACCCAGAAATTGTCACAAGAGCTTAGTTCAATCTTTAGTTTTATAATCTAACGCCCGCACTACCGTATGTTTAAGGTATTGCCATGAGTATCGTAACATTGGAGCAGGTGGAGGCCCAGATAGCGCATCGTTTCGCGCTTCTGCGTTTCAAGCCCGAAATCGAATTGCTGTTCAGGCAGGATTACGTCGCGGAGCGTAGCCGCCTCATCGGCGTCTGGGCCGCGATCGGTCTTCTGATCTATAATCTGGTCTATTTCGGCGATCAGGCCATGATACCTGACGTGTTGACCGAAGTGACGGCGCTCAGGTTTCTGGTGTTCACGCCTGCCGTCATAATATCCGCCTTGGCGGTGCGCCGCTGGCCGAGTTCACGTCTTTATGATGCCTTGAGCGTCCTTGTTGCGTTGCTAAGCGTCAGCCTGCCAATGGCAGCCGCCGTCGGCAGCCAGAGTTCCTATCTTCTGATCTACCAGAACTACAACGCCGCGGCCTTCCTGTTTTTCGTCATCGCCCTGCGGCCGCTGTTTCGCGCCATGCTGATCGGACTGTCACTGATGTGTCTTTCGCATCTTTACGCGGCCCATCTGACCGGCGCGTTCGATGCCGTTACCTTTGGCGGTATCGTCACGTTCTATCTGATGCTGTCGGTATTCCTTGCCGCCTCCGCCTATTTCCTGGAGCGCACCGATCGACGGAATTTCCTGAACCAGCTGCGCGCCGGCCTCCTTTATCGACGGCTGGAGGTCAATGCGGAACGGGACGAGTTGACCGGGCTTTTGAACCGCCGCTCGCTGGCGCGTATCGGTCGCGAAATCTGGAAGGTGGAGGGAGGGGCGGAGCAGCCGGTGGTTTCCGCCATCCTGCTCGACATCGATCATTTCAAATGGTTCAACGACCTATACGGCCATATAGACGGCGATGCATGCATCCGCACGGTTTCCCAGCATATTTGCGCGACGGTGGGCAGGCCGAATTCCGTCTTTCGTTTTGGTGGGGAAGAGATACTGGTCCTATTGCCGGGGCAGGGGTCGCTGCAGGCCTTGGCCATGGCTGAAAAGATCCGCAGGGCGACCGAGGAACTGGCCATTCCGCATGGCAAGTCTGATCATGGTGTCGTGACCGCAAGCCTCGGTGTCGCTTCCGTCACGCCCGCGCTGATGGCAATCGAAAAACTTCTCCAGCGGGCTGACGAAGCGCTTTACGAGGCCAAGCACCGTGGACGCAACACAGTCGTCATGGCCGAAGAGCCGCAGATCGCGGCTTAGTCGGATACAGTGCGATCTATGAGCAGTTCTCCATAGCGATCGAGGTGCCGCAGCCATTTTCGTTCGATGGCTGCTTCTATGTCGATATCGTTGGCGCGCAAATAAAGGACGAACTGGCCGAAGAGGTCTGCCGCTTCGTTTTCCAGTGCCTCGCGGGTTCCGCCTGATCCGTCGGTATCCGGTTTGGATCGGCCGTTCAGCAGGAGATGTTCGGCGGTCAGTTCGCCGAGTTCCTCCGTAAGCTTGAGCAGATACCAATCGGGATTGCGTGGAATGTTGTGCACCTGGGCGTAGAGTTCTCCGACACGACCGATGCGTTCGCTCAATTCGGAAAATGTAGCGCTCATTTCTGCCGCTCCCCAGCCATAGCCGATCGTATCTTTGGCCATGATCTAAGCAGCAACTTGTGACAGGGATGCAGCGTATCTTGGCGTTTCGCCTCTCAATCCCTATCTATCTCCCATCACCAGCGTGTCGGTTCTCCCGGTGCTGCGGCTTCCACCGCGAGCGCGTGAAGGCCGGCGTCCAATTCCGGTTTCAGAAGGGTATTCACCGTCCGGTGCCGGTCGATCAGGCTCATTCCTGAAAAGGCGGCTGCGACGATGCGCACACGCATATGTGTCTCGCCGTCACCGGTCATGCCCGGCTGATGGCCGGCATGCTGGTGGCTTTCGTTGATCACGTCGAGCCTTTCGGGCGCGAGATTATCGCGAAGCGTGGCTTCTATACGGGCTCTGATCGACATTTTTTTGGCTCCGGTGGTCGGCGCAAGAGGGTGATCCAGAAACCAGCAACAAACCGCTTTGTCAATTCTTGTTTGGCCCCATCTTGGGTCCCATAATGTGTGCCTCATGAAGCTCGACTCCAAATATTTCGACCGTATCCGGACGCGCCGGAAAAGGCAGCAAGATGCCCCGCCGCAGGCCCCGACCTGCCAGTGGGACGGCTGCGACAGGCCTGGTGTGCACAAGGCGCCGGTCGGGCGGAATGCCGAAGGCCAGTTCTTCATCTTCTGCTTCGAGCATGTGAAGGAATACAATAAGGGCTACAATTATTTCTCCGGCCTGTCGGACGGCGAGATCGCACGCTACCAGAAGGAAGCGATCACCGGTCACCGCCCGACATGGAAGGTCGGCGTCAACAAGGATGCCAAGGACGGGCCGATCCATTCGTCGTCACGATCGGGTTCCGCCTATACGCAACAGCGTTTCAAGGATCCTTTCGGGTTCGTTTCGCAGGCGCGGGCCGGCGGCGGCGGTCGTTACGAGACGCAGGGACGAAAGCTGAAGACCTTGGAAGCCAAGGCTTTCAATACGATGGAGCTTGGCGCCAACGCGACCTCGAGCGAGATCAAGACCCGTTACAAGGAACTGGTGAAAAAGCACCATCCGGACGCCAATGGCGGCGACCGCGGCTCGGAGGAACGTTTTCGTGCCGTGGTGCAAGCATATCAGTTGTTGAAGCAGGCGGGTTTCTGCTAAGCCTCAAAAATCAAGGCAGCGTTGATGATGGCCAGGCGGTCGCCTGTGCCCTGGAGTTATGATGAGCAAGATTGACCTGGATATTACCAACCTCCCCGACACGACGGTTTCTGTTCGGGACGTTTTCGGCATCGATACCGATCTGAGAGTTCCCGCCTACAGCAATGGCGACCCTTACGTGCCGGATCTCGATCCGGACTATCTCTTCGATCGCGACACGACGCTCGCCATTCTTGCAGGCTTTGCCCATAACCGACGCGTGATGGTCTCCGGCTTTCACGGTACCGGTAAATCCACCCATATCGAGCAGGTTGCAGCCCGCCTCAACTGGCCGTGCGTGCGTATCAACCTCGACAGCCATGTCAGCCGTATCGATCTCGTCGGCAAGGACGCGATCGTTCTCAAAGACGGCAAGCAGATCACCGAATTTAAGGACGGCATCCTGCCCTGGGCCTACCAGCACAATGTCGCGCTCGTTTTCGACGAATATGATGCGGGTCGCCCGGATGTGATGTTCGTCATCCAGCGCGTGCTAGAGAGTTCGGGTCGCCTGACGCTGCTCGACCAGAGCCGCGTCATCCGTCCTCACCCCGCCTTCCGTATCTTTGCAACGGCAAACACCGTGGGCCTTGGCGATACGACCGGCCTCTATCACGGCACGCAGCAGATCAACCAGGCGCAGATGGACCGTTGGTCGATCGTGACGACGCTGAACTATCTGCCGCATGAAAAGGAAGTCGATATCGTTGCCGCCAAGGTGAAGTCGTTCGGCGCCACAAAGGAAGGCCGCGAGACGGTTTCCAAGATGGTGCGCGTTGCCGATCTTACCCGTTCGGCCTTCATCAATGGCGACCTTTCGACCGTGATGAGCCCGCGTACCGTCATCACCTGGGCTGAAAACGCCGAGATCTTCGGTGACGTGGCCTTCGCCTTCCGGATTACCTTCCTCAACAAATGCGATGAACTGGAGCGGACCCTGGTGGCCGAGCAGTATCAGCGCGCCTTCGGCGTCGAGCTGAAGGAAAGCGCCGCCAACATCGTACTGGGAGCATAAGGCAGAGGAAGCGAAGCCTATGGCAGGTCGCGGAGACAATTCCAAGGGCAAGCCCGCCGGTCCGGTCGATACCGAACCGATGCGGCGGGCGATAACCGGCTGCGTACGGTCGATTGCCGGCAATCACGAGGTGGAGGTTTCCTTCGCCAACGAGCGTCCGGGACTGGCTGGCGAGCGTATTCGCCTGCCGGAAATTTCCAAGCGCCCGACGGCGCATGAACTCGCGGTGACGCGTGGTCTTGGCGATTCGATGGCTCTGCGGATCGCCTGCCACGACACCAATGTCCACGCGACGCTTTCGCCGCAAGGATCGGATGCGCGGGCGATCTTCGATGCCGTCGAGCAGGCGCGCGTCGAATCGATCGGTGCGTTGCGTATGGCCGGTGTCGCCGCCAACCTGCACTCGGTTCAGGAAGAAAAATACGCCAAGGCGAATTTCTCCGGCGTCGAACGGCAGGAAGATGCGCCGATCGGCGAGGCCATGGCCATGCTGGTGCGCGAAAAGCTGACCGGGCAGACGCCGCCGGAAAGCGCCGGCAAGGTGCTCGATCTCTGGCGTCCCTTCATCGAACAGAACGCTTCCGGCGATCTCGACAACCTGAAAAACGTGATCGAGGACCAGCAGGCTTTCGCCAAGCTCGTCCGCCACATGCTTTCCTCCATGCAGATGGCAGAGGATCTGGACGGCGACGAAAACGAGCCGGAAGAGATCGAGAATCAGTCGGAAGAGGATCAGCCGAGCAGCGGCGAGACCGAGAACGAAGAGGTCGAGGAAGAAGCCGGATCCGACGCAGCGCCCGCAGAGCAGAGCGATGCGGCCGACGAGGAGATGGATGAAGGCGAGATGGACGGCGCGGAAATGTCGGACGACGAAATGTCCGACGAGGCCGACGACCATTCAGAGACGCCCGGCGAAACCCGCCGCCCCAACAGCCCGTTCGACGATTTCAACGAGAAGGTGGATTATCACATCTTCACGCAGGAATTCGACGAGGAGATCACGGCGGAAGAGCTTTGCGACGAGGCGGAACTCGATCGGCTCAGAGCTTTCCTCGACAAGCAGCTTGCTCACCTGCAGGGTGCGGTCGGCCGCTTGGCGAACCGCCTGCAGCGCCGCCTGATGGCGCAGCAGAACCGTTCCTGGGACTTCGACCTGGAAGAAGGTTACCTCGATCCGGCCCGTCTCGTGCGTCTGATCATCGACCCGATGCAGCCGCTTTCCTTCAAGAAGGAGCGCGACACGCAGTTCCGCGATACGGTCGTCACTCTCGTCATCGACAATTCCGGCTCGATGCGCGGCCGGCCGATCACGGTTGCCGCGTCCTGCGCCGACATTCTGGCGCGGACGCTGGAGCGCTGCGGCGTCAAGGTCGAGATCCTCGGCTTCACCACCAAGGCGTGGAAGGGCGGCCAGAGCCGCGAGAACTGGCTCGCCAGCGGCAAGCCGGCATCGCCCGGCCGTCTCAACGACCTGCGGCACATCATCTACAAGTCGGCCGATGCGCCGTGGCGTCGTTCACGCCGCAATCTCGGCCTGATGATGCGCGAGGGTCTGCTCAAGGAAAACATCGACGGCGAAGCGCTGATGTGGGCGCATAACCGGCTGATCGCCCGGCCGGAACAGCGCAAGATCCTGATGATGATCTCGGACGGTGCTCCTGTCGACGACAGTACACTTTCGGTCAATCCGGGCAATTATCTGGAGCGGCACCTGCGTGCCGTCATCGAGCAGGTCGAGACCAAGTCGCCGGTGGAGCTATTGGCGATCGGTATCGGGCATGACGTGACGCGGTATTATCGCAATGCCGTGACTATCGTCGATGCAGACGAGCTTGCCGGTGCAATGACAGAGCAGCTTGCCGAACTTTTTGCCGACAAGTCTGCGGGTGGCGGTGCCTCTCGCGGCGGTCGCATGCGCCGCGCGGGCTGAGGTTTTCCTTGAAGCCTTCACGCGCTCTTCTGGCCGGTATCGTGCTTGCGATGATGCCGGCCTTTGCTTCCGCGCAGGATGCTGTGCGGGTCACGGCAAAACCGATCTCGCAGTTCAAGCCGGGATCAGATCAGAGGGTGTTCGGGCCGCTGGAATTTATCGGCGGTATCGAGTTCCGTTCAGATGACAGCCGTGTCCAGTCGCTTTCCAGCATCCGCCTCCGGCCGGATGGGACGCATTTCGTTTCCGTTCTCGATACGGGCGAGTGGCTGACCGGCCAGATCGTGCGGGATGCATCGGGCAGGCTTTCCGGGCTCTCCGATGTGGCCGTCAGCCCGATCCTGATGCATAATGGCCGCCCCGGTTCCAAAACCGCATCGGACGCCGAAGGGCTGGCATTGCGCGATGGCGAGGCCTTTGTCAGCTTCGAGCAGCAGCACCGGGTCGATGCCTATCCTGATCCCGGTTTCGAGATCTCGAAGCCTCTGCGTAACGTGGATTTCCTCATCCCGCGGCAAGAACTTCGGCGCAATGCCGGAATTGAAACGCTGGTCGCCTCGCCTGCCTCCAGTCCACTTGAGGGCGGGCTTGTGGTGATTGCGGAGAGCAGCCGGGATAAGGCCGGAAATCTGCTTGCCGCTATCGTCGATGGGCCGCTCAAGGGTGAATTCACCGTTGTGCGTCACGACCCCTATGACGCGACGGACGGAGCTTTCCTGCCTAATGGCGATCTGCTGCTTCTGGAGCGCCGTTTCAGCTTTATCGGCGGCATGGGCATGCGGATCAGGCGCATCAAGGGCGCGGATATCCGTCCGGGCGCGGTGGTGGATGGCGAGGTGCTGATCGATGTCGGCATGAATCATGAGATCGACAATATGGAAGGCATCGACATTATCGAGGGGCCGGATGGCCTGCCGCATCTCATCATCGTGTCGGATGACAACGGCAATTTTCTCCAGCGCAACGTGATGCTGGAGTTTCGGTTGACGTTATAATCTGGGATTTCCAGATGCCGGCCTGCGACCCACTGAATGCAGATCGCAGGCTGCCGCCTTTATTGACCTGTCATGATGATTTCCACAGCAGAGCCTTGCCGGATGGATACCTGTTCCATCAGGGCTCCGCCTTGTGATGCGTTGCCTGCCAGCCAAACAACCTTCGTCACGACGTAATAGTCGCCGTCCGCCAGATTGGCGAATTCGAAACGACCCTCGCCATTGGCTCTGGTCTTTTTCATCGATTCCTCGAAACCGGGTGGCGATGCCGGCGATGGGACAAAGTAGTTTATTTTATTGCCCTGATAGAGAGCGTTTATCCGTTCGCTCGAGTATGTTGTCTTGGGTATCAAGACAACATCGGAGCCGGCCGCATAGACCACCATGCCGTCATTCCTGCGGAGGAAGGCCTGGCCTTTGATTGTCCCGCGCCCCTGCTGATGGATGAAAGCTGCCTCGCTGGCATTGAAAGTCGAGTTGATTTTTGGAGCTGCGACACAACCAGCCAGACCGCCCAGAAGGGCGGCCATCAAGATACGAGCATACATATTAGACCCCATAAGTTCCCCGGGTGCAGAAAAGCATAATTCTACCAGGGGTGGAAGATGGGGACCGATTGATTAGCTGGGCATATTTTATATTGCCCTTATGCTCAGGCGGTCTTGGTCGCGACCTGCGGCATCGGCTTCAGCACGTTCATCAGAGCGCCATAGGGCAGAAGCAGAACCACGCCGACCACAATCTTGACCACGAGGTCGCCCAGTGCCCAGGAGATCCAGCGCGGCGCTTCGGTGGACATGACGCCGAGGATCGGAGCCGATGCGGTCGCAAAGTCGAAATTCGGGCCGATGAAGGCGAAAGCAGTGGCAAAGGCGATCGAGAAGAACAGGACCGTATCGATCACCGTGCCGATCATCGATGCGGCGAGGGGTGCCTTCCACCAGCTCTGGCGGCGCAGTCCGTTGAAGACCGAGATGTCGAGAAGCTGGCCGATCAGGAAGGCGGTGCCGGAAGCGATCGCGATGCGCGGTTCCGAGAGCCAGAAAGACAGGGCGACGCCGACGACGAAGCCGACAAACACGATGCGGCGGGCAATGGCCGGGCCGAACTGACGGTTGGCGAGGTCGGTGACGAGGAAGGCGACGGGATAGGTGAAGGCGCCCCAGGTGAGGATGTCGCCGAGCGCGATGCCCCACAGAGTTCCGGTCAGGTGGAACTGGACGAGAATGTTGGAGGCCACCACGATGGCTGCCATCACGAGGGAATAGATAAGGGTATAGCGTGCTACTTGCATTTTTTTATCCTGGGGTATGCCACCAGTTGCGGATAGGCCCAAGAGAAAAGGCTTGTCCGGTATTATCCGGTCAAGCCTTCTCCAAAGCCGGTGATTGTAGAATTCGCTGATTAGGCAGCAGCGACTTCTGCAGTCTTCTTTGCGATCTGGCGACGCAGCAGACGAGCGCGCATCGACAGTTCGGTCTCGTCGGCCTTCAGAAGGAAGGCGTCGAGGCCGCCGCGGTGTTCAACCGAACGCAGAGCGTGCGCGGAAACGCGCAGGCGGAAGCGCTGGCCGAGAGCGTCGGAGATCAGAGTGACCTGGCACAGGTTCGGCAGGAACCGACGACGGGTCTTGTTGTTGGCATGGCTGACGTTGTTGCCGGTCATTACGCCCTTGCCGGTCAGTTCGCATACACGAGACATGGCATTCACCTTTGTTTTCTTCTGCAATCGGAGGCTCATCCGGACAATGCCCGGCATGCCGATCCAACTGGTCTTGATTGGAAAGTTGCGGTTCTATAGTCAGTGAGGCTCGGCGCGTCAAGCCAAAACCTTGGCGATCGTACGCCTTTGCACCGCGAGGAACTACAGCTGTGGCTATTTTCTTGCCATGATGCACCTCTTATATCGGATTCACGGAATTCTCAAACCGGTGCAGGCAAACCATGTTTTCATTCATCCGCCCGCTTGCGGGAGTTCTTTTTCTTCTCGCTGCAGGCGCAGCGCCGGCGCAATCCGCCGAACGGCACGTCACCGATTACGACATCACGCTGGGGATCCTGCCGATCGGTACGGCAACCTTTTCCAGCGAGTTCGACGGGAGCGGTTACAAGATCAACGGCATCTTCAAGTCGGGCGGTATCGTCAACGTCATCAAGAAGGTATCGGCTGAGACCAACGTCGCGGGGCGGATCGAGGGAGACCGGCTGCAGGCCGATCGCTATAATCTGGTCTACAAGCTCGGCAAGCGGACACGCATCTATGATGTCGTTTACACAAACGGCAACGTGACGGACACGACGATCACGCCGCCGCCGCGCCGCAAGGCGGAAAACTGGGTGCCTGTCACGCCGCAAGACCTGCGTGCGGTGCTCGATCCCTTAAGCGGGCTGATCTTTCCCGAGGGTGCTACGGTCTGCCCGAGTCGCGTTCCGGTCTATGACGGAGAATCGCGGATGGACCTGCTGCTCAAGCGCGAAGGGACGAAGCCTTACGAGACGAAGGGTTTCAAGGGCGAGGTGATCGTCTGCACGGTCCGTTACCAACCGAAATCCGGTTATCGCAAGGGACGCGACGATATCGAGTACCTGAAGAAGACACCGATGGAAGTGTGGTTTGCCAAGGCTGACGGGTCCAGTGTCTATGCGCCCATCTATGCCCGTATTCCGACGAGAATGGGACCTCTCTATATAACGGCTGCCCGATACGGCGGTTGACGCGCGAGGCCCGGCGCGGGAAGAGTAGGCCTAAAAGCAAATAAGAGGGGCCTGGCTTGAAAATCAGAGGGACTTTGATCGGCTTCACGGCGATCCTGATGTGGTCGCTGCTGGCACTGATGACGGCTGCATCCGGCAGCGTTCCGCCGTTCCAGATGAATGCGATGACATTTGCGATCGGTAGCCTGCCGGGGCTGTTGCTTCTCGCCGTGAGACCCGAACGCATCAAGCTGCTCAGACAGCCGGCGAAAGTGTGGATCATCGGAATTGCCGGGCTGTTCGGCTATCATTTTCTGTATTTCACGGCGCTTCGCAATGCACCGGCGGTCGAGGCCGGGCTGATCGCCTATCTATGGCCGCTGCTGATCGTTGTCGGGTCTGCGCTTCTGCCAGGCGAAAAGCTGCGCTGGTACCATGTCGCCGGGGCACTCGCCGGTTTGTGCGGTACGGTTGCGATCGTGTCGCGCAATGGTGTGTCCTTCGACCAGTCCTATTTCCTCGGCTATGGCGCGGCCCTGCTCTGCGCTTTCACATGGTCCGGCTATTCGCTTCTGACGCGCAGTTTCGACAGGGTGTCGACGGATGTGGTGACCGGGTTCTGCCTTGCTACCTCGCTTCTGTCGCTCGTCTGCCATCTGGCGCTCGAAACAACCGTCTGGCCGGCAAGCGGTGGTGAATGGGCGGCCGTCATCGGCCTCGGTCTTCTACCTGTCGGAGCTGCCTTCTATGCCTGGGATTACGGCGTCAAGAACGGCGATATCCAGGTTATCGGCGCGGCAAGCTATGCGGCTCCGCTGCTGTCGACGCTGATCCTGCTGTTGAGCGGTTTCGCCGAGCCGAGCTGGCGCATTCTGATTGCCTGCGTGCTGATCACCGGCGGAGCGGTGCTGGCGGCCAAGGAAATGATTCGGCCGAAGCGCAAGACCAAGGCGGAGGCTCCTGCGGAGTGAGAGAACATGTCGGTCGAGTACAATGAGAGGGTGAAATATATCGCCAATTCCTTCGATCGGGCATCAACATCCTGCCTGACCGTCGGAGTCTTTGCGCCGATCGCTGCTTCACTCTATACGTCAGCGGGGTCCCAGATTGGTGCCATTCAGTTCATTGGGGCCGTGGTGTCTTAGCTTTTGGCTGCCGTGATACTACATTTGTGGGGCAGGGTCATCTTGAGGAGGCTGCAATGACGAATTTGCAGATATTCGCTTTTTACGTCCTGCCGCTTTGCATCGCGGCCGGTGGCTCGCTTTATGCCTATCTCGTAATTCGCGATCTCGACCGCAAGCACGGCAAGCCTCCGCGCGATTAATGCCGTTATCAGCCCGGCTTCCAGCCGGGTTCCGCCATTTCAAAACTTGAAAATTCGAAGCCCGGGGCAACCGTGCAGCCGACGAGCGTGAAGGCGCCTAGCGGTTCGGCTGCCTGCCAGGCATTGGCGGGCACGACCGCCTGCGGGCGCTCACCGGCAGCGAGGTCCGTGCCCAGACGGATCTCCTCGACCGTCATCCCATCCGATATCCTCAACAGTAGAGGGTCACCGGCATAAAAATGCCAGACCTCGGCTGCATCGCGCACGCGGTGCCAGTGGGAGCGCTCGCCCGCCTGCAGCAGATAATAGATCGCTGTCGACGCGCCGCGGTTGTTTCCATCGCCGTCCCGAAACGTCTCGGCATACCACCCGCCTTCCGGGTGGCGCTGCATGCCGAGGGCTGCGATAATTTCTTCCGCTGTTTGCGTCGGGTTGTGCACCATGGCTTAGAAATTGTCCTTGCGCTTGCGGATCTCGGCAAAGACCTCCTCGTTCGTCTTGCCTTCCATGATCAGGTTGCGGCGGATCTTTGGATCCTTGGCGCGCAGGAAGGGATTGGTCTCTTTTTCCAGCCCCATCATCGTCGGAATGGTGAATTTGCCCTCGGCGCGCAGTCCTTCGATCTGCGCAACACGCCGTTTCAGCGCCTCGTTGTCGGGATCGATCGTCAGGGCGAATTTCGCGTTGGACAGAGTATATTCGTGGCCGAAATAGATTGCGGTCTCGTCAGGCAGGACGGCGAGTTTCTGCAACGAATGCCACATGTCTGCGGCCGGGCGCTCGAACAGCCGGCCACAGCCGAGTGCGAACAGCGTATCGGCGGCAAACAGGATCTTGTCATCGGGGAAATGAAAACAGATGTGGCCAGCAGTATGGCCGGGTGTTTCGATCACGCGGACCAGATGTTCGCCGAACTGGAATTCGTCGCCATCTTCAACGCTTCTGTCGAGGCCGGGGATGGCGACCGCTTCATTGACAGGCCCGATGATTTCCAGCCCGTAACGTTCCTTCAGTGCCAGATTGGCTTCTACATGGTCGGTGTGGTGGTGCGTGGTGAATATATGGGTGAGCTTCCAGCCGCGCCGGTTGGCGGCCTCAACGATCGGCTTTTCCTCCGGCGCATCAATCGAAACCGTCAATCCGCTTTCCGGTTCATGCACCAGAACGCCGTAATTATCGCTTCTGCAGGAAAAAACTTCGATTTCCAAAGGCTTCATCAGAACAGACCTATTGCTCAATGCTTCTTCAGCCACAATGTAGAGAGAGGCAGGCCTTAGTCCAACCACTGAACACGAGCATTTGCGTTTTGTCCGTCGATATTGTTGACCTTCGTGAGTTCTATCATTCCGCGCTCGGCCGTCTGGCCGAGCAGTCGATCGCGATGGCGCTTTCGTCGCTCTGGGCGCGGTTGCCGGAAGAACGTCTGGTCGGATTGGGTTATGCAGTGCCTTATCTCGACCGGTTCCGGGCCGATACCGAACGCACTTTCGCCTTCATGCCTGCGGGGCAGGGGGCGGTGAACTGGCCGGTCGGCGAAAACTCCTCGACTGCGCTGGTATTCGACGAGGAACTGCCGCTGCCGGACAGTTCCGTCGATCGGGTGCTGATGGTTCATTCGCTTGAATTTACCGAGAACCCGCGGGAAAGCCTGAAGGAAATCTGGCGGGTGCTGGCGCCCGGTGGGCGGCTGGTCATCGTCGTGCCCAACCGGCGCGGGGTGTGGGCACGGATGGAACATACGCCTTTCGGTTCAGGCCGGCCCTATTCGCGCAGTCAGCTGACAACCCTGTTGCGCGAGGCGAATTTCACACCCGGTGCATCGGCCGAGGCACTGTTTTTCCCGCCGTCCAAGGTCCGTACGGTGCTTAAGTTCCGGAATCTCCTTGAGCGGCTGGGACGGCGGTTCTGGCCGGTGTTTTCCGGCGTCATCGTCATCGAGGCGCAGAAGCGGCTTTATCAGGGACTGCCGGTCGCCGCCCGCGCGTCACGGCGCGTCTTCGTGCCGGTTCTGGCACCGCAGGGTGTCAGAACCACGCGCGACCGCAATCAGGGCTGAAGATCGAATAGGCCGAGTGGTTGTCCTTCCATCGCGAAGGGTACGGATTCGTGCGTATGGGCGATCAGCCAGCGTCCGTCCTCACGGGCAAAGGCGACGGTCAGGCGAAACCAGAAGCCGTTCTTCTGTCCGCCTTTCTTGATGCCGCCCAGCCATGCCAAAGCGGAACACCAGGCGATATCGCCTCCAAGCCTCAGGTCCGTGTCGCGGATATCGAACTCGAGCGGCCCATCCCACGTGTCGAGCCAGGCCTGCAGGGAGGGTTTGTCGTTGCCCGTCTCCTGTAGCGGAGGGGCAAGTGAAAATTGCCGGATGGTTGCGGACTGGCAGCGGATGATCTCGGCTGCGTCCTTGGTCCGCAAGGCGGCCATCCAGTCCCGCAGCAGAGCCTTGATATCATCGTGGTCGCCGGTGCTCATGATTGCCTCCATGACATGTTGGTCATCTGAAAGACGGTTTGGCGTCGATCGTTCCGACAGTTCTTCTCGACAAGCATCGTTTTCGGCTTTAATCCCTCTCACATCCCTGCCAGAGCAGGCGTTTTCCAAGAAGGTTGATCCGATGAGCATCGTTGTGAGTGAGCCCGTTCCGCGTCCAGGCATTCTGGATATCGCCGCCTATGTGCCCGGCAAGGAACATGCTCCCGGCGTCGCGCGCGTGTTCAAGCTGTCTTCCAACGAAACGCCGCTCGGAGCGAGCCCCAAGGCGATCGAGGCTTTCCGCCAGTCGGCCGGCCATCTCGAGATTTATCCGGACGGCCAGGCGCTGGCGCTGCGCGAGGCGATCGCTTCCGTACACGGCCTGAACGTCGCCAACATCATGTGCGGTAACGGCTCGGATGAACTGCTCGGCCTCATCTGCCACGTCTATCTCGGTGCCGGTGACGAGGCGATCATCACCCAGCATGGGTTTCTTGTCTACAAGATCCAGATCATGGGCGCTGGCGCTCAGGCGATCGAAGTGCCGGAGAAGGACTATACCGTCGATGTCGACGCGATCCTGGCTGCCGTGACGGACAAGACCAAGCTCGTCTTCATCGCCAATCCGGGCAACCCGACCGGTACCTATGTTCCGGTCGCCGATATCCGTCGCCTGCATGCCGGTCTGCCGAAGAATGTCATCCTGGTTCTTGATGCCGCCTATGCGGAATATGTGCGCAAGAACGATTACGAGGCGGGTGTCGAACTCGTTTCGTCAAACAAGAATGTCGTGATGTGCCGTACCTTCTCGAAGGTTTACGGCCTTGCTGCTCTACGTATCGGCTGGATGTACGGTCCGGCCGGCATTCTCGATGCGCTGAACCGCGTGCGTGGCCCGTTCAATATGAACGCGCCGGCAATCGCGGCCGGTGCTGCCGCCATCCGGGACCAAAACTTCGTCGGCGACGCCGTCGAGCACAATCTGCTCTGGAAGGACAAGCTGACCCATGCTTTCGATACGATCGGTCTCACGGTCACGCCGTCGGTCACCAATTTCGTGCTGATCCATTTTCCCGATGTCGATGGCAAGCGCGCGCCGGATGCCGACGAGTTCCTCACCAGCCGCGGTTATATCCTGCGTATGGTGAAGGGCTACGGCCTGCCGAATGCGCTGCGCATGACGGTCGGGTCCGAAGAAGCCAATCGCGGCGTCATCGAAGCGCTCGGTGAATTCATGGGACGCAAATGATGAGTGACGTACATTTCGAGCGGATCGCGCTGATCGGCATCGGCCTGATCGGCTCGTCGATCGCCCGCGACGTCAAGCAGCTGGGGCTTGCGAAACACGTGGTCGTCTCGACACGTAGCGAAGAAACGCTGAAGCGCGCCGAAGAGCTGCAGCTCGGTACCGAATACACGGTGTCGGCCGCCGACGCGGTGAAGGATGCCGATCTCGTCATCGTCTCGGTTCCCGTCGGTGCCTCGGAAGCTGTTGCAAAGCAGATTGCGGGCTCGTTGAAGCCCGGCGCGATCGTTACCGATGTCGGTTCCACGAAAGCGTCGGTCATCGCGCAAATGGCGCCGCATATGCCGGACAATGTGCATTTCATTCCGGGCCACCCGCTGGCGGGCACGGAAAAGTCAGGCCCCGATGCCGGTTTTGCCGGTCTGTTCCGTGATCGCTGGTGCATCTTCACGCCGCTGCCGGATACCGATGCCATTGCTCTCGACAGGCTGAAGGCCTTCTGGATTGCGCTCGGCTCGCGGGTGGACGACATGGATCCGGAGCATCACGACAAGGTGCTGGCGATCGTCTCCCATCTTCCGCATATCATCGCCTACAATATCGTTGGCACGGCGGACGATCTGGAAACGGTGACGGAATCGGAAGTGATCAAATATTCCGCTTCCGGTTTCCGCGACTTCACCCGTCTTGCCGCGTCGGATCCGACCATGTGGCGCGACATCTGCCTGCACAACAAGGATGCGATCCTCGAAATGCTGGCGCGGTTCTCCGAAGATCTCGCCTATCTGCAACGGGCGATCCGCTGGGGCGAAGGCGACAAGCTGTTCGAGCTTTTCACCCGCACCCGCACGATTCGCCGTTCGATCGTGCAGGCCGGACAGGATGTCGATGCACCTGACTTCGGCCGCCACGCGCTCGACGCCAAGAAGTAAATCGGCATTACGTATTCATCCGAGGCCGGTGCCGGCTTCGGGTGATGTTCTTCAGATCGGCGGGATTTCGCCGATCGGGATCAGGCCGCCGGCAAACACCTTGCCGCGGCGAATGGTGATGTCGAGCGAGGCCTTTTCTCCGCCGCCGAGCGCCTGCAGCATGTTTGCTGCCGTTCCGATCGTCGATTCGAGACCCGGAAATGCGCGGCTCAGGCTGTCCTGCCATGCCGGAATGTCCTCGATCCTGAGCTTCATCTTGCCGGACATGCGGCCCCTGTCGTCGAAGGAGAACGGGCCTGAAAGCGTCAGCACCTGGCCTTGTCCAAGGTCGGCCTTGAATTCACGCAGCTCGCCTTCCGAATCCTGCAGCGCAAGGCCACTGCCGTCGCTTCCGTCCAGAATGCCGGCACGGTCCTTGAGCGTCACGTCGATGCTTGTGTTGGTTGCAGGCAGAAGCTGCGGCAGGCCCTTGGCGGTTGTCGTGGCGTTCTGCAGCTGGATCGCGGCGTCAAGATCCGCACCGTTCTGGCGCAGATGAATTTCCGACTTGTCGGCCGCGATATCGAAAGCCTGTCCGCTGGCGGAGGACATGATGGTCGTCTTCGGCTTCTCGATGACCATGGAGGCGCGCTCGACGCCCTTCAGCTTGGTGACGAGGCTGGATTGCAGTGTTTCCCAGGTGCTGGCGACAGACAGGCCACGACCGGTGCGAACTTCCGAAGGTGCGTCGAGCTCCCAGACGATGTGGCTCGGGTTGTAAACCTGAGCCGCCGAGCGCAGCGTGCCGAAGCTGGCTGAAATGCCGTTGACGTTGTCGTCGACATCGACCTTCGAGCAGAACAGCCCGATGCGGAAGGGATAACCGCGATATTCGGCGTTCTCGCATGAGGCCGAAATGCCCGCATCCGCCTGGCTGCCGAGGAGAAGCAGGGTTTTTTCGCGCAGGGCCGAGGCGGCATAAAACCAGCCTGCGGTATAGAGTGCGATGACGAGCACGACAGCACTCGCAAGAAACCAGAGTTTTCTGCTGATGCCGGATCGGCTTGACGCTGCCATGTTGTTCTCCCAATGGTGCGACGCAACTAAAGTAACGACATGGCGTGGGATATGGACGAATTTTGGGTGTTTGGCTACGGATCACTGATGTGGAATCCGGGATTTCCCTACGTGGAGCGGCAGGCTGCGAGGGTTCACGGGTTTCGTCGGTCGCTATGCATCTGGTCCACGGCGCATCGCGGGACGGTCGACCAGCCGGGCCTGGTAATGGGGCTCGACCGGGGCGGATCATGCCGCGGCATGGCCTTCAAGGTTGACGACAGGGACCGCGACGATGCGCTCGACTATCTGCGCAAGCGCGAACTCATCACCAATGTCTATATGGAACGGATCGTCCCCATCGGCCTGCCTGACGGACGGCGCGTCAACTCCGTTACCTACGTGGTCGATCGCCAGCATCCGCAATATGCGGGGAGTCTCGGCGTGGAAGAGGCGGCAGCGGTCGTGCTGCGGTCACACGGTCAGTCAGGCCCGAATGATGCCTATGTGCTCAACACGGTGACCCAGTTGAAGCAGATGGGTATTCGTGACCTCTGGCTGGAGGCGGTGGGGGACGCTGTGTCTCACGCGTCGGCTGTCGCGTAGCCCCTCATCCGGCTGCCGCCACCTTCTCCCCGCTCGCGGGAAGAAGGACCCATGCCGCACCCTCTCCGCCAACTCGATATCACGTTGGGCACGTCCCATCTCCCCGTTCTTAGGGGGAGAGGTGGAGCGCAGCTTGCTGCGCTCTGGGTGAGGGGCAATTTCAGTAAGGTCAGGCCGCAGACTGAGCCCGCAATTCCGCCAGGCGTTTCGCGGCAGTCGGCGGTAGCGGGAGGTTCGGGTTGGCTTCGACCGTTTCGATCAGCAGTTCGTCGCTCGCTTTTTCCATCGTCTCGATCAAATGGGCGTAAAAGGCATCCGGGTCCATGCCGGGCTGGATCGGCGGCAGGATGCGGACCTTGAAGTGGCCGGGATATTTCACCAGCTTGCGGCGGCCCCAGAAGAGGCCCCAATGGGCAACGATCGGCACGACCGGGACCTGAACGTCGCGATAGATGCGGGCAATGCCGTAGCGGTATTGCGGTTCGTCACCGGGCGCGCGGCGGGTACCCTCGGGGTAGATGATCAGCTGGCGGCCGTTCGCCATCTCCTGCTTGGTGCGCTTCATGACATCGACCATGACCTTGCCACGGGCACCGCGGTTGACCGGGATCATCTTCTGCTTGGCGACATACCAGCCGAACAGAGGGATCCATGTCAGCTCGCGCTTCAGGATGTAGACCGGATCGCGCTGGTGCGGCAGGAGAGCGAACGTATCCCAGGCCGACTGGTGTTTCGGGGCAAAGATGCAGCCGCCTTCGGGAATGTTTTCGAGGCCTTCGATTTCGAACGTCGCGCCGAGGATTTTTTCCGCGAGCCGGTTGACGGCTTTCGCCCATGCCTTCGGGACCCGCAGGGCAGCCTTGCGCGGCGCCAGGAAATAGTAGGGCGAACAGACGATCATCCGGACGATGAGATCGGTGTAGAAGGCGGTGTTGAACAGCACCGAGCGCAACAGCAGCATTATGGCTTCCTCTTGAGTAAGCGTTGCCTACACGAGATCGCGCGCGGACAAAAGAGCCGTTTGGGAGAGATCAGGGCGAAGGATTTGCAGTCTTGCTGCGATCCTCTTCTTCTGTCCGCAGTCCCGTCCAGCGGGCAACCCCCAGCCAGTCCCGGAATGAAGCCAGGACCACCTTGGCGTATTCCGACAGCATGGTGCGCAGCGTGTCGGGTTCCGCGAACCAGGCGCGGCGGGCAAGGTCGGCATTGACGACGGGGTAGGGGATGAATTCTGTCTGAGGATCGGCGCGGCGCAGTTCGTGCAGGCTTCGCAGCATATGATAGTTGTTGGTCACGACCAGCACGGACTTGTACCCGTGATCATGAATCCAGCGGGTGATCTCGTTGGCATTGCCGATCGTGTCGATCGCGTCGTAACCGATATCGACGCAACACTTGAACAGGTCGGCGGATGCCTGGGTGACCTTGCGGATCTGGGTCGGCGTCGTGGACGGATGGGCGCCGGAGATCAGCAGCCGCTGGCCGGCTCCGTCCCGTAACAATCCCACGGCCTGTTCGATGCGAAGATAACCGCCGGTGAGAACCACGATGGCGTCCGCCTTCACGCCGTCCGGCGCACGTAGCGAGGTCACCGAATCAGCGAACCATAAAAAACCGCCGCCGAGGATCGCCACGCAGATGAAGACCAGCATGATCAGACGCCTTGCGAACCGCCGCAAGGCGCTCTGGCGCGACAATAACCCGATATCGTGCCGATCCGGAGGTCGGCTTTCGGGCGTCCAGCGATTGCTCCTGCCGAATTTCATGACCCGTCATTAGTCGCAGATTGAGGCAGTGGATAGTCCCCGAAACATTACCAAGCAACATGACTACATGTCACGATGGCGGCAGTCCATCGGAGCGGGAAGGATCGGAGCGAACAAGGTCGATTTCATCGATCGTCCGCATGACTGTGAAACGGGCGGTCACGGTCGTCAGAAGGGCGATGACCAGCATGGTTGCGAAGATGCCGAGATAGCCGGACCAGCCGATGGTGAAGGAGCCGAATAGGGCCATCGCCTGTTCACTTTCCGGTGTGGCGCGGGAATTCGACTGCCAGAGGCTCGCCGTCGCGAAGAGCAGCGCGGCCACCGCGCTGCCGATCGCCGAGCCCTTGAGGCTGATCTTGAGGAAGTGTTTCTGGAATTCGTGGGCAACGAAGGTACGCTCTGCGCCGACAAAGTGCAGGACCTCGACGATGTGCCGGTTGCCTGACAGCGCGCCGCGGGTGGCGAAGATCACGGTCAGGATCATCGCGGTGAAAACAAGGATCAGGACGCCGGTTCCGATCCAGACGGTGGTGCGTGCCATGGAAACCAGCCGGTCGACCCAGGTGCGGTGATCATCGAGAAAGGCCTGCGGCAGCTCCGTTTTCAACAGCGCGCGCATACCTTCGAAATCCGGCGGATTGCTCTCGTCGATGGTGATGATGACAAGACGGGGGACGGGCAGCTCGTCCAGCTGCAGGTCCGCGCCGAGCCAGGGTTCGAGAAGCCTTGCGGTCGCGGCGTCATCCATGATCGTGCCGGACCTGGTTCCGACGAAGGTCAGCGCCAGATCGCGGGCCTTTTTCAGCGCCGCGTCCATGTCCAGGCCGTCGGCGGGCTTGATCTGGATGGTGATCTCACGTGAGATCTGGCTCTGCCAGCCGGCTGCGGTGGTGCGCACCATGCTGACTGCGCCGAGCGTCAGACAGGCGAGAAAGGCCATGATGGCGATGACGACCATCAGCGCATTGCCCTGGATATTGGCAGGCGGCAGGATTGCTCCTGTCGGGCGAACACGCATCTCCGCGCGCCGCCGTGACGTGTCCTGACGTCCCTTGTTCGTGTTTTCCTCTTCGGGAAGATCGGACCTTCCCATCCGGCCTGCCTCATTCATAGATATCGAGCCGTCCTTCGGTCAGGATCATGCGGCGCGCATCGACCTGATCCATCAGTGCCAGATCATGCGTGGCGATAACGACGGCGGTGCCCAGTCGGTTCAATTCCAGAAACAGGCTGAGCAGGCGGCGGGCCATCGGCGGATCGACATTGCCCGTCGGTTCGTCGGCCAGCAATATTTCCGGCCGGTCCATCAGGGCGCGGGCAATCGCGGCGCGCTGCTTTTCCCCACCGGACAGGATTGCCGGCAAAACGTTAATCCGCTCTCCGAGACCGACCCATTTCAGAAGGTCGATCACGTCATTGCGATAGGATGCCTCGTCCTTGCCTCTGACGCGCAAGGGCAGGGCGACGTTCTCATAGGTCGTCAGGTGGTCGAGAAGGCGAAAGTCCTGGAAGACGATGCCGACGCGACGGCGCAGCATCGGAAATTCGCCGCGCGGGATCTGCGACAGGTCGCGTCCGAACATGCGGATGATGCCGCGGGTCGGATTGAGCGACATGAACAGCAGCCGGAGCAGCGTCGTCTTGCCAGCGCCCGAAGGGCCGGTGAGGAACTGGAAGGATCGTTTGGGAATGTCGAACGTCATGTCCCGGAGGATTTCCGGGCCCATGCCATAACGCAGACCGACATTTTCGAAATGGATCACCGGAGACCTTGTCTTGGCTGTGTGTAGCTTTGAACGGCTATCTCTTAACGCCGCGGGTAAATGAAGGGTAAATCAGGCAGTCAAAAGGGCGATTTTCAGGCCGAATTTGGAAAGCGTTAACCATATCAGTTTACGACCGAGGAGAGTTTGTTTCAATGCCCGACCTCCGATGCCTGATCAAGACCGATCCGGGCGGTTCTGACGAGGCGGGCGGAGAGGGCCCATGAGCACCTTCCAGGACCGTTACAAAGCCCGCGCCGAGATGCCGATCGATATCTTGCCGCCAGAGGGTGATGAGAAGGGCGGCAAGGGGAAGGTCATTCGTTTTCCCAGGGCGTTTGCGAGGTCGTCGGAAATCGAGGATGCGCATTTCGTGCCGGTCAATGACCGGACGCGGCGCCGCAGTTCGGCCGAGGCTTGCCCGAATGATCGCCGCCCGGGAAAGGCAAAGGCGGTGCTGCCTGAAGCCGCTTTCGGCGGCGTGCTCGGTGCGATCGAAAGAAAACTCCTGCGCCTTTCTCCGGACGCCTTCGTTGCCGTCGTCGCAAGTGTTGTCGTTACCGTGTTCACGCTGTTCGGCGGCTTCTCGCTGCTTTCGGGTGGCGCATCGGCCGATCCGGGGCCGGCGCTCGATATCACCCATGTGACGATGACGCCGCAGGATGCCAATGGCATGCGGGTGCTTTTGATCAACGGGATCGTCGAAAACCGGACAGAGGGTCGTCTCGCCATGCCGTCGATCCGTGCGGAGCTCATCTCGGGCGAGGTCGTGGTCGCGAGCACGTTGATCTCGACCTCCGCTTCCCAGATCGGTGGCCGCGAAAGCTACGGCTTTTCCGTCCGTGTGCCCCATCCCGGTGGAAAACTTCCCGATCTCAGGCTCTCTTTGGCCGAGCGCGGGGCCTGAAAGCTTTCTTTAGCAGTACCGATTGTGCTATCGCGGCGTCTTTAGGACACGCAGGAGAGCCTCATGCCAGTCGTGCGCGGCAAGCAGATCGAACCGCTATTTTCCGCCGAGCAGATTGCCGAGCGCAATCATGCCATCGCTGCCGAGATCGCCAGCGGCCCGACCAAGGACCTGCTCGTCATCGCGATCCTCAAGGGCTCGTTCATTTTCGCAGCCGACCTTCTGCGCTCGCTGCACGAAACGGGCCTTGCACCGGAGGTCGAATTCATCACGCTGTCGAGCTACGGCACGGGCACGGTGTCGCAGGGCGTTCGCATCGTCAAGGATATCGACAGCGACGTGCATGGCCGCGACGTTCTCCTGATCGACGATATTCTCGAATCCGGCCGTACGCTGAAATTCGCCAAGGAACTGCTCTATGAGCGCGGCGCGCGCAACGTGACGATCGCCGTGCTGCTCGACAAGAGCGTCAAGCGCAAGGAGGAGCTGGAAGCCGATTACGTCGGTTTCGAATGCCCGGATTATTTCGTCGTCGGCTACGGCATGGATGCGGCTTACGCCTTCCGCGAACTGCCTTTCGTCGGCGTGGTGACCGGCGACGCGTGATGCGGGACGAGCGTCGGGATGCAGGAAATTGTATCCCGATAGTCGCAAGACGTTAACCATCTCACACCTCGGCAGGGGGCCTGTTTACTCCTCGAAAAGGAAAGTCTGGTCATTTGCTCCCGAATTGAAACACAGGGAGCGATGATCGCTATGGCCAGAATCCTGATTACCGAGGATGAGGAATCTCTCCGTCGCTTCGTCGCGCGGGCTCTACGCCTTGATGGCCATGAAACCTTCGAAGCCGGTGACGGGGCCGAAGGGCTGGAGCGTCTCGATGAGGGCTCCTACGATCTGCTTCTCTCCGATATCCGCATGCCCGTCATGGACGGGATCGAACTCGCTCATCAGGCATCCGCCCGTTTTCCCGAGATGAAAATCCTGCTGATGACCGGTTACGCCGAGCAGCGGGAACGCGCTGACGATCTTGCCTCCAAGATCGTCGATGTGGTGCCGAAGCCGTTCGCCCTGCCGGAGATCCGCAAGGCTGTCGCACGGGCGCTTGCCGGCGTGTCGTCGCAGGCTGCTTGATAAGATCTGTGGGATTGAAACGGTCCCCTCACCAACAAAATCTAAGACTTAGCCTTTGGCTAAGATCTTGATTTTGTAACCTCTCCCACAAGGGGAGAGGTAAGTGTCGAGTTTGCCTCACCGGTATCTCTCCCCTTGTGGGAGAGAAAGCGATTTCAACATCTTAGCCGAAGGCTAAGTGTTAGAAATCGCAAGTGAGGGGAATTTTCCGTCGCCTCACCTGATCTCCAGCAACCGCTCCAGATACTGCCGTTCCGCATCACCCGACAATGAACCACCCAGCTTCTCGCGGATCGCGTCGAGAATTTCCCGTGCCCGCTGCACGTCAATCTCGTCGGGTACCTTCACCTGATCGCCGAAATCCGGGCCTGACGTGGCGCGGGGACGTCCGAGCGGATCGCGCCCATTCTGGCCGCCCTGGTTGGCCATGCCTTCGCCCTCGCCATTCTGCTGGCCCTGTTGTCCTTGCTGCCCCTGCATGGCCTGCATCATCTGCTGCATCATGTTCTGGGCGCCCTGGCGCAGCGCATTGAGCGCATTGCCCTGGCCCTGCACGGCCTGTTCGCCCTGGCCCTGGCCGAGGGACTGGCCGGCATTGCCCATTTCGCGTTCCGCCTGACCAAAGCCTTCGCCGGGCTGCATGCCGAGATCCTTCAGGCCCTGCTGAAGCTCGCCTAGTTTCTTGCCGAGGCCGTCCTGTTGGGCACGCAGGTTCTTCAGCGCTTCACGCAGCTGTTCGGCGGTCATCTGGTCGGTATTCTGCTGACCTTGCTGACCTTGCTGACCTTGCTGGCCCTGACCCTGTTGACCCTGTTGACCTTGTTGGCCCTGCTGGCCTTGTTGCTGCTGGCCCTGTTGACCTTGCTGCGACTGTTGTTGCTCGCCGCCTTCGCCCTGCTGGTCCGGGTCGCCGCGCTGCATGCGGTCGCGCAACGCCTGATCCAGCTTGAAGGTCTGGTCCATCAGCCGCTGCTGTTCCTGCATGATCTCGCCGAGCTTGTCGATCTGCTGACGCATCTGGCTGTTTTGTTGCTGCTGGCCCTGCTGGCCACGCTGCGGGCGTCCGGCCTGCATGTTGTTCATCATCCGCTGCAACTCGTTCAGCATCTGCTGGGCGGCGTCGCGATTGCCGGAGCGGGCAAGATTTTCGATCTGGTCCATCATGTTCTGCAGATCGCGCTGGCGGATGACGTTCTGCGCCTGCATGTTCTGCTGCGCCCGCGGCGCATTCTGCATGCGCTGCGCCAGCTCGTTCATATATTGCTGCATCGCCTCGCGCATTTCCTGCATCAGTCTGGCGATTTCCTGATCGTTGGCGCCATTTTGAAGGGCTTCGGACAGATTGCGCTGCGCATCACGCAGGCGGCGTTCGGCGAGCGACAGATCGCCATCCTCGATGCCGAGCGCGATCTCCCAGAGATAGTCGGCCGTCTCCTTCAATTGCTCCTCATCGCGGGCGAGCTTCATGCGTCCACGCGCGGATTCGATCAGCAGGAAATGGCTGAGGTTCGGAATTGTCTCGTCCGGGCGAATTGTCAGGGCTTCGTTGAGTTCGATCGCCTTCGGCATCTGGCGCGTGTCGAGCGCAAAGACCTGCCGCTGTTCGGCCACGGCTGCGGCGAGCGGCTCGGAGAAGCCACGGCCGGGCAGGATCATTTCATGGGCCGGGCTGCGTCCCGTCTGACCGGCGCCATCGGTCGCGACCAGAGTTACACGAACACGCTTTCCGGCAAGCGGATGTTCAATCAGGCTGCGGCTCGTCAGGCCCTTGAATTCCTGGCCTTTGGTCTGACGCGGCAGATCCAGCCGATATTCGGGCAGCGGATAAAGCGGCGTCGCAGCCGGATCCTGCGGACCTGCGGGCTCGATCAACGCATGGGCCTCGCGAATGCCGTAGTCGTCCTTGGCACGGAAGCCGATCTCCAGCGCGCCATTGACCGACCGTTTCGGCTGGCCTTCGAAGGCGATCTCCGGTGGGCGATCCTGAATGACGTTGAATGCCCAGCTTTGGCCGTTGACCGTGAGATTGCCGCTTTCGTTGACCGCCATGGCATAGGTGCGCGGTGCAAGCGGCTGGTTGCCGTTTGCAGGGGCTGCAGGTGACTGCGGTGATGGCGTTGGGGCCTGCGTGTTGTCCTGTGCCTGCTCTGCAGCCTTTTTCGCCGCGGCCTTTGCCTCTTCGGTCTGCAGCGTCACATCCTGCTTGTTGGCGCTGGCGGTGAACACCACGGCCTCTTCACCTTCGCCGCCGGTCACGCGGACGGTCAGAGCCGAGTTCTGCGGTATGGACACGGTGCCATTATTGTTCTGGGCCTGCTGGCCGGTCAGAAACACGGGTGCGCGACCGGTATAGGAAGGAGGCGTCAGCCATGCATCTATGCGCAGGTCCGGGTTGATGCTCGGTGCCGGCGGTGTGGGTATGAAAGCGTCACCCAGAGTGCCGCCGCTGTTGGAATAGGAAAAGGCAAGCGCTACGGTGAAGACAAGCGCCGGGATGGCGCGCAGGCCGAAACGGTCATGTCTGGCGATATCCGGCTGTGGCAGGCCGGCGTCCAGCGCTGCGATCCGCTCGGCCATGCGGACCTGATGTTCTTTCCACAAGGCGCGGGAGAAGGGGGTCTCGAAAGCCGGCGCGTCTTCCTGCACGCCGACGGGCTGGTGCGGAAGGTTGTTGCGATCCTCGAGCAGGCGATCCGCCTCACCCGCGCTCGGCCAGCGAATGCGCGCGAACGGAAGCAGCGCAACGACGAAGCCGCCGAAGAAGGCTGCAAGCAGGATCCAGCGCAGCCAGTCCGGCGACAGGCGGAAAATGCCGAACCATGAGGCCGAGAAAAACAGGGCGACAATACCGACAGGCGTCAGCGCCAAGGGCAGGATGCGCTCGAAAAACAGCACGATCCGCGCGAAGGAACGCTTCAGGGCCACCCTGCGGGCAAGCGCGGGATGGGTCTCGAAGGCACCTTTGCGGGTAAAGCTCATGCGGTCCGTCTCCGATCGTGGCGGCGCAAACAAGCTCCTAAGATAACAGTCTTTGTGGCGAAGACGAGGGCAGGCATGGGCCGACCCTCATATTTTAGGCAGTTTCCCGCAATTGTGAATGCTGCTTCAAATGCGCGTCCGGGCGCGCATTCAGGTCTCAGTCCAGCCAGGCGGGAACGGAATCTAGCCCGATAAGCTCGTCATAGGTGCCGCGCGGGCGGATGACGTGGAACTCGGATCCCTTGACCAGAACCTCCGGAACGAGGAGACGGGAATTGTAGGTTCCGGCCTGTACTGCGCCATAGGCTCCGGCAGATGCGACGGCAATCAGGTCACCCGGTTTCGGTTCTGCCATCTCGCGGTCGAGCGCCAGATAGTCGCCGGTTTCACAGACCGGGCCGACGATATCGCCCCGGATGCGGGGCGCATCGGCAGTCGGCACGACGACCGGGCGGATCATGTGATAGGCTTCATAAAGCGTCGGGCGTATCAGGTCGTTCATCGCGCCGTCGACGATGACGAAGGTCTTTTCGCCGCCATCCTTCACATAGATGACCTCGGTCACCAGAATGCCGGCATTGCCGACTATCAGGCGGCCGGGCTCGGTAACGATCTTGCAGTTCAGCGAACGCAGCTGACGCTTTACCGTATCGGCATAGGCATCCGGCAGCGGGGGAGGCGTGTTGTCGTCCTTGTAAGGAATGCCGAGACCGCCGCCGATATCGACGTGATCGATCCGGTGGCCATCGCCGCGCAACGTGTCGACCAGTTCGCGCAGCAGACGGAAGGCATGCTCGAAGGGCGCGAGCTCGGTGATCTGGCTGCCGATATGCATGTCGATGCCGGTGACGTCGATGCCGGGCAGCTCCGCCGCATGGGCGTAGACGGCACGGGCGCGCTCATAGGCGATGCCGAACTTGTTTTCCTTCTTGCCAGTCGAGATCTTGGCATGGGTTCCCGCATCCACATCCGGGTTGATGCGGAAGGAGACGTGGGCCTTTTTGCCTGCCTTGACGGCGCGCAGGTTCAGCACTTCCAGTTCCGGCTCGGATTCGACGTTGAAGCAGTAGATGCCGGCTTCGAGCGCCAGGTCCATTTCCGCAACCGTCTTGCCGACGCCGGAGAACATGATGCGGCTTGCCGGAATGCCGGCGGCCAGCGCGCGGCGCAGTTCACCACCAGAGACCACGTCGACGCCAGCGCCAAGCCGGCCGAGCGTCTTCAGCACGGCCTGGTTGGAGTTCGCCTTCATGGCATAACAGACCATCGTGTCGACATCGGAAAACGCTGCGGCAAAGACCTTGTAGTGGCGCTCGAGCGTTGCCGTCGAATAGACGTAGAAGGGCGTTCCGACAGCCTTGGCGATGTCCGGAATGGCGACGTTTTCGGCGTGCAGCACGCCGTCGATATACTGGAAATGGTTCACGTCAGGTCTCTGAAATTACAGGAGCCGGTCAAGGACGAAAGGCCGATCCGCCACCGGATCCGCCGTCTGGCCCTTGGTCTTGCGGACGTTCTGCTGTTCCACCGGGGTGCTGGGGCGGTCGAGGTCGCCCTTGCGGCCACAGCCGACGGTAATGATGCCGGCAAGGCCGAGCACCAGGGCGACGCGGGCGGTATTCATCAGCGACTTCGACATTCTTTTCTTTCTCCGGCACGGACAGGCGGAACTTTCATAGCGAAGTTCCCGCCCTTTGTGCAGTTCATTTCCGTATCAATTGGCGATCACTCGATCACGGTTCAATTGCGGCCGCGCCAGTAGGCGATCTGCTTCCTGACTTCCGACGGCGCGGTGCCGCCAAAGCTCTGGCGGCTGGCAACGGAGGCGTCGACGGTCAGAACATCGAAGACCTTCTCGGTTATCGCCGGGTTGATTGCCTTCAGTTCGTCGAGTGAAAGTTCTGCAAGTTCGCAACCCTTCTTTTCGGCAAGCGCCACAGCATGGCCGGTGGCATGGTGGGCGTCACGGAAGGGTAGGCCAGCCTCGCGCACCAGCCAGTCGGCCAGATCGGTGGCGGTCGAATAACCCGAGCCTGCGGCCGCACGCATGCGGTCCGCACGGATGGTCATGTCGCGCATCATGCCGGTCATGGCGGCAATCGCCAGTTCCAGGTTCTCGGCGGCGTCGAAGACCTGTTCCTTGTCTTCCTGCATGTCCTTGGAATAGGCGAGCGGCAGGCCCTTCATGATCGTCAGAAGCGCCACCAGCGAACCGTTGATGCGGCCGGTCTTGGCGCGCACCAGTTCGGCGGCGTCCGGGTTCTTCTTCTGCGGC
>DLSX01000224.1 GCA_002500765.1 Neorhizobium sp. UBA7851
CGAGAAACCCGCCGCCACCGCGCTGCGGCTGCATCGGCATGCCCTGCTGTCCCTGGTTGCCCCACGGGGAGGCCGCTGAAGCCGTATGTCCATAGGCTGTTCGCTGGGGGGCGGGGCGTTGCGGCTGTGCATTGTTGCCGAACATCGACGAGAAGAAACCGCCGCCACCACGCTGCTGGGCGCTCTGCGTGTTCTGGTATTCGAGCTCTTCGATCCGGCGCTGAGCGGACTCAAGCGCCTGCTCCTGTACGACGATGGTCTGCGCCATGTAATAGGGCGCGCCCGGTTGCTGGCTGATCCGCTCCTGGATGAAGCGGTCGGATTCCGCGTCGCGTTGGCCGGATTGCTGCTCCACATGGGCGAGCTTGGAGAACAGGCCGTTGATGGCCTGCTGGTCGTTGCGATCCATAGAGATGTCTCCTTGGGTTCTGGGGATTATTCTTCGCGCTGGCCGGTGAAGTTCAGCAGCAACTGGAAGATGTTGACGAAGTTCAGATAGAGCGACAGTGCGCCGAAGACCGCGAGCTTTTGCTGGCTCTCCTGATCGTAGTTCTCGGCATATTGTTCCTTGATGTTCTGGGTGTCGTAGGCGGTCAAACCGACAAAGACGATGATGCCGATTACCGAGACGGCGAACTGGAGTGCGCTCGAACCGAGGAAGATGTTGACGATAGAAGCGATCATCACGCCGATCAGACCCATGATCAGGAACGAACCCATCTTGGACAGGTCGCGTTTCGTCGTGTAACCGAACAGGCTCATTGCCCCGAACATGGTTGCGGCGATGAAGAAGGTGCGCGCGATGCTCGCCCCGGTAAAGACGAGGAATACCGATGCCAGAGACAGGCCCATCACGGCGCTGAAGGCCCAGAAAGCCATCTGCGCGGAGGACGCGGACATGGCATGCATACGAAACGAGAAGAAGAAGACGAAAGCCAGCGGCGCCAGCATCACCACCCATTTGAGCGGGGTGGAGAAGATCGGCACGTAGAGCGCCGGAGTGGTGCCGACGATGAAGGCGACAAGGCCGGTCATCACAAGACCAAGCCCCATATAGTTGTAGACCCTCAGCATATGCTGGCGCAGACCTTCGTCAAAGGCCGCAGCCGAGGTGTTGCTGAAGCCGCCAAAGCGGTTCTGGTTGGGATACATGTTTGTCTCCTTGAGGATCAGTAGAGTGAATTCTTGAGGGTTTCAGCCTCATCGGTGAGACCGGTCCCCGGCGTGCTCGATATGACCGCGTAGGCGACTTCGCCGATCTGCCACCAAGCTGCTTCCGCATCGGCCAAATTGAGGTTCGTGATCGGCTCGACGGCAAAGCTTCCCGGCCGGCCTGCAAACAGGGAAACCAGAGCCCCTTCGCCCGTGCGTACCGCCGCCTCTATGCTCGGGCCGAATTCCGACGGAAAGACCTGCACATCCTCGACCTTCCAGTTCTCCGGAAGTTCCGGCATGGTAATCGCGGTCGCAGCGCGGATATCGTCCCTGTCATAGGACCTCACCTCCGGCTGGGAATGCATGCCGGCCCGAACCAGTGACGTGCGATGTGCCCGCACAGCCTGCTCGACAAAGGCTGATGGATGCATCGTGGCGTTGACTTCACGTGTGCCGACGGATGTGTTGGCGAACCAGCCAAGAGACACCAGAATGCCGACAGCTGCGATCTTGCGCAGGGTATTCCACATCCGGCGGTCTGACAGGCTTGCAGAAAGACGGCGAGCCGCTTCGCGTGTGTCAGGCCGGAAATGCGGGGCGTCGCCGATCAGCGAGAGCTTCAAGGCGCTGCGTATGCCGAGATCGGCCATAACCTGGGCCGCTGCCTCCGGGTGCCCGGCCAGATGCTTTTCGACTTTCAAACGTCCCGCGGCATCGAGCTGATTATCGACATAGGCATGAAGGTCTGCATCCATAACGGAAGGGACATCAGTCATTGTTGCCTCCTACCAGCCTCAGATGGGCCGTCTTGGTCGGGGTGTTCTCAAAGGCACGCAGCGTTGTCCTGGCTCGAGAGACACGGGACATCAGGGTGCCGAGCGGGATGCCGAGCGTGTCTGCTGCCTGCTGATAGGAAAGGTCTTCGACCGCAACGAGATGCAGCGCCTTGCGCTGTTCGGCGGGAAGCCGCATGAAGGCTTCGTGCACCTGTCGCAGATGGACGGCATCTTCCTGTCCAGCGGGATAGATCTGATCGCCATCCATGGCCGCCGCCTCGTCCCTTGTTGTCCGGGACCTGCGAGACCTCTGGGTATCGACATGGGTATTGTGCAGGATGGTGAAAAGCCAGCTGCGAAGGTTGGCACCTGTTTTGAATGTGGAACGCCGCTCGTAGGCCTTTAGCAGAGCATCATGGACGAGGTCTTCGGCATCCGCATTGTTGCGAACAAGCGAGCGCGCATAACGCTTCAGCGAAGCGAGATGACCAATGACGTCGAAGGGGCCGTGTTTGCGATCCATACCTGCATATACGGAGACACCATCAATTCTCATCCCGACAAATCGAAATTTATTTTTCTCCCCTTTGTCGAGATCCGGGCTGGAGATCGCAGATCCGGCTCTCCATCATAACGAGGTGCATGGCTAACTTGAAAGCTGTGGATTGGCCCAAGGAAAACCGTGCCGCGCCTCCTCTCCCCTAGACTATGATTGTCGTAGGCTAATTTGCCCAGCACTCTCGAGCGACCCGCTGGGCAGATATAGCGAGCATTGGCTAGAGCTTCTGCTCGAGGATTTTGTCAGGCATGAGGAAAAGTTTCCCTGAGCGACGTGCGCTGCGATGCCGCTTCGAACCAGGCGTTCAACTTCGGATGCGATGAGCGCCAGTCCTTGTCCGGGAAGCGGAAGTCGAGATAGCCCAACACGCTTGCAGCAGCGATCGACCCGGCGTTGAAGTCTCTCGTCAGCTCCTCGAACCATCGACCTTCGAGGTCATCAAGGCCGGAGTCGATTTTCTCCATCTGGCCGCGCGACCAGTCACTCCATCGCTTGTCTTCCGGACGCATTGCGTTTTCGTAGCGGTGCAGCAGGCAGGCGTCGAGGATCGAATCTCCGAGCGCCTCCAGCGTTAAGACGGTAAAGCGACGATCCTCCGGATAGAGGCTTGCACCCGTAATACCGATTGAATCAACATAAGCCGTGATGACGCGGCTGTCGAATAGCGGCGTGTCGTCGTCCAACAGCACGCAGGGCACCTTACCCGTTGAATTGTGCGTGACAATGTTCATGTCCCGATTGACCGGACCTGCGGCCGAGCCGAGCTTTTCAACCTTGTCGATCACGCCACGCTCATGGGCGGCAATCAGCACCTTGCGGACGTAAGGCGAGGCGGGTGAGAAAAAAAGACGAAGCGTCATGATGTCTTCCTGCGATTTTTGAGAGAGCCGGACCGGATTTTCATCGGCTTTTCGGCGACTGGGACCCGCAGGAAATCCTGCGGATTGAGGGCAAGCTGGGCCTGCAGATGCTCGTGAGCGAAGGTAATATGCTCGCGCATGATGGAGGCTGCACGTTCGGCCTGACGGTTCGAGAGCGCGCGCGCAATGCGGTGATGATCGTCATGCGACCGCTTGATGACGTCATAGTCGCGCCAGACAATCACACGATCCGAGGCAATCGGTACGTTCTGAAGATTTTCGACGAGCGTCGTAATCCAGGGATTGCCGGAAAGCGTCATGATCGTCGTGTGAAACGACACATTCATCTGTCGGTAAGCGGGAAGATTCTCAGGCAGAAGCGCGCCGGGCTGAAGCAGGCGGTCGCCTTCGGCGGCAAGCTGGAGGAGATACTCGCTGTCTTTGCCGGTGATCTGGGTGGCTGCCAATCGGCAGGCCATCGCTTCGAGTTCGGCTCGTATAGCAAAGGCACCTGAGACCTCCGAAATGGAGAATTCACGCACATAGAAACCGCGATTGCTCGCATAGGAAACCAGTCCGGTTTGCGACAGCGTCGTCAAGGCAGCCCGCAATGGTGTGCGAGAGATACCCAACATATCCGCGAGCCGGTCCTGGTGCAGACGCTCGCCTGGAAGCAACTCACCGCTCAAAATGGCTTCGCGAATCCGGGCCGCAGCGACTTCCGTGCTTGTCTGGGCTTCCATTTGTCCTCTCCCGCAAATTCAAAATGTATCCAAAAATTGATTTATTTCAAATTTATTTTGCCATAAGCCATAAAATGTGTTCATTGCAAAAGCAACGAAAGCGGAGGAGCCTCTTTCATGAATGGTATGTGTCTTGTAACCGGAGCCGCTGGTGGCATCGGAAAATCTATCGTCCGTCGACTCGCCAACGACGGATTTCGTGTGCTTGCAGCCGATATTTCGCTTGATGCCGCCGAAGCCTCACTGAAGGACATTCCCGGTGATGGACATCGTGCGGTGGCACTTGATGTTTCGAGTGAAAGCGCTGTTGCGGCGGTCTTTTCTGCTTCCCAGAAGGAGGGCGCGCCCATCCATCAGGTGGTTGCAGCTGCCGGTATTCTCCTGTTTGCCGCCAATGGTGAACGGCCGCGTATTGTTGACATCACCATGGCGGATTGGGACAAAACCCAGACGGTGAATTCAACCGGCACATTCCTTTTGCTGCGCGAGTTCCTGCGCGCTGCTGATCGCGGCGAAGTCGAGAACGGTCGCTTTGTTGGCTTCAGTTCGGTGGCCGCTCAGCTCGGCGGCTATCGCTCAAGCTCCGCCTACATCGCATCGAAGGGCGCCGTGATGGCGCTGATGAAGGCTGGCGCGCGGGAGGCTGCGCATCTCGGGATCACAGTCAACGCCGTGGCACCGGGCCTGATTGATGCGCCGATGCTGCGCCAGTCGCTGGCACCGGAGAACGACGCGGCGATGTCTGCCAATATCCCGCTCAACCGCATCGGCATGCCGGACGATGTCGCTGGCGCAGTTGCCTTCCTGCTGGGACCCGATGCAGCCTACATGACCGGCGCCGTTCTTGATGTGAATGGTGGTTATCGCATGCAGTAAGCCTTCGATCCGGAAGGCTGCCTTGAACGGTTCCCCATGGGAGCCGTCCAACCGCGCTCAGAACGCGCATATTTCTTCAAACCGCGGCGGCAACGGCCGCGCCTATGATGGAAACGCATCATGACACCCCATTCCCCATCCAATTCATCACTTTCTTCTGCCATCATCACCGGTTCGGGCGGTGGCATCGGCCGCGCCATTGCCTTACGTCTGGCAAAGGAAGGTTATGCCATCATCGTCGCGGACCGCGCTGAAGAGGGCGCCAGGGAAACTGTCCGGCAGATCATCGCAGAAGGCCACCAGGCCCGCGCCGTTGTGCTCGACATTACCAACCCGCAACAGACCCAGGCGCTGATCGATGGCGCGGAAAACCTGAAGGTGCTGGTGAACAATGCCGGTATTTTCAACACCCGTGATTTCGACAGGCTGACTGCGGACGATTTCAGGCAGATGTATGAAATCAATCTCGTGGCGATGTTCACGCTCTGCCAGCAGGCCGCCCGTATCCTGCCGGAAGGGGGACGGATCATCAATCTTGCCTCGCGCGCCGCATTTGGCGCGCGCCACTACGCTCACTATGTGGCCTCCAAGGCTGGTGTTGCTGGTTTCACCAAGGCACTCTGCCTTGAACTTGCTGCCAAACAGATCATCGTGAACGCCATTGCGCCGGGTGTGATCATGACGGACATGCTCAAGGAACGATCCGACGGCATGGAGGAACTGCGCGCGCAGCAACCATCAGGCAAGCTTGGCGAGCCCGAGCATATCGCCCATGCCGCTGCATTTTTCGCCAGCCCGCTTGCTGAATTCGTTTCCGGTCAGGTTTTGATTGTCGATGGCGGCCGTTCGGTCGGCGGCACGGCTGCATTCTGACGTCATCCCGGGAGGAGGAAAAACATGGATCTGCGTATGAACACGCTTGACGGCCGCACCGTGGTCGTCACTGGCGCCGGGCAGGGCATCGGCCACGCTATTGTGGAAGCCTTTCTCGCCGCCAATGCCCGCATCATCGCCGTCGATCGTGAGGCCGATGGCATCGAGGCACTGGCCGCGGCCAATCCCAACGTCATTGCCGTGACGAGTGACGTAACCGATGAAGCCACACCGGGAAAAATCTCGGCAGCACTCGATGAGGCGGGCCTGAGACTTGATGTTCTGGTCAATAATGCCGGCATTGCGAAAGGCGCGCATGCACTCGATACGTCCGACGATGATTTTCGCCGCTATTTCGACGTCAATGTGCTCGGCCTGTTTCGGCTCTCGCGCTGGGCAGTCTCGCGGATGATAACTCCGGGCGGCGGCGCAATCGTGAATACAGCCTCGATCTTTGGTTTGATCGGTGCTCCGAGTTCTGCCGGCTACTCCATGTCCAAGGCGGCGGTTGTCGGGCTGACCCGACAGATGGCCAATGATTTTGGCCCCAACGGTATTCGCGTGAACGCAGTAGCGCCTGGCCTGATCGAGACGCCGCTGACCGCCGAGCGCATCAGAACCGAAGCATGGCGGCGCCAGATCATGATCGACGGTGCGCCGCTGCGGCGGGTCGGAACGCCGGGCGATGTCGCCCGTGTGGTTCGTTTCCTCGCATCCGATGAGGCTGGTTTTATGACAGGGCAGGTGCTCTCCGTCGATGGCGGCTGGGCGATCGGTCGTTATCCGAGAGAGGAGGCGATCCATGCCGGTGCCTGATGTTCCTGATCTGCCGAGCACGTGTGATCTTCTGGTCGTCGGCTCGGGTGCCGCAGGCATGGCGGCCGCTATTTCCGCCAAGCATCGTGGCCTCAACCCGGTAATCATCGAAAAATCCGATTATTTCGGCGGCTCGACAGCCGTCTCCGGCGGTGCGATCTGGGTGCCCGGAAACCCGCTGATGCAGGAAATCGGCTTGACCGACGATCGGGACGCAGCAAGGCGCTACATACAGCGCGAAGCCGGCAACCTGTTTAATCCTGAGCTCGTCGATGCCTTTCTCGAAAGCGGACCCAAGGCCATCGGCTTCTTCCACGAGAAGACGGCACTGAGGATGGCGGCCCGCCCGGTATCGCCGGACTACCATCCGGATCAGGATGGCGCGGCAGAAGGTGGTCGGGCAATCGATGCGCTCGACTACGACGGCCGCAAGCTCGGCAAGGACCTTTATCGGATGCGGCCGCCGATCACTGATTTTACAATCCTCGGGGGCATGCCACTCGGGCGTTCGGACATCTATCATTTCCTGCACCTCACCCGCTCGCGAAAATCCGCAGCCCACGCGGTGCGCAAGGTACTCGGTTACATCCGAGATCGCCTTACCTGGGGCCGCAATACACGGCTGGTCATGGGCGCTGCCGTTTCGGGCCGTCTGGCCGAGACGGTCTTTGAGCTTGGCATACCGCTCTGCACCGGGCATGAGCTGATCCGTCTTGTCGATGACAGCGAGGGCCGGGTGATCGGCGCCGAAGTAAAGGGGCCGAAAGGGCTCGTGACCGTCACTGCCACGCGCGGGGTCGTGCTTGCCGCTGGTGGTTTTCCGCATGATGCGACCCGGCGACGCGAGACCTTCGACCACGTCAAGCGCGGCCTGCCGCATTATTCGATGTCTCCGCTCACCGGAACGGGGGGAGCGATTACCGCAGCGGAAAAAATCGGAGCTGCCTTTATCGACAACAATTCCAATGGTGGCTTCTGGACGCCGGTATCGCTTCTACGCAATCCAGACGGGACGATGCGTCCGTTCCCGCATCTATTTCTTGATCGCGCGAAACCCGGCGTAATTGCCGTTGGTCATGACGGAAAGCGCTTTACCAACGAGGCGTCGAGCTACCACGATTTTGTCCAGGGCATGATCGGCAAGCTGCTTCAGGAAGGGCAGCGTTCCGCATGGCTTGTCGCCGACCACCGTGCCATCCGGCGATATGGGCTGGGCGCTGCTCATGCGTTTCCGGCAGGCATCGCAGCGCATATCAGCAGCGGTTATGTGAAGAAGGGGCGGACCCTTGATGAACTCGCCCGTCAATGCGGTATCGTCTCGAGCGAGCTGGAGAGAACGGTAAACGTTTTCAACGCAGCGGCAGCGCGTGGCGAGGACGCCGAGTTCGGCAAGGGCTCCACTACCTATCAGCGCTATCTCGGAGATCTTGAAAACAAGCCCAATCCCTGCCTTCGTGCCCTGGAAGGGCCGTTTTATGCGATCGAAATCTTCCCTGGCGACATCGGCACGACGATGGGGCTCGCCATTACCGGCAAAGGCGAAGTCAAGAAACAGAACGGTGATGTGATCCCAGGTCTTTATGCCTGCGGCAACGACATCAATTCGATCATGTCTGGCGCCTATCCCGGACCTGGCATCACTCTTGGGCCAGCTCTGACCTTCGGCTACATCATCGGCGAAGCCGCCGCCGCGTAATGCGGCGGCAGGCTTGTTGCCCGTTTGTCATGGCTTCCATTCGTCCGGATGTGCTGACCTTACTGCCTGCACATCCTCAAGCGCTGCCATGATTGCTCGGATACGCGCAAAGGGTTCCATGTCCACGCCCCAGCGACGCGCGTTGTAGATCTGCGGGACAAGGCAAATATCGGCCAGGGTAATTGCGTCGCCGTGGCAATAACGGCCGCTGCCGTGCTCGACCATACGTTCGACTGCTTCGAGTCCATGGGTGATAAAATGCAGCATCCATGCCTCGGTCGTTATCGCACCACCGGATGCCGAGACCGCATGACGGGCGACATGCAGGTTGCAAACGGGATGGATTTCCATCGAGATCGCATAGGCAATGGCGCGGATTTTCGCACGCTCGGCCGCGGTACCGGAAAGCCAGCCGGGTTTTCGGGTCTCGTCCAGATATTCCAGGATGGCGAGCGACTGCGTCAACATGGCGCCGTCGATTTCAATCGTCGGGACAAGGCCCTGTGGATTGCGCGCCAGATTTTCCGGCCCCCTCTGCTCGCCGTCCAGAAGGTTCACCGTGACGCTTTCATAGGTCTCTCCCAAAAGCGCGAGAGCGATCCGCAAACGATAGCTCGCAGAGGAGCGCCAATAGTCGTAAAGTTTTGTCATTGCTTCACTTTCGTCGTCTCAGCTCCGCCACATCCCATGGTGGGAAGCGTCTTTCGATCTGCGGTCCGCGATAGATTGAACATCATTTTCCGCCCGCGGGCATGCCTCCTCGACATGCCGATCAGGGTCATTCAACCTTGACTTCGTTGCAAATGCAATGATTATGTGGGGCATATTTATCGTTAGGAGGACACGATGACGCGCTTCGATTTGCCCGAGGGTATGATCCGCATGGCTGGTGCGATGAGCACGCCAGAAGGTTACATGCCGGGCTTCGGAAACGACTTCGAGACTGAGGCATTGCCTGGAGCACTGCCACAAGGGCAGAATTCGCCGCAGAACTGCAATTACGGTCTCTATGCAGAGCAACTGTCCGGTACGGCCTTTACCGCGCCGCGTGGTCATAACGAGCGGACATGGTGCTATCGCATCCGTCCTTCCGTAAAACACACCACCCGTTTCAAGAAAATCGACATTCCGCTGTGGAAATCGGCGCCCAACATTCTGCCGGACGTCATCAGCCTCGGCCAGTATCGCTGGGATCCGGTTCCGCATGGCGATGCCGAACTGACCTGGGTGACGGGCATGCGCACGGTGACCACTGCCGGCGACGTCAACACGCAGACCGGCATGGCAAGCCATGTCTATCTCGTCACCACGTCGATGAAGGATGAGTATTTCTATTCCGCCGATGGCGAGGTTCTCGTCGTGCCACAGGAAGGTCGTCTGCGGTTCTGCACGGAACTCGGGATCATCGACATCGAACCGAAGGAGATCGCAATTCTGCCGCGCGGGCTCGTCTATCGCGTCGAAGTTCTGGAAGGTCCGTGCCGCGGCTTCGTCTGCGAGAATTACGGCCAGAAATTCGATCTTCCGAACCGTGGACCGATCGGGGCGAACTGCCTGGCCAACCCTCGTGACTTCAAGACTCCAGTGGCTGCCTTTGAGGACCGCGATGTCCCCTCGACGGTGATCATGAAATGGTGCGGTCAGTTCCACAGCACCCAGATCGACCACAGTCCGCTCGACGTCGTGGCCTGGCATGGTAATTACGCACCCTGGAAATACGACTTGCGTACCTATAGTCCTGTCGGCGCCATCCTGTTTGATCATCCGGATCCGTCGATTTTTACGGTCCTGACGGCGCCTTCCGGGCAGGAAGGCACCGCAAACATCGACTTCGTTCTGTTTCGGGACCGCTGGTCAGTGGCCGAACATACTTTCCGCCCGCCCTGGTACCATAAGAACGTCATGTCGGAACTGATGGGCAATATTCACGGCATATACGACGCCAAGCCGCAGGGGTTCGTGCCAGGCGGCATGTCGCTGCACAATTGCATGCTGCCGCATGGACCGGACAGGGCAGCGTTTGAAGGTGCCACCAAATCGGAACTCAAGCCTGAAAAGCTGGAGGAAACGATGAGCTTCATGTTCGAAACCCGCTTCCCGCAGCATGTGACGGAGTGGGCTGCGACTTCCGCGCCCCTGCAGGATGACTACATTGACTGCTGGGACAGCCTCGAGAAGAAGTTCGATGGCACGCCCGGCGAAAAGCGCTGAGCTCGGTTTTTACCGAGCGCCCTCCATAAATTTCATATGAATGAAAGAAATGCCATGCCTCTCCTGCGTTCATGGGTAGTTTCGGCCAACGCGCCCGACTGCTCTTTCCCGCTAAACAATCTGCCTTATGGCGTCTTTTCGCTCAACGAAGAGCCAGCCCAATGCGGAGTGGCTATCGGAGACCGGATCTTCAACGCCGCTGCCGCCGAAAAGGCCGGCCTGCTGCCACTGGAAGGTGGGCCGTATCTGGACGAGCCGTGCTGGAACAAAATGATGGCCGCCGGTCCTGCTGTCTGGGCCGAATTGCGCAAAGCGCTTATTTCTCTCCTTACAGAAGGATCGGCCAGCCGTGCTGTGGTGGAGGCCCATCTGGTAAATGGAGCCGACGCCCGGCTGCACATGCCGTTCAAGGTTTCTGAATACACCGACTTTTATGCCAGCCGGAACCACGCATTCAATGTCGGCAGCATGTTCCGTGGCCCGGAAAATGCGCTTCCACCGAATTGGCTGCATATTCCGATCGGCTATAATGGAAGGGCATCGTCGATTGTCGTTTCCGGCACTGATTTCCGTCGTCCGTGGGGCCAGTTGAAAGGCCCCAATGATACTGCTCCGCGTTTTGCACCTTCGGAACGTTTTGATTTCGAGCTGGAAATGGGGACAATCGTGGGGACGTCCTCTGCCCTCGGGCAACCCGTCAGTGTCGAAGACGCGGATGAGATGATTTTCGGTTATGTCCTGTTGAACGATTGGTCGGGGCGAGACATCCAGGCCTGGGAATATCAGCCACTCGGCCCGTTTCAATCGAAGGCGACGGCGACGACGATCAGCCCCTGGATCATCACCAAGGCCGCACTGGAGCCCTTCCGGGTCGCGACACCGCCACGTGAGTTTCCGCTTCTGCCTTATCTGCAGGAAAAGCGACCACTGCTTTACGATATCGAGCTCGAGGTTGGCCTGACGCCGAAGGGCGGTAAGGAGACCGTTCTCAGTCGGACGAATTACGCCGAAATGTATTATTCTGCCGCCCAGCAGCTCGCGCACCACACCACATCGGGCTGCGCGATGAATACCGGCGATCTGCTCGGCTCAGGAACCATTTCGGGTGCCACCGAGACCTCCCGTGGGTCTCTTCTCGAACTTTCCTGGGGTGGAAAGGAGCCGTTCGATATCATTGGTGGCCAGCGGAGCTTCATCGAAGATAACGATACGATTACGATTCGCGGCGCCGCAAAAGGCGACGGTTATCTGATCGGCTTTGGCGAATGCCGTGGTACGGTGCTGGAAGCGCTCCCGCCTCGCTAGCCCTGACTTTCGCATTCATCAAAAGGCTGCGGTCCGACAGGATCGCAGCCTTTTTTATGCCGCTGGCGGCCGGAGACTGCTTTAAGATCCGCCGAACCGGAACAGTCATCATGATTTCAGCCAGGCCGATACGATTCACGCCAGGTGTGTGTTCGACCGGAGCTTGAGATCGACCCAGAAAAAATGCCGGAGTTTTCGCTCCGGCATTTCAAGTTCGCTTATTAACTACGGATCGCTTTGATGCTGCCTATTTGATCTCGGCGAGATCGATGCCCTTGGTTTCGCGTATTGTCAGGACTGCGAGGAAAGTAATCACCGCACAGGCGACAAAGTAGCCGGCTGGCGCCATTGGACTGCCTGTTACCTGGATAAGCCATGTTGCGATGAAGGGAGCCGTTCCTCCAAGCAGCATGTTGGTCGCATTATTGCCGAGCGCCAGCCCGCTGAAGCGAACCGAGGATTTGAGCATTTCGACATAGGTGACGTAGGATGCTCCATTGACGATCGACACGGTGACGAACAGGACCGTCTGGCCGAGGCATGCCTGCCAGGCGGAGCCGGACATCAGCGCGAACATCGGATAGCCCAGAACGATGCCAAGAATGCTGCCTGTAAACAGGACCGTCTTCCTGCCGAAACGATCGGCGCAGTAGCCTGCGATCGGCAGGGTGATGACGCCGACGATCAGAGCGATCGAGGTCGAAAGGAAGGCGACAGCCGGCGAGTGACCGCCCACGGTCTGCAGGTAGGATGCCACATAGACGGACGAAATATAATAACCGCCGGTGATCTGCGCGCCGAGGAAAATGATCTTGATGATCTGTCTCCACGACGATGAAAGCAATTCGACAACCGGGACTTTCTGGGTGTCGCCCGTCTTACGGAGTTTCTCGAACTGAGGAGTTTCTTCCAGGTGGTTTCTGATCCAGATGCCGATACCGCCGATCAGGAGACTGAGAAGGAACGGAATGCGCCATGCCCAGGCATGAATCACTTCTGTCGGGATGAGCGACGACATCCCCAGTGCAACCAGAGAGGCGACCAGCGATCCCAGATAGGTGCCGGTGTTGACCATCGACGTTTGCGTTGCGCGCCATTCCTGAGGCGCGGTTTCGGAAACGAAGGCATTGGCGCCTGCAAGCTCGCCGCCTGCAGCAAATCCCTGAAGACAACGCGCCAGGACCAAGGTCACGGTGGCCCACAGGCCCAGCGTTTCATACGTTGGAATCATGCCCATCAGCGCAGTTGCCGCGGCCATAAGAATGATCGTCCAGGTCAGGGCGCGTTTGCGGCCATATCGGTCTCCGATATGGCCGAAGACGATGCCGCCGGGAATACGCAGGAAAAACGCTACCGCAAAGGCGGCGAATGTGCCGAGCATCGCAGCGTTGTCGTCACCCTTCACGAAGAACAGATGAGCGATAAACGCGGCCATATACCCATAGATGCCGAAGTCGTAATATTCGACGACCGTTCCGACAACCGCGCCGCGAATTGTTTTTCCGTTTGATTTCAAGCCCATGGAATCTGTTTTTCCGGGCGATATTGTGGTGGCTTCAGTCGCGATGTCGCGCATCTACTCTTTCCTCCCTTGATGCAAGAGTGTCCTCCAAAGAGGCGGACCATGCCCTCGGTATCGGCTTGCGGGACGCTCGCCGTACTCCTGGGTGAAAGCCTTCGGCTTTCGAACCCTCCCCCAAATTGACAATACGCAAAATTCATTTCATATGCAATGAAATGAATTTTGCGTATGAGCTTTTATTCAGCGTACTTGGCTCTGAGCAGGCCGGGAACTTGTTGCTGTCAAACGGGCTATGGCGCCGAGGATAACAGCGCGGCTGATCAATCCAGAATCTTGTCAATCGCACGTTGGAAGGTGGCAAGATCCCCCGCCAAGGTCTTGAAAAGTTCCGCCTGGAATTTTTCCGCGATGGGGATCAAGGCTTCCATCGTTTCATGGCCCTTTTGTGTAAGTGAAAGGCAGACAAGCCGTCTATCCGAGGGATTGAGAATTTTAACGACTAGCCCGGCATCTTCCAGGCGGCTCGCTGCACGGCTTGCTTTCGGCTTGTCCATATCAATGCGCGCATGAATATCGCGAATGCTGACCTCTTCTTCCTGGGACAGATGAGCCAGAACGCGCCACTCGGCAACGGAAAGCCCGAAAGCTTTCTCATAACTTTGCGCGAAATCGCGACTTACGCGACCGGCAGCAACAGATAAGCGATAGGGAAGAAAGGCTGAAAGTTCAAACTCACTGGTCATCGGCAGCATCATCCCCTGTTCGCTCCATCCGATATAAATGCCTAAACCGTCAACCCGCAACAATGATTGAACGTTTCTCAAGCCGGGACTGATCCTTCGATGCTGAAGGGGATGCAGCAGCCCGCTCAGTTGCGGAAACGGGTTGTTCTCCTCATGCACGTTCCAGGCACATGGCGACACCCATTCCACCACCGATGCAGAGCGTCGCCAGTCCTTTTTTGCCGATCCGCGTCGCTTCATTCGCCTCAATCAGGTCGAGATCCGCCACTTTCCAGCCGGCTTTTTCCAGCGCTTTTCGCGATGCGGGAATACGACCCGTTCCCATGATCTGCGGATCGACACCCGCCGTTGCCCACGATGCGATGCACGCAAGCGGCACATCGATCTGGCTGAGGTGTAGACGGCTGAAGGCAAACTTTACCTCTACGTCGCCATCGACAGGACCTCGAAGCTTGCCTTTGTCCACCTTGCCGAGCACGCCACCACCCGAACGGCGTCGGACTTCCTGGACGCGCTGGCTGCCGCTGTACCCTACGAGATCCACACGGGTGCTGACCGACAACGGTATCCAGTTCGCCGACATCCCGAAGAACCGCAATGGGCCAACCGCGCGTTTCCGAGGCCATCCGTTCGACCGGGCATGTTGGCGACACGGCATCGAGCATCGGCTGAGCAAACCCAAGCATGCCTGGAGGAATAAACGGCCAGGTCAAGCGGATGAACCGGACCATCAAGGATGGACACCGTCAAACGCTATCCCTACGACAGCGAAGATCAGCCGCGCAGACACCTCGGCGATTTCGTCTCGGCATGTAATTTCGCCCGCCGCTTAAGACCCTCAGAGGCCTTACGCCGCAAGAATACATCTGCCGCGTCTGGACAAAAGAGCCCGAAAAATTCCGGCTCGATCCAATCCATCAAATGCCGAGGCTAAAAACCCAGTCGGACCCACTCAAGAGCAGTAGTTTGCCTGAGCCGAAGCGAGTGGTTCAAATCGGTTGCATCTTACGCATGTCGCTGAGCTGTCGCTTCATCTGATGTATCCGAGCCTGATCTTCCACCGGTCGACGCATTGCGACGCTTGTTGAAAGAATGTCGATGATTACCAAGGCCGCAATCCGCGAGATCGTTGGCGTGTACATATTCGTGTTTTCGAGCGTTTCGACGATCAGTGACACGTCGCAATAATGCGTGAGCGGCGAGTCCGATCCTGTCAGACAGATAACGGTCGCATCATTCTCGTGAGCGATACGGGCTATCTCGATGATCGAGCGTGTCGTGCCCGTATTGGAAATGACGAAGGCGACATCGCCGGGCTTCATCATCGAGGCCACCATCAGCTGTTGGTGCGAATCCAGTTCGGCCACGCAGGGAACGCCGAATAACGGGAATTTCTGCTGCGCATCCCGCGCGACGATGCCGGAGGCTCCGAAGCCGAAAAAGACGATTGCTCTGGCTGCCGCGAGAATATCGATCGCGCTGTGCAGCGCCTGCTTGTTCAGCCGCGAGCGTGCCCAGTCGAGGCTGGTCATCGTGTAGTCGAAGATCTTTTCGGCAACGATTTCAGGCTCGTCAGTGTCCAGCAGCACCGAATGGGTCGCGGGCGTGCCGAAAGCGAGGCTCTGGGCGAGCTTTATCTTGAAATCCTGAAAGCCGCTGCAGCCAATTGCATTGGTGAAGCGCAGCACGGTCGGCTGGCTGACATCCGCCAGCTGCGCGGTCTCGCCGACCGTCGCATTCATGATGCGGCGCGGATCGTCCAGCACGATGTCGGCAACCTTGCGGTCGGATTTGCGAAGCTCCGGGCGCATCGTTCTGATGATCTCGATGATGTTGCGGCCGCTATTGCGTATGACTTCGGTATCCATCGGGTTCGCCCTCTCGTGCCGGCCCGCTCATAAGCTAAATTCGGCATAATGAAAATGGAATCGGCCGCCCGGCATTATGCCTCCCGCCATTCATAACATATGCCGACCCTGGCGCGGAGCACATCCGTCTCATAACTCGTAGCTGCTGCGGCATCGATGTTGGCCGCGCTCTCGGTGTTGAAGTCAAAGAGACCGTGATGGTGGGCGACCAGATGATGGGCGCCAAGAGCGCCAGCGATCGATATCGCTTCGTCTATGGTGAAATTGCCTGGCACGCTGTTCTGCGAAAGCTCGGGCCTGCGCCCGTTGACCGGCAAAAGCACGATATCGGGCGCATGCGGTGAAACCTCTTCGACAAGGCCGTCAAAGGGTATGCAGTCGCCCGAATGCCAGATGCGAAGGCCATCTGTTTCAAAGACATATCCTAGAAAACGGTGATGTCCGGCACCGTCCGTTTCCAGGGCTTCGTGGGCGGCGCGGGTGGCCGTGATCGCAAGGCCGGGAAACGGTTCGATCGTCTGAAATGAATCAACGAGAATCAATCGATCCTCCGCCGTGCCGGAGCGGTCCAGCGCCTGCTGGCGCGTGGCACGCGGCGCAATCAGTTTTGCCTGCGGATTGGCCTTCAGCAGCGGCGGCAACGTGCCGGGATCCATATGGTCGGTATGGGCGTGAGTGGAGAGGACAAGGTCCACGCCTCTGCAGCTTTCAGGCAAGATCGGCGGCGGCATCATCCGCATATGCGGGCGTGCGGTGCCGCGATATTTTTCCGCCAGCGAGTCCGACAGATAGGGATCGACCACAAGCCGCCGGCCATCCATTTCAAGCACGAACCCGGCCTGGCCGAGCCAGTAGAAACGCACGCCATCGGCAGGCGGCGTGGAGAGCCGCTCCGCCAGGTGGGCATCGAATGTGATCTCGACAAGCCTGCCTGCCATCGTCATGCCCTTAAAGCGAAGAGGAGATTGTCTGCGGCGATGCGGGTCGCGCGTTCGACGCTTTCGGTGGTGAAGCCGCCGATATGGCTTGTCGCGATGACACGGGGATGGGCGGCAAGCGTCAGCGACGCCGGCGGTTCCTCATCGAAGACATCCGTCGCATAGGCACCGACGCGTCCATCCTCCAACGCGTCGATAAGCGCTGCTTCATCGATGAGCTTCGAGCGGGCGGTGTTGACGATCACCTGGCCAGTTTTGCACATCGCCAGCCGATCCCTGGTCAAAAGCGCGCTGCCATCACGCGGAAGCGGGCAATGCAGGGAGAGGATATCCGCCTGAGCGACGATCTCGTCGACCTCGGCATAGGCGAAAGAGGCCGAAGGCAGATCCAGGTTGGGCCGAGCAGGATCGAAGGCGATGACATTTGCACCAAGCGCGATTGCCATGCGTGCGACTTCGCGGCCGATCGCGCCGCAGCCGATGATGCCGATCGTGCGGCCGCGCATTTCGATGCCGCGCACGCGTGGCCAGCCGCCGGACTTGATGCCGGCATCGGAAAGCGGGATTGAACGCATGGCGCTGAAGATCAGCCCGATGGTCAGTTCGGCGACACCGAGCGAATTGGCGCCTTCGGCGATCATCACCTGCACGCCGCGTCGGTTGAGCGTTTCGATCGGCAGATTGTCGACGCCGACACCGTTTCGGCTGATCACCTTCAGCTTTTCCGCAACGGCGATGATCTTCGGCGTCACCGGTTCGACACCCGCCAGCCAACCGACACAGTCGGGAACGAGTGTCATCAACTCCTGCTCGGTCGGCATGGCGCCGGCCGTGGAATAGACGATCTCGAAGCCGAGATCCCGAAGGCGCTCGACCTCCGGATGCGGCTCCGCGGTCAGGGAACGGGGAGTCACGAGAATGCGCTGGTTCATGTCCTATCTCCCTGCAGCCTGAAGCGCGGTCTTGGAAATCTCGTCGAAGGCGGGGCCGGAAGCCGGAATCGTCACGTCGAAAACCTCGGCGATCACCTGCGTCCAGCCATGCAGGAAATAGGTCCAGCCATCTTCCACCTGCAGCGATTTCTCCGCCTCCTGACGGCGGGCTTGATCCAGGAAGACGAGATCGCCGCGATAGTTCAGGTCCCAGACGACGGATCTTTTCGGAAAACTAACCGCATCGGTGAGCGGTGAACCGGGGGTATCCTTGCCGAGCCCTGTCGCATTGATCACCAGCGACCCGGGTTTCAGCGTCTTCAACACCGCATCATTGGCCTCGGCGGTTTTGGCCAGAAGATATTCGACCGGCACGTCGCTTTCGACCTGGGCATGGATACGCCTGATCTCGTCCAGCCGATGCTGGCTGCGGTTGGTGACGACGATCCTGCCCGGGACGTTCTTGCCGCGGCTCTTGCGCATCAGATGCCAGGTTATGGCAATCGTCGAGCCGCCCGCGCCCATTGAGAAAAGGTCGGCATCGTGTTCGGCAAAATAGGTATCGCCGAGAAAACCGTCGATTGCGAGGCCCGAAGAAATAGGATCCTTGGCATGGCAGATCAGCTTGCCGTTCCGCTTCGAGATGCAGCTCGTCTCGTCCATCAGCAGGGCATGCTGGTCGATGACATCGAACAGGTCACGGCACGCATGAAACAGGTCGATCTTGTGGGTGGTGACGAGCGCCCCGAGCGAGAGCGGATCATCGCGGATGAATTCCACCGCCCTGCGATAGGCCGCCGGATCGTCATGCAGCTTGAAATCGATGCCCTTGATCACCGCATCCTTTAGGCCGAGATAGTCGGCCCAGGCGGGAAAGACCTTCATGATCGAGCTTTTGCCCGTGGTGACACCGATGAAATAGAGCGTGGGCTTTGTGGCGGGCTGATAGGATGTCACCGGTGTTTCTCCAGCGCTTCCTTGGCAATCTTCACCGCCGCCCTGGCATTTTTCGCGATCTCGGCAAACCGGCCCTCGCGGATATCTTCGGTCTTAGCAATCCAGGTGCCGCCGACCGCCACGACCTGCTTTATCGCCAGCCAGTCGCCGATCGTCGCTTCCGTCACCCCGCCTGTGGGAATGAAACGAATGCCGAGATGCGCGAAGGGAGCGGATATGCCGGCAAGCGCCTTCGGACCGCCGGCGACACCAGCCGGAAAAAATTTGGCAAGACGAACGCCGCGTGCCGCCGCAAGCGTCAGGTCGCTCGGCGTCATGATGCCCGGGCAGAATGGAAGCCCGGCGGTCTTCGCCATGTCGACGATTTCTAGGTCGCAGCCGGGCGCAAGGCCGAAACGGGCGCCTGAGGCGATCGCGCGATCGAGGTTCGGTCTGTCGAGAATTGTGCCGGCGCCGATACACAGTTCCGGACGCGCATCGCGCATGGCGGC
>DLSX01000048.1 GCA_002500765.1 Neorhizobium sp. UBA7851
TCTAGTGGGTCAAATCCGATGAGACACAATTTTTTCGGTGGAATTTAACAGATTCATATCAAGATTTGGCAGGTCTATATTTGACATGCCTCATTCTTGCCGGATCGATGGCATGAGGTAATCACGAGAAGAAACTACTTCCAGTTGCCGCCAGCACAGAAACTCGTCGCCCCCGGGGTCCACTGACCGTAGCCGGATGCGACAAGGTTGGCGATCACGCGGCAGACATAGCGCTGCTGTGCCGGATCATTGTTGGGACCGGCATGATAACGCGCAACCGCCATCGTCCAGGTTTCGTGCCGATCATAAAGCTGGCGCAGGAAACGTGCGGCATAGGCAACGTTCTGGGCCGGGTCGAACATATCCTGCAGCGAGGCAAACTGGGCGCCGTGGTACATCAGGTTGATCTGCATGCAGCCGATATCGATCAGCTTGGCGCCCTGCCCCCGCGATGCGGCAACCTGGGCAAAAGCCTCCTGCAGGGAACCGGGGAAGAATGCCTTGCCTTCGACATTCAGAGCATAGGGGCTGAGCGAGCCCTTGCGCCCCGTTTCCGTCAGGCCGACGGAATAGAGTATGCCTTCGGGAATACCGTATTGCGCGGCGGCATTTTGTATCTGCCGCTCGCATGCGAGGCTTGCACTGCCGACCGCAGCTTCTCCCTTATCAGAGATAAACGGTGTCGGGACGAGCACCACCGCCGCCAGAACCCGCGTTCTGAGCCAAGCCTTCATCCTTACCTCCGGAAGAGCTGACACGTGCGCCAATATCCGACGTATCCGTCGGGTTGCCACCCGCGCTGCCGCCCTGGCGGCCGTTCTGTTGCTGCTGTTGCGCCTGCCCCATATCGGAGGACTGGCGGCCGTTGGCAAACGCGTCACTGCCCTTGTCGGAGGAGGTCGAGCTGCTTCCGCCGGCGATGCTGACCGTGATCTGGTCGACGCTGTAGCCCTGCGCTTTCAGGTTATCGAGCATCGATGAGCTATCGTGCATGATCTGCCTGTAGGCCTTGCTGCTCTCGACCGTCAGGTGGATGTTCAGCTCTTCGCCGACCATACGCATGGTTGCCGTCACATGCCCGAGATCGTTCGGGTTAAGCTCGATCTTGAGCGTGTTCACAACTTTGCCGGTGCTGGCATATAGGGCTTCATTGGAAAGTCTGGCGCTGGGGTTCATGGCAGCCGACCAATCCGGATCCTGGCTGAATGCCGTTGCCACCGAGACCGCGTTCGAGCTCGGCGCGATGCCGATGTAACGACGGTTCTCCGTCACCTGCACCGTCACGGTTTCGGTATCCATCGAAACTTCGCTGTCCTGCGGCATGGCGTCATGTATGGCGGAGGCGACATCTGCAGCCTTCGAAGCACCATTCTGAGGGGGCTTGGCCGCATCCGTTACCGGCGTATTGGCAGACGTCGCGTCCTTCATCGGCTGAGCGGCGTTACCGGCCTGCGGAGCAATGGCATCCACATCGATCCCGGCGTCGGGCGTCGGCGCCGGCTGCTGGTTGGCGGCGACATCGGACTGCGATGCCGAGACTGCAGACGCATCGGGAAGCGCCTGAAGCAATGCCAGAGCATCGTCGGCAGCATCGGGATCCGTTGCGTCAGCCGCATCGGTATTCGGCTGGGCGGACTTTGCCTGATCCGTTGTATTGCGGGCTGGAGTTCCCTGACCTTTCGTATTGGCGGGAATAGCCGCCTGCAGATCCGCCAGAAGGTCGGTTGCGGTGTCGAGATCGGCGCCATCGACGATGGCCGGCTTTTCGCTCTCCGGCACATCGATGATCGGCATTTCCATGACGTCTTCCGGAGTGGCGGCGTCCGACGCCTGGCCTGCGACCTTCGAAAGCATGGAATCGACGGATATGGAGAAAGACCGGGTACCCGTCGGCGCCGGCTGGGCGGCGGCGTCCTCTTCGGACCGGCCCTGACCGGCCGGGGTTGCGTTCACCGCTCCATCCTTGCCCGCAGACGCATCGGTCTTGCCGCGCTGGCCCTGTCCGTCGCCGTAGGAGTCGAGCGTCCTTGCAAAACCATCGTCCTTCGTGGTCCGCGACCCCTTGCCAGAATTGGAAGAAGCTGCCGTCGAAACATCCGCGCCCATCGGCAAGGCGTTGTTCACCACATTCATCATCGGTCCCCAATCTCCTCCGAAAGGAGCGAATCTATCTCACCCAGCTTGTTTCGACCTTGCGCGACGAAGTCGTCAACGGCCGCATTTGCCGCAGTCGGTTCGTTCGGAACGACGGAGCCCGCCGTGGTCGGATCAGGTTGGGCGGCGGCAGTCTCGCTGCCACTGTCTTCAATGTCCGTTTCAGCGCTGTCGCTGGTGATTTCCACCGGCCTGACGATCTCCTCGCCGACGCGTTGGGCCGCGTCCAGAAGCGCCCGGTCACGGTCGGACAGTCCATTCCGGGATATCGAAGAAAGCTGATCTACCACTTCGGAGACATTTGACGACGGAACCTTGGCGATGCGCTCGTAAAGACCTGAGAGAATTTCCCGGCCCTTGCCGCTGAGCACGCCGTTGAGCTTTCGTGCCTCTTCCGCGGTATAACTCGCCAACTCGTATTTGCCCTTCAGCGTCGCCAACCGGGATATGCGCAGGTAAAGCTCCTGGGCGCGGTCCGGGTCCATCAGCGCCGCCACCTCGGAAATCCGCGCGTGCCCCAGGCCGGTCTCGTTCGTCACGGCGAGGTCGACGAAAAGATCGGCAAACTGGCTGGCATAGGGAGAATGCAGAAAGCGGCGCGCATAACGCACGGAGTAACCGAAGGCACGGTCGACATCCTTGATGCCTGCGGCCGCGACGATGGAACGGCGTAAGGCCGCCTCCTCCAGGATCGTGCCGGGCGCATCGATGCGCGTGCGATCATAAAAGATCAGAGCCGCGGTCGGGTCCGCCGGATAGTTGACGTTGCCGGCCACCAGGTTGAGATAGGGGCTGATCGGCGAGCCCTGATATTCCTCGGACAGAGAGGCAATCGAACTCACCACCTGCGCTCCCCGACCATCGAGATATTTCTGCAGAACGTTGACGACCCGCGCATCGAGATAGCCCTGGGTGTCGCGTGACGCCAGAAAATTCAATGTCGCGGGATTGCCGCCACTCATCACGTAGACGAAAACGGCATCGGCATTGCGGGTGTCTGCAAGCGTGCCGTTGTCAGCCGACCTCAACCTCTTGTCGAGCGAGTCGAGCAGATAGCGCTGCAGATCGGAAGCGGAGTGATCTCCAAGCACCAGGGAATCCTGGACGAACTGGAGAGATCTCAGGATCTTGTAGGCGTCGAGCGACTGGTCCTGGGCGCGTGTCTCAACCGTCCCTGCAGCCAACGCGGCTGCAAGAAACGTCGAGCGGACAAACCAGTGTCTACGAGCAAACATCAGCGCCTACCTTCAACCGTCGGCAATCAGGATTTCGATGCGGCGATTGGCTCCGTCCTCGGGATTATCTTCCACTTGCGGGCGTCGATCGGCAAAACCGGACAGCTGCTTCACGCGGTTTTCTTCAAGGCCGCCACGCAGAAGCATGAAATAGGCGGCATGGGCGCGGTCCATCGAAAGCGTCCAGTTGTCGGCATTGCCACCCCGATAGGGCCGGCTATCGGTATGACCACGGATGACGATCGAACCGGCCTTTTCCTTCAGGACTTCAGCCACCTTCTCCATGGCCAGGACCGTCTCCCTGCGTGGAACAGCCGATCCGAGGTCAAACATTGGGGTAGCGGCCTGATCGGAAATGGTGACGAGCATGCCACCCTCGGACGGGGTCACGATGATGCCCTCGGAAAGCTGGCCCGGTACACCGGTCAAGGCCTTCACCAGTTCTTCCTTCAGCTCTTCGGCCTTCTGGCTATCTTCCGTCGAGGCAGCTTGCGGCCGATCAGGCTCGGGCAGACCATCGTAAGGCTTCTCCTCGCGTTGGACGTCGGCAGTCGTGCCGGCTTTCGGCGATTGAAGCGCTGCTATCTCCTGCGGCGCAGAATCGACCTGTTTCTGCGGCTGGTCCTGCGCGGCTGCAGTCTCGGCAGGCTTGGCGTCCGGAGACGGCGGCAAGCTGCTGTCCTGCGTCACGGTGATCGCGCCGCTCTGGCCGTTTTGCGGCGCGGAAACCTGCTTGCTCCAGAAGTCCGGATCAAACGGGTCGCGATAGGCTTCGCCGCCGGAAGCGCCGGTCGACGGGCCGGAACTGGCCGCACCGCCCTCGCCCTTGACGCTGACATTGGCCTGCTGGCCGACTTCCTGCGCGATTTCCGCAAGCACGGCATAGGGGTTTTCGAAGAATGCCTCTTCGGAGAAGCTGGTGTTCTCACCCGACGAAGCGGTGAGATCCTCGCCGGACGCCGCAGCGGAGCCGTCCTGCGTCTTGTCGGCGGCGATATCGGACTTCTGGGCGTCCTGCTCGCCGTCGGCCTCCTTTGCCGGTTCCTTGACGCCATCCGAGCTCGGGTTTTCATCCGTCAGCTTGATCGGATTGAAATAGCTTGCGATGGAGGCCTTGGTTTCCTCGTTGGAGGCGTTGACGAGCCACATGACCAAGAAGAACGCCATCATAGCCGTCATGAAGTCCGCATAGGCGATCTTCCAGGCACCACCGTGGGCGCCGTCGTGGTCACCCTTGTGGCGCTTTACGACAATGATCTCGTTCTTGCCGTGATGATGACTCTCACTCATCTATCTGCTCTTCCATCGCTTCGACAAAAGTCTTCAGGCGCGTCACCAGAATCGAGTCACCGACTTCCAGCGTCATGTCGATTTCCGCCGATTCCTCGTATTCGACTTCAGTCACGAGCGGGTCGAGCCGCTTGCGCATCATTTCGATAAATCTGTCAGGACCTTTCACCGAGAGCTTAACCGTTCTGCCCTGTCCGATCTCTTCAGCGACATCGGCCGCAAACCTCGCGCCTGCAGCACGGGCTACCTCCTGCCTGACGAAAGGCGACAGGACACCGGCCACAGAAGCATCGACGATATCACAGACCGATGCCTTCATCTCGGTGAGGAAGGTTTCAACGCGCTCCGTGACTGCACCTTCGTATCTGGCCGTCAGCGCCTCGATCTCCGCGCGATGTTTCGCCGCGATCTGCGCCAACTGCTCTTCGTGCTGCCCTGCCATCTCGGCAGCAGCGGCCTCATAACCTTCGGCGCGCGCCTTGCTCTTCTCCTCCTCGACATCGACGGCAGGCTCCAGGGCCACTTCCGGCAAATCGAAGCTGGTTTCAGGAAAATCGAAGTCGGAGACAAGCTCCGGCGGCAGCGGCTGCGGCTGTGGAGCACCAAAATCCTTCAAATAACGGGCAAGCGGCACACTCATGGAACTATCCCTACCGAGCCGACTTGCGGATAATGAAAAGGCTTACCTCAAATGTGAACAAGTTGACCCTTCCTTCGTGCGTTTGGCAGGCTCGCTTCGAAGCGATGGGGCGACGCATCCGGGAACGGGCGCATCACCACCTGAAATCAGCTACGATGCCAAACTTGTGCGAAGATGAAGACCCGCCGATCGCCACTAGCTAAAGAGGACCCGCGCGCTCTGCTGGTGACCGTTCAAGAGGGAGAGCAGTTCTACGGAGAGCGACTGCTGGGTCTGGTAGGCGGCCAGCTTGGTGGATTCCTCTTCCATGTCGGCATCGACCAGGCGACCGACGCCCTTGTCCAAAACGTCCTGAAGCGACTTCACGAAAGTGTTCTGCTGATCGATCCGGGCAGAGACGGTGCCAAGCGAGCTCGCCAGCCGGTTCAGGCTATCCGTCAGGGTACCAACCACGGAGATCATATCGGCCAGTTCAGCCGAAGTCGTGGCATCCGATATGGCAATCTCGGTACCAGTCGTCGGAATGGTCGAGTCCACATCGAGCAGGTAATAGTTGCGCGGCGTCGACGTTCCGTCAGGGTTCAACTTGTTGGCATCCATGGCGGCCGTCAGCAAGCCGCGATCGGCATTGGCGGAATCGATCAGTGTCGTATCTGTCGTATCGATAGAGAGGTAGTTGAGCGATACCGCGCCCGAGACGCTGCGTTCGAAGGAAGCCGGGATCGACTTCGCGGCACCAAGGATGCTGTCGTTATTGTAGAGCCAATTATCGCCGGAGAACGTCGCCGCCTGAAGAACGGACTTGAGGTTTTCCTTGAGCGAACTGATTCGACCGTTCAGGGCACCTCTATCCGTGCCTTCCTCATAGGCGGTAGTCAGCTGGCCGGTTATCTCATCGAGAATATTGATCGAGGACGTGACCGCTTCATAGGTTGTATCGACCTTCGAGGCGCCCAGATTGAGCGCGTCACCGACACTGCCGAGAACACTCTGGTCAGATGTCATGTTGGTGGCGGCAGACCAATAACCGGCATTGTCCGCCGCAGAGGCGACAGCCAGGCCAGACGCCGTCCGCTTCTGGGTTTCCTCGAGATTGTCGCTCGCGAAAAGCAGGGTTTGCAGCGCGCTCTGCACGTAGCCGACCGTCATGATTTTTGACATGTTCTAAACACCTATGTTCGGAATCAGGACATGCCGGCATGCGATCCGGCCGAGACGCTTCGACTTCATGCTGCCCGCCATCCGGCAAGCGCGTCACGTTCAATTGCTCCGGCAGTTCTTCCCTGCCTCTACGCGAAGGTTAACGAAAACCTACGATTCGGACAAGACGCGAACAACCTTGCGCCAGGATAGCGGTCCGGCTCATAACGGCAGATATTCGACCGAAGTCGCTGATATTGCTCCATAAGGATCGAGCCGCGTCTTTGAAACGCGGCCCGAATTCTCTTGTCAGCTTCAATAAGCGCCGACGCCTTAGCCCTGGAAGAGCGACAGGATGTTCTGCGAGGAGGAGTTGGCAATCGACAGCGACTGGATTGCAAGCTGCTGCTGCGTCTGGAGCGCCGAGAGCTTGGCCGATTCCTCTTCCATATCCGCATCGACCAGGCGGCTCACGCCGGTTTCGATCGCGTCCGACAAGGTAGCCGCGAATTCGTCCTGCAGGTCGATACGGGTGATGAGCGCACCAAGCGCTGCGCCTGAATCGGTCAGGCCGGCGAGCGCTGCCTCAACATCATCAAGGAAGCCCTGAATTTCGGTAACCGAGGACTGGCTTTCCAGCGTGACATTCATGACGCTGCCGAGAATACCCTGGCCACCGACGCCATCATTCATGGTGCCGAACATGGCGTAGGAGGCAACATTGAATTCGGCGGTCGTGACCTTCACGGTGCCATCGGCGTTGCGGATGAAGCCATCGACAACAACCGCGGGATCGGCGTCGTCAGCGGCGACCATCCAGTTTTCACCGGAGAAGGACGCGGCCTGCGCAACGGCCGACAACTGTTCCTGAAGCTTGGTGATTTCGAGCTGGATCTGGGTCTTGTCGGTCGAATCTTCCGTCGCGGTGACGAGCTTGGCCTTGATCTCGTCGACGACATCGATGGCGCTTTCCATGGCGGCATAGGCGGTATCAACCTTGGCGGCACCGACGCCGAGTGCGTCGGAGGCGGCGTTGATCGCCTTGTTGTCGGAATTCATCGTCGTGGAGATCGACCAGTAGGCAACGTTGTCCGAAGCTTCGCTGACGCGGTAACCGGACGAGACGCGGTCCTGCGTGTCGGCAAGGCTGCTGCCGATTGCACGAAGCGTCTGCAGTGCGGACATCGCGGAAGTATTTGTCAAAATGCTCGTCATCTAAAATTGCCCCTTGGCTCTCGGTTGGGAGGGACATTCCGGCGTGGACCGGTAAACGCGATCAGCTTCATGCCTGCCGGAGGGTGTCGCGTGTTTGCTTCGTCCGGCCCGCTGTTTCTATGGCGCTGAGAAAAACCGATCACGGTTAACGTAAGGTTAACAAGCGGCGCGCATCGTTAACACGAATGAACGAAACCATAACAGCCACTGATTGCGTAAAGGCAAAATTAACCAATAAAAACAAGACACAAAAAAGGGCCGCACCGTGGTGCGACCCTGATTTCCGAAAGCGGATTTTTTTACTGGAAGAGCGACAGAATGTTCTGCGAAGAGGAGTTTGCGATCGACAGGGACTGAACAGCGAGCTGCTGCTGGGTCTGGAGAGCCGAAAGCTTTGCCGATTCTTCTTCCATGTCGGCATCGACGAGGCGGCTTACGCCCGATTCGATCGCGTCAGACAGGGTGGAAGCAAAATCGTCCTGCAGGTCGATACGGGTGGTCAGAGCGCCGAGAACAGCGCCGGCATCCGTCAGCTTCGACAGAGCGGTTTCGACATCGTCCATGAAGCCGTCGATGGCGTCCTGATCCGAAGAGGAGCTCAGGGTGATATCCATGACGTCGCCGAGAATGCCGCCTTCGCCTGCACCGGCGTTGAGGGTATCGAACATCGCGACGCTTGCGAGCGTGACTTCTGCCGTCGTGATCTTGACCGAACCGCTGTCGACGCGGATGAAGCCGTCAACGACCGTACCAGAAGAACCGGTATTGGCACCGGAGACTGCCCAGTTTTCGCCGGAGAACGAAGCGGCCTGTGCAACAGCCGACAGCTGTTCCTGAAGCTTGGTGATTTCGAGCTGGATCTGGTCCTTGTCGGTCGAGGTTTCCGACGCGGTGACCAGCTTTGCTTTGATCTCGTTGACGACTTCGATCGAGCTTTCAACAGCTGCGTAAGCGGTGTCGACCTTCGCAGCGCCGACGCCGAGTGCGTCCTTGGCGGCGTTAAGCGACTTGTTGTCGGAGTTCATGGTCGTGGAGATCGACCAGTAGGCAACGTTGTCCGCTGCTTGACCGACGCGGTAACCGGACGAAACGCGGTCCTGGGTGTTGGAGAGGTCGGTGTTGATGTTCCGCAGCGTTGCGAGAGCGGACATGGCGGAGGTGTTGGTCAGAATGCTGGTCATAAAAGTTGCCCCTTTGGCACTGTGATTTGAAGGGACATTCCGGATTTCGCCGGGAACGGCGGTCAGCTTCATGCTTGCCGAAAAATCGTTAATTTCGGCCCGTCGTTTTGATGAGCCGATTAGACATGATTAAGGTTAACAACATGCAAACGATAACAGAAAAAATCTCAATAATTTCATTTACTTCCTGTTAATTCTTAAGCATTTACTTTCTGTTAATCTGGATTAAATTTCGGTGACTGCCTCATCGCATTCAGAAAGGCCCAGAACGCAAAAAGGCCGCACCCTGAAGGTGCGGCCCAGATTGCGGATTTCCGCCAGCAATTACTGGAAGAGACGCAGGATGTTCTGGCCAGAAGAGTTTGCGATCGACAGGGACTGAACAGCGAGCTGCTGCTGGGTCTGGAGAGCCGAAAGCTTGGCCGATTCTTCTTCCATGTCGGCATCGATCAGGCGGCTTACGCCGGAGTCGATTGCATCCGAAAGCTTGGAAGCGAACTCGTCCTGCAGGTTGATGCGGGTGGTCAGCGAGCCGAGAACAGCGCCGGCATCCGTCAGCTTCGACAGAGCGGTTTCGACATCGTCCATGAAGCCGTCGATGGCGTCCTGATCCGAAGAGGAGCTCAGGGTGATATCCATGACGTCGCCGAGAATGCCGCCTTCGCCTGCACCGGCGTTGAGGGTATCGAACATCGCGACGCTTGCGAGCGTGACTTCTGCCGTGGTGATCTTCACGGAGCCGCTGTCGACGCGCACGAAGCCGTCAACGACTGTACCTGAAGAACCGGTATTGGCACCGGAGACTGCCCAGTTTTCGCCGTTGAAGGAAGCGGCCTGTGCAACAGCCGACAGTTGTTCCTGAAGCTTGGTGATTTCGAGCTGGATCTGGTCCTTGTCGGCCGAGCTTTCGGACGCGGTGACCAGCTTTGCCTTGATCTCGTTGACGACTTCGATCGAGCTTTCAACAGCTGCGGTTGCGGTATCAACCTTTGCAGCACCAACGCCGAGGGCGTCAGAAGCGGCGCCGAGCGCCTTGTTGTCCGACTTCATGGTCGTTGCGATCGACCAGTAGGAAACGCCGTCAGCTGCGGTCGAAACGCGCTCGCCGCTGGAGACGTTGTTCTGCGTCTTGTTAAGATCTTTATTGATGTTGCGGAGCGTTTCGAGAGCCGAAGTCGCGCCGGCGTTGAAGTTGATGCTAGACATGAAGTGTCCCCTAAAGACTGAAAACAAACGGTGAGGACATGCCGGGGTTTATTCGGCCGCGACGGTCCGACATCATGCCACTCGGTTCCAATTTTCGTTTAGGACACCAACCCGTCGCAGGAGGAAATTAGGCGGTCAGCCGTTGCCAGAATCTTAATTTCGCCCCCACGGAACCAGACACATGCCTGCATAGTGAACAGACGTTTAAGGCAGGGTTTGCAGCGTTAAAGATTGTTACAACATCTGTTTATTCGCCACTGGCGACACACCGGTTTCAAGCAAGCTTCGACGGCTAGAAAATTCAGATGAATTTCCCGCATTGTTTGTCGGGCCTTGTGTAACTGCGAACAGGTAAACCGGTCGCAGCACTGAAGATACGGAGCAAAAGTTGAACGAGATCAGTTACAAGGCCGCGTCGCAGCTGTTTCGCAACGGCCAGTTTACCGAGTCGCTGATAACGATTAACAAGCTGCTCGACGCACAGCGGGATGCCCGCACCTATATGCTGCTCGCCCGGACACTCAAGCAGCTGGATCACAAGGCCGAAGCTGCCAGCGCGTTTCAGCTCGCCGCCGAACTCGGTGGCCAGCACGCCGACGACAACCTTATCGATGCCATCAAGCTGAATTTCGAAATCGGTGAAAAGGAAAAGGCCCTCGCCCTGTCCAGCCGGATTTTGCCGAAACTCACCCGCGACCCCGCGCTCGCCTTCATCGTGGCGACGCTTCTGGTCGAGAAAGGTCAGGCGCGCACCGCCCGCGTGTTCAAGACAATGCTCGTCAACAGCAAAGAGCTGCCGCATATGCTGCTTGGCGCCCGGATCTCGCTGCATACCTGGGATCTGTTCGATCCTTCCGATGTCGAGACCGCTCGCGTGCTTTTGAACCGCATTCCCAACAGCCAGCCGGTGCGGCTTATGTACCTCACCTTCAGTCGCGAGCACAGCCGGCACGACGCCATCGAGCGCCACCAGCCGATCATCGATGCAGCAATCGCTGCGGGTGAAGTCGATTTCATAAAAAGAGACGGCCCGTTCTTCAATATTCACTGGACCGGCGACGAACACCTGAACAAACTGGCGCGCAGCAACACGCCGCGTTTCTCGCCGGAGATGACTACGCTCCGCCACAAGCTTCCCCACGCCTGGGGCGACAAGATCCGCATTGCCTATCTATCTTCGGACCTTTTTGACAAGCATGCCACCATGAAGCTGATCCGTCGGGTGCTGGAATTGCACGACAGGGACCGCTTCGAAATCACGCTTCTATGCCATTCCGATCCGGAGATGCTGGAGACCAATGATGCGGATCGCGCGGAATGGGGCAATATAGTCACCGTCCTTAATATGAACGATGCGACGCTGCAGGCAGAGATCAGGGCCCGCAATATCGACATCCTCGTGGACCTGAAGGGCCATACGAAGGGCACGCGCAACACCGTCTTCAACATGCAGGCAGCGCCTATCCAGGTCGCATGGCTCGGTTTCCCCGGCTCCACCCTGAACGTCGATCTCGACTACGTGATCGGCGACCGGTACGTGCTGCCGGAAAGCTCGAAGCCGCATTACTACGAGAAATTCTGCCGCCTGCCCGAGACCTATCAGCCTAACGATCCGCATCACCGGCCGCTTGCCAAACCACCGACCCGCAAGGAAGTCGGACTTCCCGAAGACGCATTCATCTATGCGTCATTCAATGCGAACCGCAAGATCACGCCGAAGATGCTCGACATGTGGGCCGAAATGGTCAAGTCCACTCCCAACAGCATTCTCTGGATCCTGAGCCATACCAGCGAAGGACGGACCAATATCCAGAAGAAACTGGTAGCCAGCGGCGTGCCTGCCAAGCGCATCTTCTTCATGAGCAAGCTGCATTTCGAATACCATATCAACCGTATCCCGCTCGCAGACCTCGGCCTCGACACCTACCCGGTCAACGGCCACACGACGACCTCGGAGCAGCTTTGGGCGGGACTGCCGGTCCTTACCTACAAGGGCAGCAATTTTGCCTCGCGCGTCAGCGAAAGCCTGCTGAATGCGATCGGCCTGCCGGAACTGATTGCAGAGGACGCGGACGACTATCTGCGCATGGCCATCGAATTCGGTAAAAATCCAGATCTCCTCAAGCCGCTTCGACAGCGCCTGGAAGATAACCGCCTCACGAGTCCGCTCTTCGACGCCGAGCGGTTCACACAGCATCTCGAAACCGCTTACGAGATGATGGTCGATCGCGCCCGCCAAGGCCTGGAGCCGGATCATTTTGATGTCGCCTGCCTTCCTGCGCGCACCGGGCCTTTCATGGAAAAGCTCGACTGAAGATCGCTGCCAGGCGAAAGCCCGGCTGGACGCACAATGAACGCTGCGCCCGATACACTCCAAGCATGATGCTGCCCTGAAGCATTCCGTTCTCGACACATATGTGTCGGGAGCCGAACATCTATGCCGAGATGCGTGCAAGACGCATCATGACAGAACCGTACCCAACCTCATCAAAGCTTGCGACCGAAGGACGGCGTGGAGGATTGCGTCGTGCCATATGGAACGAGAAGGGAGTCTAAAGTGCCGAATTTCTCTTTATTTTCAAATATCCATCCCTACACAAGCTTTACACGATAAGTTCATTCTCGAGCGATCCTCTGAAGTTTCAGGGATCTCGTGACGGCCCGAATACAACGTTAACCAAAAAAACTGGCTAGACGGCTCACTATGAAAACATGCCCATATTCCATCGAACGCGAAGAGATTCTTGCCAAGGCCATCGGCCCTCTGGCGGCCGAATTGAGGTTGCTCGACGCAGCTGATCTGATTTCGCTTCTTCGTTTCGAATATCACAGCAGCATTGCTGACCTGGTCGATTCTGCGGCCGAACTCTATTTTCATCCGGGAACCGTCCGCTTCGGCGTCGGCGGCGACTATGCGCTCGACTGGTCGGCCTATCCGTCAATCACGCTGGACCTCGAAATCACCCCTCCAGGCATCACCATCTACAGCCGGCTGAAGCTGGAAGCAGAAAAAGCCAGCCTCTCGATCAATTACATCAACTTCCATAGCCCGTCTTCGGACCCACACGAGAACACGTCCATCCTGGCAGACAGCCTGAGGAAAGTGACCTTCCAGAACACCAAGACGCATGCCGCTCTGGAATTGAGCAGCCAGGCGCATCATTGAAACCTTCACCCTTCCGGCAAAAACGGAAGGGTGAACCAACAGGCTTCATTCCATGCCGCGCACTTCGCGCGGCATTTGCTTTCATGGTGGCTTGTTGCGCAGGCGCCTGAAAGACGCTCCCGTCAACTCCCGGCGCATCACAGTCCCCTCCCCCTCAAGCAGTGATCTGAACGCCGCAGCGGCCAGCACATTCCCTGCCGGATCCAAGGCTGGCGAACTATCCCGCCACGGGCGCGCCATCTTGCTTCTTCGCGCCATTGCGGACGAGAAACAGTCCAGGCTTTTCATGGAATTGCTGCAGGATTGCCCCTGAGGAGGCTGGAGCAGGCCAGGGATGGCTCGGCAATCATCGTGCAAGCGGCAAGCGACAGCCAATCGTCACTCGATGCCATGCCGCATAATATGCCGGCGGGTCTGCGGCGCTGAGCTACGGGCCCGAGAATGTTTCAGGAGAACGATCGGACAAGTGAGCCGACGAGCAGATTCCAGCCGTCTATAAGGACGAAAAACAATATCTTGAAAGGCAGGGAGATCGATGTCGGGGGGAGCATCATCATACCCATGGCCATCGTGATCGTCGCAACCACCATGTCGATAACGAGAAACGGCAGGACGATCAGGAAACCGATCTCGAAGCCTCGGCGGATCTCGGACAGCATGAATGCCGGGATGAGCACGCGGTAATAGGGCGTGTCGTTTTCGGACGTCTGCTGTCCGCGTTCCGTTGCAAGATCGACGAACAGCGCGAGATCCTTCGGCCGGGTGTTCGCCATCATGAAGGCGCGGAAGGGTTCCGCCGTGCGCTCGATCGCTTCCGCTTCCGTCAACTGGCTCTGCAGCATGGGCTGGATACCGTTGCGCCAGGATTGTTCGAGCGTCGGAGACATGACGTAGAATGTCATGAACATCGCCATACTGGTGAGGATCATGTTCGACGGTGTCGTCGCCAGACCCATGCCGGTTCTCAGAATGGAAAAGGCAATGATGAAGCGCGGGAAGCTCGTCACCATGATCAGGATGCCCGGCGCGACCGAAAGGACGGTCAAAAGACCGAAGGTACGCACAATCCAGGCCGCTGCCGAGCCATCAACAGGGGCCTGAATCAGATCCTGCAACTGCTGCGCATGCGCAAGGCCGGGCGCCAAAGCCAATATGGCAACGAAAATCGCGAGACGAATCATTCGACAACAAAAGTCCTAATCAGGACCTTTGTTACACGCCCCTGCGAACGCAGGCTAGCAATCTCCTCGATATCGCCCTTCAAATATGTGAATCCACGCGGGCCCTGCAGCTGCTGCAGCGACAAGGTCCGCAGATAGGTCATGATATTCTGGTTGACGGTCTCGGCCAGTGCCGGATCCGGCGGGCCGTCGAAAACCAGCCCGACCTGCAGGCGAATGAGGTTTTCAGCCGGATAACCGATATTGGTCAGGATCGGCGCCAGTTCGACAAGATTCGGAAGGGCCGACGCTGCATTCTCCGCACCGCCGCTCTTTTCACCCTCGGCAGCCTGTGTAGTTGCGGCCGCTTCGGCCGGCTTTGGCGCCGGGGCGATCAGCTTGCCGGTCAACCAACCGCCGCCGCCGCCGACCAGCGACAACAGCACGACCGCACCGATCATCGGGATCAGCGTGTTCTTTTTCTTCGGGACGGTATCGTCCTCAGCCGTGATGGCCATGTGGTTTCACTCCTCGGCAAAGATCCGGACGCCTCAGATCGGCGAGAACAGATCCATGAGCTGCTGACCGACTGGCGGCTGTTGAATTTCGCTCACGCGTCCGCGGCCACCATAGGAGATGCGTGCCTCGGCGATCTTTTCATAGGAAATTTCGTTTTCGGCATCGACATCCTGCGGCCTGACGATGCCGGCAACATTGAGAATGCGGATCTCGTTGTTGACGCGCACTTCCTGCGAACCGCTGATCAGCAGGTTGCCATTTTCGAGAACGCCGGTCACGACTGCCGCGACGAGCAGGTTCAACTGCTCGGACCGGGTGGTCGATCCCTTGCCGTCGGAATTGGATTCGCCGTTGAAACCGAAGGACGAATCGGCCTGGGGCTTCCATCCGAAGATGGTCGCATCCGCCTTCCAGGCTGTATTGCGGTCGTTGCTCTTTTCGAGCTTCGTCTGGTTGTCGAAATCGGCCTTGTCGTTGATCCGGATGGTAACGGTCAGGATGTCGCCGATATTGAGCGCGCGCGCATCCTTGAACAAGGCAGCCTGGCTGTCGCTCCAGAGCGAATAGCCGTTATTCATATTGTGCGGACGCTTCGGATACGAGGCGAGCTGCGGCGCCTGGCTGAACTGCAGGCCGCTTCCGATCGGGCTCATAGACGGGGCGTTTCCGACTTCCCTGATCGTCTGGGGTGTCTGAGAGCATCCGGAGAGAAGCGCTACGGTCGCGAGGAGTGCGGGGGCTAGTCTGGTCATGACGGATCTTTCGAAGTGTTGGGATCCGCTGCACTGGCGATGATGGATGCGACGGCTGCAGCCTTCTTGGCATCCATTTCGCTCAATATCAGACCGGATTGGCGGGGCGGGAGCCGCATGACGATGGCAGCGGCGAGCCCTGCGTGCATCTCCTCCAGACGAGGAGCCGCAGTATCGGGTTTCATGGTCTTGAAGATATCGACAAGGCCGTTTTCGGCCTGCTTCATGAATTCGTTGCGCCGGCCGATCCAGTCCTCGTATTCGGCCTTGCGGGTCTCCATGATGGCAATGCGATCGTTGATCTCGCCCTGAAGCTTTTCAAGGTCCTGTTTCTGCAAAGCATAACGACGATCGCGCGCCGCGTCGGCGATGTTGTTGCAATATTGCTGGACCTCGTTTTCGCTCGTCAGGCCGGTCGTGTCGCGAACCTGTTCCTGGGCGTCAGCCGACGGCAGGGCAACCAGCAGGCCGAGAAGAGCCAGAACCGGGAGAGCTACCGAAGAGCGCTCCCAGGGCCGCGGCCGAGCCGAGGATGAAGTGTCTTGGCCAATCATTGCAATACGAGCTCCGCTTGCAGCGCACCTGCAGACTTGATCCCCTGCAGGATCGCGATGATCCCGTCGGGCTTGACGCCGATACTGTTAAGTCCGGCCACCAGCGAGCGCAGATCCGGGCCTTCGAGGACGGCAACCGGGCCACCGGTCTTCTCGGCAACGATATCGGTCTCCGGCTGGACGTAGGTCTCACCGCGCGAGAAAGGCAGCGGCTGGATGACCTGCGGCATTTCGGTGACCTGAACCGTCAGCGTTCCATAGCTGACCGCAACACGGGAGATGCGGACATCGGCACCGATGACGATGGTTCCCGTGCGTTCGTTGATCACCACCTTGGCGGGCGTATCCGTCTCGACCGCAAGGTTCTCGATGCGCGCCATCAGGCGGGCAAGATCTTCCTGCGGCGGCTTCTGCACCGAGACGACCTGGGAATCGCGGGCTTCGGCGATCGGCATGCGGTAGGTGCTGGCGGAAAAAGAGTTGATCACGTCGGCGACGCGGATCGCAGTGGAGAAATCCGGATTGCGCAGCTGCAGGACCAGATTGCCTGAATCCTTGAACCGCGAAGGCAGTTCCCGTTCGATGATGGCACCGCCGGGAATGCGGCCGGCTGTGGTGATCCCTTCCGTGATGGTCGCGGCGGCGCCTTCGGCGGAAAAGCCGGAAACCACCACGGCGCCCTGCGCCACGGCATAGATCTGTCCGTCTGCGCCGGTGAGCGAGGTCATGACCAGCGTTCCACCGCGCAGCGATGTCGCGTCGCCCAGAGAGCTAACCGTCACGTCGATGCGGCTGCCGGGACTGGTGAAGGGCGGCAGGTTTGTCGTGACCATGACGGCAGCGACATTCTTGGCGGCCGACTGGCCGCCTTGCGTCGAAATACCCAGGTTCTGGAGCATTGCCCGCATCGACTGATCGGTAAACGGCGATGCGCGCAGGCCGTCACCCGTGCCTTGCAGGCCGACAACGAGACCGTATCCGATGAGTTGGTTGTCGCGGCCAGCCTGGAGCGATACCACATCCTTGATACGCGCATTCGATGCCGCCTCCACGACAGACGTCGCAGCAAAAAGCGCCAGCAGGCCGGCGGCGATCGTTGTGAGCAGTCTACCGATCATTTCTGGACAACCTCGACATTTCCGTCGGCCCGAACGGTGCCGGTGACGGTAACCCCGCTCTCAGTGTTGCGGACGCGGATCGAATCTCCGGTCATGGCATCCTGCAGAGCCGCTCCGGAGGCTGAAATCGTCAGGCCGCCGACATTGAACATGATGCGGATCGCCTTGCCCCGCTCGATTGTGAAAGGCTCCCGCAGCGAAGCGACAGGGATGGTGCGCCCTGGAACAAGCGTGCGCTTCGCGACCTTGCCGATGACATCCGTAACGCTCGACGTATAGCCGCCGGCCAGATTGGGATTGGTCACCTCGACTTCCATGACCTGGCTTGCGGAAATCAGATCACCGGGAAAAATCGTCGAGGTGGGAACAACGGCATAAAGAGGCTGGGCAACCGCGACCTGCGATCCGGCACCAGCGATGAACAGCAGCGACAGGGCAAACCCGCCGACAACCGATCGAAGTGCATTTCCACTAGGAAACATCATGTTTGCCCGCCTCTCAATCCGTTATTTCAGGTTCTTACTGACGATCTGAGCCATTTCATCCGCTGTCGTGATGACCTTGGAATTCATTTCGTAGGCACGCTGCGCCGAGATCAGGTCGGTGATTTCCTTGACCGAATCGACGTTGGAGCTTTCGAGATAGTGCTGCTTCAGGTAGCCGTAACCCGTATCCAGCGGCATGCCGACGACGGCGTCACCGGACGCTTCCGTCACGGCGAAAAGGTTGTCGCCGAGCGGACGCAGACCCGCATCGTTGGCAAAGAGCGCCAGCTGGAGCTGACCGACCTGGGTCATGTTGTCCTGTTCGCCGATACGGACCGAGACGGTGCCGTCCTGGGCGATGGTGACTTCGGTCGCGTCCTGCGGAATGGTGATGGCGGGCACGACACCGTAACCGTCGATCGTCACCAGACGCCCGTTGGCATCCTTGTTGAAGGCACCGGCGCGGGTATAAAGCGTGTTTCCGTCAGAACCTTCGATCTGGAACCAGCCATTGCCGACAATCGCGGCATCGAGCGTGTTGCTGGTCTGGGAGATTTCACCCTGTTCGAACAGCTTGCGGACAGCGGAGGTCTGCACGCCGAGGCCGATATTGGCGCCTTCCGGTACGACCGACTGGTTCGCACGGTTGGCAACGCCTGCGGCGCGCTCCGTCTGATAAAGAAGGTCGGTGAATTCCGCACGGCCGCGCTTGAAGGCGGTCGTGTTGATGTTGGCGATGTTGTTGGCGATGACTTCGAGGTTCGTCTGCTGGGCGTTCATACCCGTGGCAGCAATAGCAAGTGCTCTCATGGACGTGAAACCTCTCTATCCTAGATCTGCATTTTGGAGATATCGAGATAGGCCGAAACGACCTTGTCTCTCAGGGCGACTGCGGTCTGAAGCGTGCGATTGGCTTCCATGACGGCATCGACGACTTCACGCGTCGTTGCCTTGCCCTGGATGCCGGCAAAAGACATGGCCTCACCCTGCTTGACGCTATCGAGCGCACCCTTGGCGGCATCGGCCAGAAAGCTGCCGAATGTCGGTCCCGCGACACCGGTCGCCACCGTACCGACAGCGGTGCCGAGCATGTTCGACAGGCTGCTGCCGGAGCTTTCCGTCTTGTCGAGGCCGCTGGATTTCGTCAGCGTACCGATGCTTGAAATGCTATCGATCATCATTAACCTTTCAACAAATCGATTGTCGACGAGATCATATCCCGCGTCTGCTTGATGCTCTGCAGGTTGGCCTCATAGCTGCGATTGGCTTCGCGAAGGTCGGCCATCTCGATCAGCACATTGACATTTGGATATTTGACCATTCCCCGCTCGTCGGCGGCGGGGTGATCGGGATCATGTTCTTCGACGAAGTCGCCCTGATCAGTGCCGATCTTCTTGACATCCACCATGTTGATGCCGCTGGCGCGATCCATCTCTTCGCCGAAGGTGATGATCTTGCGGCGATACGGATCCGCGCCTGCGGTGTCGCCGGTGGTGCGGGCGTTCGCGATGTTTTCCGAAACGACACGCAGGCGAGTGGACTGGGCTTCCATTCCACTGCCTGCGATCTTGAGCGAAGCGATCAGTGAGTCCATCTTATTTACCCAGTGCCGTCAGCATCATTCTGTTGATGTTCTGAACAAGCAGCGAGTTCATCTCGAACTGCCGCTTGATCTCCCCCATCTTCGACATTTCCGCCGCCAGCGCGACGTTGTTGCCGGATTCCTGGACGCCGATCTCCTGATTGAGCTTGCTGTCCTTGAGTTCAACACGACCATTGCCGGCGATGTCCGCGGTCATATGGGCCGCGTTTGTCCTGGCCATTTCCATCGCACCAAGACCGCTTGCGGACCTGAGTTCAGCGTCGAAGGGCGTCAGGTCCTTGGAGGTGTATTTCGGCGTGTTCGCGTTAGCGACGTTCATCGTCGTCACCTGCTGTCGAACGGACAGCCATTCCGCTTGCTTGGCGGCAAGCTCGAACAACTGGATCGGCTGCATGGTCATGGTCGTGCTCCATCTTGTTGTCCCGGAAGCTAGAGCGATAATCTTGCGCGGGACTTGCGATGAAAGCCGCCAGCATATTTGCCGCCGCAGCACGCATTTTTCACACGCACCAACCCAAACAGGTTCGCGCAAGCCCGGGCTCTTAACTGTCTCCTCAAATCGCCAGAGCTCTCCCCCGCGGGGGCATGCGCCGTATCCGTAAATCAGGAGACATCCATGCAATCCGGTATCTATGTCGGCATTTCCTCGCAGATCGCTCTCGAGCGTCGCCTCACCACGATCTCCGACAACATCGCCAACATGAATACCGTCGGCTTTCGCTCGACCGAGGTGAAGTTCGATCAGGTCCTCAGCCAGACCCAGAACGAGAACAACACCAAGATCGCCTTCGTTTCGCAGGGCAACGACTACCTCTCGATGCGGAACGGCGAAATGGAGCAGACCGGCAATACGCTGGACTTTGCCGTGAAGGGCGACGCGTGGTTCCAGATCCAGACCCCACAGGGTCAGGTGCTGACGCGCGACGGGCGTTTCTCGATGGGACTTGCCGGCGAACTCATATCGACCAAGGGCTATCCGGTTCTTGATGCGGGCGGTGCACCGATCCAGCTCGATCCGCGTGGCGGTTCGCCGAAGGTCGGTCAGGATGGCCGCATCATGCAGGGGGACCGCATGGTCGGGCAGATCGGCGTATTCTCGGTTGACCTCAGCCAGGGTTTCTACCGCGCCGACAATAGTGGCGTCGTGCCGACCGATGCGCCACAGCCCGTTGTCGACACGATGGGCGTCGGCGTCATGCAGGGTTTTCTCGAACAGTCCAACGTTAATGCCATCGGCGAGATGACACAGCTGATCCAGGTGAACCGCGCCTTCGAAAGCATCTCCTCGCTGATGAGCACAAGCGAAGACAACTTCTCCGCTGCCATGAGGACGCTGGGCGGTAGCCAGTAGGAAAGACACCGATGACGACGACGGCCGAACCTGATCTCCAGCCCGGCGACATGCCGGCGGTGCAGTCGATCACCATGCCGCGGCTGGACCGGCTTTCCGATATGGCAGCGCATTACGCCAACCCTGCGAGCGTGCTTTCCTGGGGTGGGAAGGTCAGGATGATCGCGGCCGGCTATTACACGGTCAGCGGCCTTTCCAGACATGTGCGCCTCGGCGAATTCGTGTCGCACCAAAGTGCGACGGGCAAACATATGGGCGAGGTCGTCCGCGTCGAGCCCGACCTCATCTATGTCTGCCCGATCGAACCGGGCGAGCCGATCGGCGTCGGAGATCTGGTCCTGCGTACCGGCGAATTCCGCCTGGCGCCCAGTGACAGCTGGTGCGGCAGAACGATCAATTCGCTTTGCAGGCCGATCGACGGAAAGGGACCGCTGCGCGACGGCGCCGTCCACCGCTCGATCAATACCCTGCCGCCTCCGTCGATGACCCGCAGGCGCGTCGATGCCTCATTCCGCACCGGGGTGAAGGCGATCGATATCTTCGCACCCATCTGTTACGGCCAGCGTCTCGGCATTTTCGCCGGGTCCGGCGTCGGTAAATCGACACTTCTTTCCATGCTGGCAAAGGCTGACGCCTTCGACCGCGTGGTGATCACGCTGGTCGGCGAACGCGGTCGCGAAGTGCGCGAATTCATCGAGGATACGTTGGGCGACAATGTCGCCAAGGCAGTGATCGTCGTCACGACGAGCGACGAAAGCCCGATGCTGCGCAAGATGGCTCCGTTGGTCGGCATGACGATCGCGGAACATTTTCGTGATCAGGGACTGAACGTCCTGTTCATCGCCGACAGCGTAACGCGATTTGCCCATGCGATCCGCGAGGTTGCGATTGCCGCCGGCGAGCCGCCGGTCGCGCGCGGCTATCCGGCATCCGTCTTCACCGAACTGCCGCGCCTTCTTGAACGTGCAGGCCCCGGCATCGAAGGTACGGGTACGATCACGGCGATCATCTCCATCCTTGTCGACGGCGACAATCACAACGATCCGATCGCCGATTCGACCCGCGGTATTCTCGACGGGCATATCGTGCTCGATCGTGCACTTGCCGACGAAGGCCGTTATCCGCCGGTCAATCCGCTCTCCTCGATCTCGCGTCTCGCCAGCAAGGCGTGGACCGCAGATCAGCAAAGGCTGGTCTCCAGGCTGAAAGGCCTGATCAGCGTTTACGAGGAAACGAAGGATCTGCGGCTTATCGGCGGCTACAGGCCGGGCACCGATCCCGATCTCGACATGGCCGTCAAGCAGGTGCCGATCATCTACGACGTGCTGAAGCAATCACCCGGCGATGCAATCGTGATCGACGCCTATACCGAACTCGCCAATGCCCTGAAGGCATCACTCAGCAATAACAATCGCCCCATGCCGGCGGGAAAGAGATGAGCATGAAAAACAGGCTCCTCAGTGGAACCAGCCTCAGCAGGAAAAAGGGTCCAGCGGCAGCGGCGCCCGAAGGCAAACCGATCGACCGCTGGCTGATCGCCACGCTGGTCGGATTTTCCATGCTGTGCGCCGCCTTCCCCTGGTATGTGTTCTTCAACCAGGACAAGTTCGGGGTCAATGTGGCCGGCTGGGAAGGGCTTCGCGAGGTTCGTCACGCACGGCCGGCCGGCGAAGCCGGGATCGGTGCCCTGCGCGAGCCACAGCAGGACGAAGCCGAACGCCCGCTTTTGCGCGAGATGGAGACCGACCGGATAACCACGGCCGCCATATCGTCAACGCCGTCCGGAGGCGGATCGGATGCCGGGGGCTTCGAAAACCAGGCATTTCCCGGCGGGACGGAATTCAAGCTGCTGCGTGTTGCCAACGGCCGTGCTCTGATCGAGAATGGCAACGGTATTTTTCTCGTGCAGATCGGCTCGAAGCTGCCGGACAATTCACGCCTTGCGGGCCTGCGGCAGCGCGAGGGCAAGTGGGAAATTGTCACATCGGCAGGCAGAATCTACGGCGAATAGGGCTTTCGTGCCTCTCAGGTCATTTTCCTGGCCATTCGGTCGCATCGGGCAAGCAGACCACAACAGTCTCACGCAAGGCAACAGCCTTATCGGTATAGTCTAAGACAAGCGTTGGATACGAGCTTACAATGAATCTTATTATCGGATTTGTCATCACGGTCGGCTGTATCATTGGCGGCTATATGGCCATGGGCGGCAAGGTCATGCTGCTCATGCAGCCCTTCGAGCTGGTCGTTATCGGCGGCGCCGGCATCGGCAGCTTCATCATGGCGAACCCGATGAAGGTGCTGAAGGATTCAGGCAAGGCGCTCGGCGAAATCTTCAAGAACGCCGTTCCCAAGGAAAGAGCCTATCTGGAAGTGCTCGGCGTGCTCTATTCGCTGATGCGCGACCTGCGCACCAAGTCGCGTAACGAGATCGAAGCCCATATCGACAATCCGGCAGAATCGCCGATCTTCCAGTCCGCCCCGACCGTTCTGAAGGATACCGAACTTACCTCCTTCATCTGTGACTATGTCCGACTGATCATCATCGGCAACGCCCGGTCCCACGAAATCGAAGCGTTGATGGACGAGGAGATCGAGACGATCCTTCACGACCGCCTGAAGCCGTACCACTCCATTCAGCTGATGGGCGATGCATTTCCCGCACTCGGCATCATCGCCGCGGTTCTCGGCGTCATCAAGGCCATGAGCCACATCAACGAATCTCCCGAGGTTCTTGGCGGCCTTATCGGCGCGGCCCTCGTCGGCACCATGCTCGGCATCTTCCTCTCCTACTGCCTCTGCAACCCGATCGTATCGCAGATCAAGATCGTGCGTACCAAGCAGCACCGGCTCTACATCATCGTCAAGCAGACGCTGCTTGCCTACATGAACGGCTCGGTACCGCAGGTGGCGCTTGAATACGGCCGCAAGACGATCTCCTCGTCCGACCGTCCGTCGATCGACTCGGTCGAGCAGGAAATGATGAGACCCGGCGGCGACACAAAGGCGGCGTGACAACGATGAGCAGCAGCAAGCAAGCTTCGCAAGCACGGCCCGCCATGGAGCGGGCCCTCCTCGCCCGCCTGACGGGTTCGCTCGGTGACCAGAAGACCCTGGAGTATCTCGCCCAGGACTTCGGCAGCCTCTATCAGAGTTTCCTGCCGGATGTCCTGCAAAGCGAACTCGGGCTTTCGGTCGATGTGACCTTCGACGGATATAAATCCGGGCTGATGAGCGAACTGGTCGCAAAGCTGGGCGACAATGTCGTGCTGACCGATGCAAGCCTGCGCAACTGGTGTCCGAAATTCGTCATCGCCTGCGGCAATGCCTTCGTCATCACACTGATGGAAAACATGCTCGGTGCAACGCCGGACTCGATTTTCCAGCCGCCGCGCCGGGCGCTTTCGCAGATCGAGCTGGATCTTTCGACGGTGATCTTCGACAAGATCGCGCAGGTGCTGCGTTCCGGCGTGAACGCCCCGGGCGGCTTCGAGACCACGATCGAAAAGCCACATAATGCCGACACCAGACCGGTGCTGGAGGAGGAAGCTACCGACCCCTTCGCCATGTCCATCCGCGTGGAACTGAAGCTCGGCAAGGTGGCATCCGAATTCTTCCTCGTCGTGCCGCAGAAGTATCTCCTGAAGACGACGATTACCCTGCCGAAGTCAAAGGGCGACTTTTCGCGCGAACAGGATGCCTGGTCGGAAAGCATGTCCGAGCAGGTGCGCCAGTCGAGGGTGACGCTGGAGGCCAAAATTCCGCTTCAAGCCCTGACACTCAACACGATTTCCAAGCTCGTTGCCGGCGACGTGATCGCATTCCGCGACAAGGAAGAGATCATCGTCGATGTCAGCGCCAACGGCCGCGAAATGTACAACTGCGAATTCGGCAGGAGCGGCGAGAACTACACGGTCCGCGTCAAGGACAATGTGAGCAACGAAAACGACATTTTGAAACATTTGCTCGGCTAGAGCAGAGGACCTCTGGGCCTTGCGGCGAGAGACCAGTAGTCGATTGATTTAGAACGGGATTGCTACTTTCATGGCGACAAAGAAGACAGCTTCGACGGAAGAAAACGCACTGAACCCCTCGGATTCGGACTTCGATTTCGACAATGCGGTCAACGAACTCCGTGGTGTGATGAAACATGACGCCGATGGCACGGCGCCTGCGGCTGAAGACAGCTTCGGCTTCGACTTTCCGGCCGGCGGCGAAACGGGCTCCGAGTTGCCGTCATTCGGCGACGTGGCGACCACCAGCGACTTCGGCGCCTCCTCCGATTTCGGGGCATCCGGAGACTTTGGCGGCAGCAGCGATTTCGGCTTCTCCGCGCCAGAAACCAAGCCGACTGCAGGCTCGGGGCTGAACAGCAACCTCGATCTCATCATGGATATCCCCATCGATGTTCATGTCGTGCTCGGAACAAGTCGCATTTCGGTGTCGAATCTGATGAACCTTCAGGAAGGCGCCGTCGTGGCGCTCGACAAGAAGATCGGCGAACCGGTCGATATCACCGTCAACGGGCGTCGCATTGCCCGTGGTGAGATCACGGTTCTCGAGGACGACGATACTCGCTTCGGCGTGAAGCTCATTGAAGTCATGAGCTCCAAGGCTTCCTGATCCGGAAGCCGGAAGCAAAGAGGAAAAGACCATGATGGACTTTGAAGACTTCGGCGGGGCATTGACAGACAAACCCCTTTCCCAGGCGGAAAAGGCAGCCGCGGTGCTGCTCGCCATGGGAAAGAATGTCGCCGGAAAGCTGCTCAAATTTTTCACCCAGGCGGAATTGCAGGCGATCATCGCCGCAGCGCAGACCTTGCGCACCATCCCGCCGAATGAACTTGCGCAGCTCGTCAACGAGTTCGAGGACCTGTTCACCGAAGGTGCAGGCCTGATGGACAACGCCAAGGTCATCGAAAGCATCCTCGAGGCAGGCCTTACCCCGGAAGAGGTCGACAGCCTGCTCGGTCGCCGCATGGCTTTCCAGTCCTACGAAGAGTCCATCTGGGACCGGCTGCAGGAGGCCGATCCCGACTTCATCGCGACGTTCCTCACGCGCGAACATCCGCAGACGGTGGCCTATATCCTGTCGATGCTGCCGTCCGGTTTCGGTGCCAAGGTGCTGCTGAAGCTGCCCGACAGCCAGCGGGCGGACATCATGAACCGCACGGTGAATCTGAAGAACGTCAATCCGAAGGCTGCCCAGATCATCGAGAACAAGGTCGTGGACCTGATCTCCGAGATCGAGCGCGAGAAGAATTCTGTCGGCCCGATGAAGGTCGCGGAACTGATGAACGAACTGACCAAGCCCGACGTCGATACACTGCTCAACTCGCTCGAGGAGATCAGCCAGGATGCCGTCGCCAAGGTTCGTCCGAAGATCTTCCTCTTCGAAGACATTCTCCTCATGCCGCAGCGCAGCCGCGTTCTGCTGTTGAACGACATCTCCGGCGAAGTGCTGACCATGGCGCTCAGAACTTCTTCGGCGCAGCTGCGCGAAAGCGTTCTGTCCTCGATCAGCCCGCGCTCTCGCCGCATGATCGAGTCGGATCTTCAGGTCGAAATGCCCGGCACCAACCCGCGCGAAATCGCGATTGCGCGCCGCGCCATCGCACAGGAAGCCCTGCGACTGGCCAATTCCGGCCAGATCATTCTGAAGGATCCCGAGGCTCAGCCTCAGCCGGAAGGTGCGGCTGCCTGAAACCGGGCCTGACCAACAATTCCGCGCGCTGCATCCAGCGCGCGGCACCGTATCGGACGCTGTTGATAACCCCGATACCGGCAGGGCGCGCGATTGCCCCTCTTCGATCCCACGCATAATGTCTGACAACAGCTTGCGCATCCTTCCGAAAAATTCGGTTTTCGAATGATGCGTCGTTTCTAGGTTTCTACAGCGTTCCTGTTCCCGCGGTGACAACGGAACACCCGACTGTAGCTTGCGGGGTCTGCTCCAGGGCCGTCAGGAAGGCGCTCGTGTCCGACGATCAGGACAAGGACAGTAAAACAGAAGACCCGACAGAGAAAAAGATTCGGGATGCGATGGCCGAGGGCAATACGCCCTCATCGCGTGAAATCCCGATCTTCGCGTCGTCCGTCGCCTTTTACATCTATCTCGTGTTCTTCGTGCCAACCGGCGCTGCGCGGCTGGCCGAAACGTTGCGGGACATCCTGGAACAACCCGACCAATGGCGGCTTCAATCGGCCAACGATCTCGTCTCGCTGGCCGTCCGGTTGGCGTGGGACGCCAGTGCCATGCTGTTGCCGGTGGCCATCCTGTTCATCATCTTCGGCCTGGGGTCCAATTTTGCACAGAACATGCCCGAGTTCGTGCTGAAGCGGATTACGCCGCAATATAACCGGATCTCGCCGGTGCAGGGATGGAAACGTCTTTTCAGCATGGCGGGGCTTGTCGAATTCGGCAAGTCGATGTTCAAGATCATCATCGTCTCCGTCGTCATGGTCTTCGTCCTGAAGGCTGACTACTTCCGATCGCTCGACGCGCTATTTTCCGACCCGCAGGTGATGCTCGTCGAGATGATGACCGTGATGAAGAAGATCATGATCGTCATCCTCTTCGCGACCGGCACACTCGCCATCGTCGACTATATGTGGACGAGGCATCATTGGTATTCGAACATGCGAATGACCAAGCAGGAAGTGAAGGACGAGTTCAAGCAGTCGCAGGGCGACCCGCTCATCAAGGCCCGTATCCGCTCCATCGGCCGTGATCGCGCACGCCGAAGAATGATGGCCAACGTTCCCCGCGCCACCCTCGTGATCACCAATCCGACGCATTATGCGGTGGCGCTGCGTTACGCCCAGGGAGAAAGCGAAGCCCCGATGGTGGTCGCGAAAGGCCAGGATCTGGTCGCTCTCAAGATCCGTGAATTGGCACAGCAGCACAATATCCCGATTTTCGAGGATCCGCCGCTGGCGCGCTCCATGTTCGCGCAGGTATCCGTCGATGGCGTCATCCCCCCACCCTTCTACAAGGCGGTGGCGGAACTCATCCATCAGGTCTATGCGGCACGGGCAAGGCGCGGCCGGCCCAGATAAGGGTCAGAGCATTCGCGCCTTTCTCCGAAACGCGAAACCGCTCTATCGCTCTTTATGCAATTCCGGACGCAAAACCGGCTCCCACTTTTGCTGGAATTGCTCCGGGATCAGGTGATGTAACCGAGCCTGATCGCCTTGGCGATCGCCTGGATTCGGTTGACCGAATCGAGCTTGATGGTCGCAGAACCGAGATAGGCATTGACTGTGTGTACGGAAAGGCCCAGCTTTTCGGCTATTTCCTCGCTGATGCGGCCATCGCCGGCCAGCTGCAGGCAGGCAATCTCGCGCTCGCTGAGCGATTCGGCGGGTACGCTGCGCCGCTCGTCCAATGCGAGCAGGTCCATCATGATCTGGCAGCTTTCCACATGCTGGTCGATCACCACGCCTGCCGTCAGAGCGATCTGATCGGCGAAGAACGCCACGTAACCATTGCCGAGAGCGCCCAGACGCACAGGAAAAACGACACCCGAAAAAGGCAGGGCAGCCGTCTCGAGCCGCCTCACAAGTGGAGAAAATTCGCCGGCATCCAGCATGCTGCCGGATCGGACACCGCTCCAGACCAGCGGCAACAGCGACATCTCGACGTGATCGAGCAGGGCTTCTTCGAATTCGGCGAGAAGTTGGCTGGTAATCTCGGACGCGGCGGCGCCCCAGTTATCAAGCTCGCATACGAGCTTCCGCTTGTTCGGAAGACCGGCACCGGTGATACGGAAAACAGCGAAATTGCGGGCATTCAGGCTTTTCTGCATGGCAACGAGTTTCGGAAATATATCCGACCTGCTCGAACCACGCTGCAGGCGCAGGTACTGAACACTGCCCGGTCCCTCCGCTGTGCCGCCTCGCGAATAGCCCATTCCGTCGCCGCCCTATACCAGATTATTGCGAACCGCGTAGGCAATCGCCTCGGAGCGGGTCTTGGTCGCTGTTTTACGCATCACGCTGGTGATGTAGTTGTTGATCGTATTGCGCGAGATGCCGAGGATAACCGCGATCTCGTCACTGGTCTTGCCCTCCGCAATCCAGAACAGGCATTCCAGCTCCCGTTCGGTCAGCTCGAAATCACGCTCGGTGCGCGATTCCACACTTTCCACGAAGCTTGCTCCGTAAGCAGCGAGAAGACCAATCTCCTTGAGGTGTTCCTGCGACAGGATGGTGCCTTCCGCGAACAGCAACATCAGTGAAAAACGTGTCCGGCCGACGGAAAAAGTCAGGGCGCAGTACTGCCGGCTCAACATGTCCGGCAAGACGACATTCTCCGGCAAAAGTGAAAAGCTCGGTGTCAGGACCGAGAAGCATTTCTCAAGCTCCGTCGATCGGGCATATGCGCTCGCCAGCTCGGACCCCAGTCGCCGCACGAGATCGAAAGGCCAGTTCGAGGTGACGATGAAGTCCAACCCCTGTTCCTGGATAAGGTCGTAGCGCGCCAGAAGAAAATGAGACGCACCTACATGATCTGCGAGCAGGCGCATAATCACCTGCAGATTTTCTGATCCGGTGAGAGCGGCAAGGCGACGGACCAGCTCATCGCGAGACATGATCCGAGTTTGATCAGCCTGCTGAAGAGAGCGCCCTTGCGCCGAGACATCCATGCCCGATAACTCCATTCGTTATCTGCTCCTGCTGCGTCGATTAAGACCTCGCCTGAAGAAGCCTATCCGAGTTTCCGTGCTACCGACACCTGCTGCCCCACCTCAGGGGTTCGAAACCACCGACGAATCATCTTCAGTTTAAGAGAAGCACACACAATTGCCATCAGGCGCCGCTCGAATTTCCCCAGATGCTGCGCGACTGTCACATACGCTACTAAAGTGACGCAGCTGATTTCGTTCCAATTCGCACGAAAAAGGGCCGGACTTTCGTCCGACCCTTGGCATCATATCTTTGTGATTTAAACCTATGCGGCTTTTTCGAATGCCCATTTGCGAAGGATTTTCGCGGCCCGCTCTTCGGAAATCTCGACCATGCGAGCCAGACGCTTTTCCGGGCCTTCCTTGACGCGGCGGTTGAAACCGTCGCCTTCGTCGTCGCCCATGAGGTCGCTCGAGCCATCGAACCCGAAGTCGGCACCGAAGCCATCCATGAGGGCGGGGCTGCCGCCGGCCGGCGAGAAATCGGGCAGTTCGAGGCCGGCACCTTCGCCGATCGCGTCACCCGAGGCCGTGCTGCCGGCCACAGTGCGAACCAAAGGACGCAGGCCAAGCCAGATGACCAGGAAGGCGACGCCGAGGAAGGCCAGCGAGTTGATGATGCCGCCCAGATTGCGGGTGAGAACTTCCGTGACGCTCGGACCGCTCGCAGCTTCGGCGAGCAGCTGGGTTTCGAGGAAGTCCATGGCCGTGAGGGTGACCACGTCGCCGCGATCGGTGCTGATGCCTGCAGCGGAGGCCACAATCTTCTGCATCTCGGCCAGATAGGCGTCGATCTTTGCCTGATCGGCCGGTTCGCCAACCATCTGGGCGATACGGCCTCTGTTGACGACGACGGCAATCGAGACCTTTTCGATCACATAGCTGTTGCGGGTCGTGGCGATGGTTTTCTGGTTGATCTCGTAGTTGGTCTGTTCTTCACGCTTGTCGGACTGGTCGGAAGACTTCGGCCCGTTCGTGCCGCCTTGGTCAGGCGCGGCCTGGGGGACGTTCTGCTCGACGGTCGACGCGTTGTTTTCGGCCGCCTGCTGCGACTGCGAATTCTCCCTCGTCGCGCGAACCGAACGTTCTACGCGGGAGTTGGGATCATAAACCGTCTCCTGGGTCTGCTGGGTGTCGGTGTTCAACGACGCCGTGACGCTGGAGCGGAAATTGTCCATGCCGAGGAAAGGGGCAAGCGCCTTGTCGATATTGGTTTCGATTTCGGACTGGACAGACTGGACGATGCCAAGCGAACGGCTGATCTGGCTGTTGCCGCCATCCTCGCCCGCAGCAAGCAGCTGGCCGGTCGAATCGAGAATCGTGACATCCTCGACATCCAGACCCGGAACGGCCGAGGCGACGAGGTGACGGATGGAAGACGCTGCCTTGCGGCCGGCCGACGAACCGGCGCGGATCATCACCGAGGCAGTCGGCTTCTGTTGCGCACGGCGGAAATTGCCGACATCAGGCATGACGATGTGGACACGAGCGGCCGAGACGCCGCTGATCTGCTGGATCGACCGGCCGATTTCACCCTCAAGCGCACGAACACGCGTGACTTCCTGCATGAAGGAGGTCAGGCCAAGCGAGCCGACATTGTCGAAAAGTTCGTAACCGGCGTTGGAGCTGTTCGGCAGCCCGCGTTCCGCCAGCATCAAACGCGCCTTGCCCGTGCTTCCGACCGGGACCTGAATGCTCTTTCCGTCAGAACCAACCTCGAAAGGCATATTGGCTTCGGCAAGCGCCATGCTGACCTGATTGAGATCGCTAGACTCAAGGTTCACGTAGAGCGTCTCGTAGGCAGGCTTATTAACAAACATCGCTGCGGCAATGACAATCGCGATCGAAATCGCGCCTGCAGCAGCTAAAGCAATAAGTTTCGTCTGACCGAGAGATGCCAGATTTCTAGAAATTTGTGAAAATTGAGCTAACAGATTCATTCTGTTCCCACATCGCCGAACACGGTTATAGAGCTACTGCTCAAGCCGCACCCTAAGAGCCGAAGCTTGTGCGAGCGTTTCCGCAATTTGGAATGTGGAAGCAGGCGGGAGGGGCTGCGGCCTGCCGCTAAGGGAAAAGGGTCAGAAGAAGTCGAAGTCGCCTGCAGCCTTGTTCAGCGGCTGCGAATGGCCATGGCGAACGCCGGTCGCCAGCGACCGCTGCATGTCGGCAAGCTTGACGAGGCTGAGTGCCGTGGACACATCCACCTTCCAATCGCTGGGAATGGAGCCGGTGATGGTGTCAATGAATTCGGCCAGACCACGCGTCTTCTGCACGGCAAGGTCAATGCCTTGCAGGACCTTCATCGTGTCGGACGACTGAAGGACTTTCTCGCCGCCGACTTCGAAAATCTGCGGCTCCACCCGTTCAATCAGGTAGGCGACGTCATGCAGCTCGGAAACCAGCCGCATCAGGATATCCGGCAGGGCCTCCTCCGGGGCAGAGGTCGGCGGCGTAACAATATCGCTCATAGCCATTCCAAGATATGAATTGAGGTGACAATCAGAAGAATTCGATGGAGTTGTCGACTGGCTTGGGCGGCGTGCGGACGGGACGCTGCTCCAGCGCGACCGTTCGCTGCGTTTCCGCGCCTGTCAGTGGGTATTGCCTGGCACGACCGTGCACAGGCCAGTATTCGAGCTTGCGACCATGTTCACCTCCGGTGGAGGAGCCTACGACCTGAATGCCTTCGTCTCTCAGAAACTGCATGGCAAAGGCTGCATTCTGTTCGCCGACATTCGAGAAGCTCGCGATCGTCTTGGCACCGCCGAAGACCTTCGCCTCCAGCCGGTCACGCCGGGCGCCCTTCTTCAGGAGGCCGTTGATCAGCAGCTCCATCAGATGCACGCCATAACGTGTCGCGTCACCGCCCGATGCCATGGCTCCGCCCGAGCCAGGCAACAGGAAATGGTTCATGCCGCCGACACCGGCAACAGGATCACGAAGACACGCGGCCACGCACGATCCAAGTATCGTCGACAGGACGACGTCAGGGTCGTCGATGACCTTGTACTCCCCCTGGATGATATGGACGCGCCTGCCCGCGATGGCATCATTCATTTGAGGGCTCCGAACACCGCTTCGATAGCGGCCTTCATCTTTTCGATGGTGAACGGCTTGGCGAGGACGTTGTTGGCGCCGAGCTGAGCGGCCTTCTGAACCAGTGCGCGGTCGCCCTGAGCGGTCAGAATGATGAAAGCTGCCTTTTTCGTGGTCGGGTTGGAGCGCACGGCCTGCAGGAAGCCGATGCCGTCCATGTTCGGCATGTTGAAGTCGGAAATGACCAGATGATGCGGCTGTTCCGACATGATCTTCATGCCCTGCACGCCGTCGCCGGCGGAGGTGATCTGCTTGAAGCCGAGCTGTGTCAGAGCATCGCTGAGCAGCAGACGGCTGGTGACCTGATCGTCGACAATCAGAACTTTGATTTTTTCAGCGAGAGACATTTATTCGGTACCTTCTTTTCGGGCGGCAGTTAATTTCAAGATTTCTTCTCCAATGGAGCCCAGGGGCAATTGCTGCTCGACGGCACCCAACTCATAGGCGACCCTCGGCATCCCATAGACCACACAGGTCTTCTCGTTCTGTCCGATCGTGCGTGCACCGGCGCCACGCATCTTCAGAAGTCCGGAAGCTCCGTCGCGCCCCATGCCGGTCAGAATGACGCCAACCGCGTTGCGGCCGGCCAATTCCGCGACTGAATCGAACAGGACATCGACCGACGGCCGATGGCCGTTCACGGGGTCCTTCTCGACCAGTCGGCAGCATGGCGCTGACGGGTTTGCCACCTGCAGATGTCGTTCGCCACCGGGCGCGAGATAGATCTTGCCGATCTCCAGGCGCGCGCCATCGGTTGCTTCCTCCACGACAGGGGCGCAGATACGATTAAGACGTTCAGCAAAACTTTTCGTAAACGTCGGAGGCATATGTTGAGTGATTACCGTCGGCGGGCAGTTCTGCGGGAATTTTTGCAACACCGTAATCAGCGCCTCCACCCCTCCTGTAGAAGATCCGATGGCGACAACCTTTCGCCCGACGCGGTATTCGTGAACGGACATGGGCGGCGCAACCGGGGCCGGAGCAGATGTCGCGGTAAACCTGCGGCCCGAACGGGCAGCCGCCTTGACCTTTTCGGCAAGATCCATGAACGGACGACGATCGCCCGGAGCCGGCTTGCCGACGCAGTCGAAGGCGCCGATTTCAAGGGCTGCCAGCGTCGCATGGGCGCCATGATGCGTCATCGTCGAGACCATGATGACCGGCATCGGCCGCAGCCGCATGATCTTTTCAAGGAATTCGAGCCCGTTCATGTTCGGCATCTCGATATCGAGCGTGACGACGTCCGGGTTGAGCTGCTTGATCGCAGCACGCGCTTCCATGGCATCGCCAGCCTGACCGATGACGCTGACATCGGGATCGGAATTGAGCACGGCGGTGATCAGGCCCCGCATCGTGGGGCTGTCATCCACGACGAGGACGCGTGCAGGAGCGCTCATGCCTTCCTCCCTGCGTGCTTGCCGATATAGCGGTAGGTGGTGATGCCGATATTGTCGAAGTGATGCTTCGCATCGCCCGATACACGCTCGGAATGGCCGATATAGAGATGGCCGCCATCCGGAAGCAGAGATGCGAAGCGAGACCAGATCTTCATCTGTGTCGGCTCGTCGAAATAGATGACCACGTTACGGCAGAAGATGACGTCGAAGCCGCCCTTGAACGGCCATTGGGCCATCAGGTTGAGTTCGTTGAAGGTGATCAGCTTTTTGACGCGATCATCAATCTGGCATTTGCGGCGACCGTTGATATCGACATCGCGGAACCATTGCTTGCGCATGGCCGGCGAAATGCTCTCGAGGGCGTTCTCGTCATAGGCGCCGGCTCTTGCCGTCTCGAGGATCTTTGGATCGATATCGGTCGCCAGGATACGGAAATCGTAATCGGCGGCGTTCGGGAACATCGCCAGCACTGTCAGCGCGATCGAATAAGGTTCCTGTCCATCGGAGCAGGCAGCCGACCAGATGCGTACACGTCCGCCGCTTTTGGCACGGTTGATAAGGCCCGGCAGGACTTCGTCACGCAGATGCTCGAAATGATGGTTCTCGCGGAAGAAGCGAGTGAAATTCGTGGTCAGATGCGAAAGCATCTCGCGACGAACGGCTGCACCTTCCGGCGATGAGACAAGCTCGCAATATTCGCGAAAACCTCTCAAGCCCAGATTGCGGATATGCTTGGAGAGACGCGAATAGACGAGAGAAGCCTTGGAATCGTTGAGATAGATTCCGGCATCGGCATAGATCATTGCAGCGATTTCGGAGAGATCGCGACGCTTCAGCGGATATTCTCCGCTCGCCAATACCTCATCCGGCGACTGCCGGCTATCAAGCGCGCCCAACGGCATCATGCAGCTTCACTTTCCTTGTCGTGAGCTTTCTCGGGGAAGAGGGCCTCCAGTTCGATCAGGCAGATCATCCGCGTGTCGATTGCCAGGATTCCCCTCGCGTACTGCTTTTCCAGATCCGAAGAGATCTCCGGGACCGGCTGGATATTATCGTCGGTAATCGTAAGGATATCGGAAACGGCCTCGACCAGCAGACCGACAACCTTGCTCTTTACCTGCGCAACGATGATGACGTGGCGCGCCGTCGGCTCCGCCACCTTCATGCCTAGCCGAGCGGACATATCGATAATCGGCAAAACCGCGCCACGCAGATTGATCACGCCCATGACATAGGGCGGGGCGTGCGGCATCGGGGTGGCTTGCGTCCATCCGCGGATTTCGCGGACGGACATGATGTTCACGCAAAATTCCTGATCACCGATCCGGAAAGCGATCAGCTCCCGGGCTCCCTGCGACAGAGACTTTACGGCATAAGATACGCTCATGAGCCCGGTTATCCTGCTGCTGCGAGCGACATTTCAGGCTTCAGAGATTGACCGCGCGAGGCGCCGACAACCGCATCCACGTCAAGGATGAGCGCCACGCGTCCATCACCAAGGATGGTTGCAGCAGCGATGCCCGGAACGTGGGTGTAGTTTGCCTCAAGCGACTTGATGACGACCTGACGCTGCCCCTGGATGGCATCGACCATCAGAGCGCGCTGACCACCGCCTTCGGATTCCACCAGAAGCGCCACGCCATCGACCGGATTAGCCTGATTGGCGCGGAAATTGAGGATACGGCCGACATCAACCAGCGGGCAGAACGAATTGCGGATCGAGATGAGCCGCTGGTTGGCGCCGAAGGAGTGAATGGCGGAGGCTTCCGGCTGCAGGGTCTCGACGATCGCCGTCAACGGGACGACCAGGGTCTGGCCGGCAACGGTGACGACCATACCGTCAAGAACGGCCAGCGTCAGCGGCAGGCTCATGGTAAAGGTGGAACCAAGGCCTGGGCGCGAGGATATCGAGATACGACCGCCGAGCGCCTGGATCGAACGCTTGACGACGTCCATGCCGACGCCGCGGCCGGAAATGTCGGAGATCTTGTCGGCCGTCGAGAAGCCCGGCGCGAAGATCAGGTTGTCGATTTCTTCGTCCGAAAGGTTGGCGTCCGGCGAGATGAGATCGTTGTCGATCGCCTTCTGCTTGACGCGCTCGCGGTTGATGCCGCCGCCATCGTCGATCAGTTCGATCAGGATGCGACCCGAACGGTGCTTTGCCGAAAGCTTGATCGTGCCTTCCGGATCCTTGCCGGCGGCTTCGCGCTTCTCGGGGCTCTCGATGCCGTGGTCGACGGCATTGCGGATCATGTGGGTGAGCGGCTCGGCGATCTTGTCGATGACCGTCTTGTCGACTTCGGTGTTTTCACCCTCGGTGACGAGGCGGATCTGCTTGCCGACCATGTCCGCCACTTCGCGGACGATACGCGACATGCGCTGGAAGACCGGCTTTACCGGCTGCGCGCGGATCGCCATAACCGAGTCCTGGATCTCGCGGGTGAGCTGCTGCAGCTCTTCGAGACCCATGTTGACGGCGGATGTGCCATTCGTATCGTTTTCGACAACGCTCTGCGAGAGCATCGCCTGGTTGATGACAAGCTCGCCAACGAGGTTGATCAGGCGGTCGACGCGATCGAGATCAACGCGGATCGTCTGGCCGGCAGAAGATGCGGCTGCGGCGGGATTGTTCTGGGCAGCAGCTGCTGCTGCCGCCGCCGCTGCACTTTCTTTCTTTTCGACTGCGGCGTTAACCGCCTTGGCGACGCTGGACGTTGCTTCCGGCACGCTGGCTTTGGCTGCGGTCTCGGCTTGTGGCTGAACGGTCTCCGCCGGCTCGTCATCGAGCGATGAGAGATCGAACGGTACCGGGATCATCGGCAGTTCTTCGTCTGCGGATGCTTCCGACGGTTTGACTTCCAGCTCGCAATCCCATTCGGCGAATTCGAAGACTGCGCGAACCTCATCTTCGGACTTCGGCGTGGTGATGGAGATCTTCCAGCCGAAATAGGATGCTTCCGGGTCCATGCTTTCCAGGGCCGGCAACTGGTCCATGTCGCAAGCGATGCCCATCTCGCCGAGGCGGGACAGGTCGCGAAGCAGAAGAGCAGCTTCGTTACCCTTGGAATAGAGTTCGCGCGTCGGCTTGAAGGTGACTTCATAGGTAAACTGCTCGACGACTTCCTCTTCTTCGCCGAAACCGTCGAAGGTGAAGGGGATCGGCTGGAAGCCGCTGTCATCGGTCGGCTTTACGGCCGGAGCCGCAGCGGCAGGCTTTGCTGCCTTTGGCGCTTCGGCGACCGGCGGTGCTTCGCCGTTGGCCAGGGCCTCCAATTCCTTGACCAGGCCGCGTGTGCGGCTCTCTTCAACGCTGCCGCCATCACGCGAGCAGGTGACGAGGTCGGCCAGTACGTCGGCCGACTTGAGCATGACCTTCAGGACATCCTGGTTCGGCTCCAGCTTGTTGGAGCGCACGCAGTCCAGCGTGGTCTCGAAGACGTGGGCGAATGCCACTAGTTCTTCCAGACCGAAAGCGCCGGCACCACCCTTGATGGAATGAACGGCGCGGAAAACGGCGTTGACCGTCTCGGGATCGCGATCCCCATCGTTCAGCTTGAGAAGACCGGATTCCAGTTCAGCGAGCTGTTCTTCGCATTCCTGAAAGAAGATCTCTTTGATTTCGTTCATATCCATCGGAGGGATTCCCGGTTCAGGCGGTTACACGCTCGATCGCATCAATGAGTTTTGCCGGATCGAAAGGTTTTACGATCCAGCCGGTTGCGCCGGCCTGGCGCGCACGGTTCTTCTTCTCGGCATCGCTTTCGGTGGTCAGGACCAGGATCGGGACGGCACGATATTTTTCGTTGCGGCGCACGCCCTCGATGAAGCCAAAGCCATCGAGACGCGGCATGTTGATGTCGGTGACGATGACATCCGGGTTGCAGCCTTCGAGAACCTCGAGACCTTCGACGCCATCCTCGGCCTGGATCGTCTCAAAGCCGGCATTGTTGAGGGTCACCAGAAGCATGTTCCGGATCGTCCGTGAATCATCCACGGTCAGTACTTTTTTCTTCATTGCTAGATCTCCTTAGCAATTAACTGGGTTTCGCTGATTCCAATCAGCTGCATCGTCTTTTCAAAGGCGTCAGATGCCTTCTCGACGAGGAATGAGTTCTTGTCGGCCTGCCATGCTGCAGCGCCGGCAACCAGAACCTGGACGCATTGAACGCCGACGCGCTCCACCGCCGAAGCATCGATCACGATGTCCTTGCCGCGCATGGACATCAGTTTGCCGTGCAGCACCGATGCTTCATTGAGGTCGAGAATTGGCGAGAGCGCCAGTTTTCCCGATGCGGCTTTCCTTGCTGCCATCAGCGTGTTCCTTGCCGTTTGTAAAAGAGTTGCGCCTCGGGCTCCGCCGCTGCGTGATATCGGTCGGTCAGCACGCCGGCCATCGCGACCGTTGGGCGCCTGTCCTCGTAGCCATTCTGGATATCGCGCTCGTAGCCCTGCTGGCGGGCAATGCGGAATTCGCGCACGGTACGGCCGAGTTCGAGAATGACGGTATGCAGTTCGTCGGCGCTTTCGCCGGTATTGCGGGCGAAACTCGCATTCGCACCGATCTCGTGGCTGAGCGAACCGACTTCGGAGGTGACGCGGTTCAGGCTGTCGGCCTGCTCTGCCGTGCGGCGGGCGACACCGGTGATCGCATCGTTGATTTCGCCGACCTGCTGGACGATGCCGCCGATCGCGGCCTGGGTGCGTTGAACCATGTCGACACCTGCGCCGACCTGGCTCTTGGTGCCGGTGACCAGCGTCTTGATCTCGCGGGCTGCATCTGCGGAACGCTGGGCAAGCGCCCTCACCTCCTGCGCCACGACGGCAAAGCCACGGCCGCTATCGCCGGCGCGTGCGGCCTCGATACCGGCATTGAGGGCGAGAAGGTTGGTCTGGAAAGCGATCTC
>DLSX01000024.1 GCA_002500765.1 Neorhizobium sp. UBA7851
CCGCCGCTCGCGGTTCTGGACCGCCGCCCGGAATGGCTGGAGGAGGTTTCCCGATGACGGTATCAATCGAGGCACGCAATCTTTCCATCACCTTCGGTCACGGCCCGACTGCGCTCAAGGTTCTGCCCGATGTCTCCTTCTCGGTGGGGCCGGGAGAGTGTTTCGGGCTGGTCGGCGAAAGCGGTTCGGGTAAATCAACCGTGCTGCGCTGCATCTCCATGCTGACGGACTTCTGGAAGGGAGAAATCCTGATCAACGGGCGGTCGGTTCGCGACATGCCATTGATCGAACGCTGCCGCACCCTGCAGATGGTTTTCCAGGATCCTTACGGTTCGCTGCATCCGCGCCAGTCGGTGCGTACCGTGCTTTCGGAGCCGCTGAGAATTCATAAGCTCGGGGATCACGAGAACCGGATGCATAAAGTGCTGTCCGATGTCGGTCTGCCGATTTCCTTCCTCGATCGTTTTCCGCATCAGCTGTCCGGGGGGCAGCGCCAGCGTGTGGCAATTGCGAGGGCGCTGATCCTCGAACCTTCGCTGCTGCTTCTCGATGAGCCAACATCCGCTCTCGATGTCTCCGTGCAGGCGGAAATCCTCAACCTGCTGCAGCGGCTGCGCGAAGAGCACGGCTTCACCTATATCATGGTGACGCACGACCTGGCGGTGGTAGATCACATGTGCGACCGGTTCGCCGTTATGCTGCGCGGCGAAATCACCGAAATCCTTCCGCGCGAGGCTATACCCGGCTGCCAGGCAACCCATCCCTATTCCCGCCAGCTGATCGGCGCTTCTCTAGAATACGAAGGTCATGTTTGAAGCGCGCTCGCTAAAAGAACTCCTCCCTTGCCCGGCCTCAGTGCCGGGCTCTTTTTTGGCTGGAGGGGAGGGGGAAATGACGGAAAGGCTGCCTGTATCGGAAATTCCCGCCGGATGGGTTTGCGTGGAAAAGCATGTCGCAGAGGCGAGGCTGCAGTGGAGTAGGGGGCTGTGGACATGCAAATGAAGTCAGCTCTCGGCCCTGAGCGGACCTGCTGTTACACAGCCATCCGACTAAAGCGCGTCGCGAATTTTCGAATTCGCCCTACGCGCTTTAGGTATTTGCTTTTACGCATGTCTTTATCCCGAAACCGGTGACTACTTTCGGCAAAAGTGCTCTACGTGCTGACTGTTGAGGCCTCCCGCTTCAGACGTAGTCATCAAAAAAATTGTTCAGTTTCATCGGTGCACTGTGATCGATTCGACTGTGTCCGTATGATATTTGCGGCCATGACACGATCTGCATCTCCAGCCTTCCTATTCTCGCTCATTGCGTTTGGCACAATCCTCGGCATCGCTGGGACTGACCTGGTTCTTCCTGCTGTCCCGACGATGCCGCGCGAGTTGGGCGGCAGCCCCGCTCTAGCTCAGATGGTGCTTGCAGCTTATGCCGCGGGGACGCTTGCGGGCCTGCTGACATTCGGCGAACTCGGCGCGAGATACTCGCCTCGCAAACTCCTGATCTGGTCGCTAGCCCTGTTTGCTCTCACATCTATTGTGTCGGTGTTCGCTCCTACGCTGGAGTGGCTAGTAGCTTTCCGGTTTGCCCAAGGGGCCTTCGGCTCTGGTCCAGCGGTGTTCGCACCTGGTTTCATCCACGGCCTCTTCACTGCCGACAAAGCAGCAGGGATGTTCGGACGGCTGGGCTCGATCGAATCCCTCACGCCCGCGCTTGCCCCAGTCGCGGGAGTGTTTCTTCTTGGCGTGGGTGGTTGGGAAACATCCTTTCTGCTCCTTGGAGGGTTTGCGATCTTCTGCGCCGTTGCCAGCTTTATCTACAGCCACTCGCTTCCGGATAGGACCGTAGCCATCGAGAGTCATCGCAGCTACTTATCGATCCTGCGTGATGGCGAATTCCTTCGGCAGGCCTTGAGTCAGGCTTTCTCCCTCGCGGCAATCCTCATCTTCGTCTTTAGCGCGCCGCTGGTGATGACCGAGATCATGGGCGGAGGTATCCAGGATTTCATTCTTCTGCAGATTTGTGGCATAGCCAATTTCATCCTGGCTTCGAACCTTTCAAGTACACTCGCCGGCAAGTTCGGCGTCGAACGCATGATCTTAATCGGAACCGCGGCGTTGCTCGCCTGCTTCCTGCTGATCCTTTTCTACGTTCAATCAGGTGGCAGCAGCCTTGCCGTCATCGTGCCTATCTGGATTATCACAAACGGTGCATTCGGTGTCCGTGGCCCGATAGGCTTCCATCAAGCTATCGTTGCCTCGAAAGGCGATCATTCTCGTGGCGTTGCTTTGGTTGTGGCAGCCATCCTCGGGTTCACGGCAGCAGGCACAGCCAGCGCTGCGCCCTTCCTTGATTTGGGTTGGTGGCCGCTCGCCTTCGCAAGCTGCCTTTCGGCAGCTCTCGCCTTGCTGAGCCTTGTGCTGCTTCCGAAAGGCTGAGCTGGCCTTTTGCCGAAATGCAGGTACCCGCTTTCGACACAGTGCGAACTGGGGATCATAGCGCCGAGTGTTGTATCGTTATACACATTCAAGAGAACAGATGATTTTTGGCGGGACTACCGGGCATTTGTTGCAAGGGGCATCCATTTAGAGCGCGGACCAAAGGAGGCTGACCATGGCCTCGTGGCCGTATTCAAAGACCTCTACGGCAACCTGTGGGACTTGATTGAATTCAATGACGGTCGCCCCTGACGGTCTCTCCTTGAAACCCGCCGCCGGCCGTCGCACGACCGCTATTGGCCCAATCTCGCTGTCCCATTAAACCAAGTCAGGTTGGGACGAGATGACGACGCTGTGGAACGACGTCTTGCATAGTCCAAAGCCGATGGGTTCCACACCGGCACTGCCGGGTTTGCTGCGCCATTTTCCGCTCCTGGCCCATCAATACTCAGGCCGCCAAAACGCAGAAGAGACGCATGTGGCCATGCGCCTCTTCATCGAAACAGCGGTCTGGAGTGTTAGCGCTGTTTCGTTATCCCCTCGAAACGGGAAAGCCAGGGATTGACGATCATGCCGCCGACATCGCTGCGGAACGCGGCGGTATCGACCACTTCCGAGAAGGGTTGGAGCGACATGACGATCTCTTCCATATAATTCTGGATTTCCTCATAGGCCTTGGTTTGCTTGGCCTGATCGCGCTCGACCAGCGCATCGCCGATCATCTTGTTGAGCTTCTCGTCGTAGAAACTCGTACGCCATCCTTGGTAGTTGGTAAGCTTGGCCTCGTCTGAATTATCCGGGTTGTAGGCGAGGGCACGCAGATTGTTGTCCGGATGCGGCTGTTGGCCACCACCGCCACGTCCGACAAGCAGCTCGAACTTGCGCTCGCGCATTGCGCCGTAGATCTGATCGCCGGAACCCGTGATCAGTTCGGCCTGAATGCCTGCCTGTCCAAGCGTATTCTGGATTGCGGTCGCGGCCTTCATGAAGGGATCTTCCGACAGGACGCGCAGCGTCGTCTTGAACCCGTTGGGATAACCTGCCTCCGCCAGCAGTGCCTTTGCCTTTGCCACGTCGAGCTTATAGCCCGGATCCGGCAGGGATCCCATGACGCCGGTGCTGATCTGGCGCTGCCGGACCTTACCGTAGTAAGGCATGACAGCCTTGTCGAGACCCTCATAGTCGATCAGATAACGAAGCGCCTCGCGCACCTTCGGCTTGGCAAACCGCTCATCCTTCATCGACACGCCGAGATAATAGAAGCCGGACCCGGGCGTCGACTCGATCTTGATCTCGGCATTGGTTTCGAGGGACTTCAGGTCAGGCGCCTGCAGCGAGTAGGCGACATCGATGTCGCCTTTTTCCAGCATAAGGCGCTGCGACTGCGATTCCGGCAGGTGGCGCATGAGCACACGCTTCATCGCCGGCGCTTCACCCCAGTAATCGCCGTTGCGTGCTAGGATAATGTATTCGTTGGACTTCCACTGGCCGAGGGTGAACGGGCCGGAGCCAGCCGAATTCAAAGTCAGCCAACCGGCGCCGAGATCACCGTCCTTCTCGTTTTCGAGCACGGCTTTGCTGTCGATGATGGAACCCGGACCGTTCTGCGCCAGGACCATCAGGACAAGGTTCGGGTCATCCGGCTGGGGCAGGTTGAGGACGAAGGTATGTTCATCTTCTGCAACAAAAAGCTTGTCGGCCGCCTCCGCCGTGAAGCCGCGCGTCTTGAGCAGTGAGGCCTGGGCAAGGTTGCGCGTGAGGAGGCGCTTGAGACTCCAGACGACATCATTGGCCGTCACCGGATTGCCGGATGCGAAGGTCGCCTCGCGCAGCTTGAAACGGATCGACATGCGATCCTCGGAAATCTCCCAGCTTTCTGCCATACGCGGCTGGATCGAACGATCCTTGTCGTTGAGGATGACCAGTGTGTCGTAGATGTTGTTGAGCACCTGCACCGTCTCGCGGCCGGTAATGGCCGCCGGATCAAGCGTCAGGATGTTGTTCATGGTGGTCGCCACAACCAACTGGTCCTTCGGAGTTTCCGCCAGGGCTGAGAGGGGAATGGCGCCGAGCAGGAGTGCTCCAACAGCTGCAGTCGCAAAAAAGTGTCGCATGTTTCCTCCATTTGATGCCGTTCCCGGCGGGACACGGCCCCTCCATGATTTCGATCTGTACAACGGCAGGACTCTCCCAAGTCGAGCCGATCACTCAAGAATGCTTGCGACCGGGCCGGCGAGGGCCTGGCCCAAGGCCTTCGTATTCGCGGCATCCATATGCACGCCATCAATCGGCGAGGCGTTTGCAACGCTGCCTGCATCGAAGAAATCGTGTCCGAATTGTGCGGCAAGTTTTCGGTAGAGCGGCGCAAGCCGTTGCGATTCAGCGATGCTGCGGCCACCGGCTATCTCGCCGTTCTCACCTGCCACGCAAAGTGGTGGCGCAACGATCATCAGGCGCGGGCGGGCTGATCGAGGTTTGTAAGGAAATGTCTCGACGATCTCGGCGAGCCGCCGCATGCCCGAAAATGCCGCCTCCGCCCGACCGCCATGGACCGGCTTCAGGTCGTTGGTTCCGAGCATCACGATAACGAGGTCCAGCGGCATATGGACGGCAAGCGCCACCGACAGCGCTCGGGCCCCGTTGCGGCAGGCCGGGCCGCCATGGTCGTCGTAACAGGTGGTGCGGCCGCCAAGCCCGTCGGACAAGACGTCCACCCGTAGGCCGAGTTCAGCCTTCAACACTTCCGGCCAGCGATGCTGACGCGGATGGCGCAGGCCGGTTTTCGGGTCTGCTCCCCAGGTCAGGCTATCGCCGAAAGCCAGCAGCGTCTTCATAACCTAGCGCACCCGGTTGTTTTCGATGAAGTCGAAGTCGATGTCCTCGCCAAGGCCCGGGCGATCGGGCACATGGACGTAACCGTCCCCGTCCATCGGATCGGAGAGCGATTTCAGGTAGTCATGACCATCATCATATTCGAGGAAGGGGTGCAGCAGCCCACGCTCGTACCAGCGGCAATTCTTTACCGCCGCCACGACATGCAGGTTCATCGCCGTGTTGCCATGCACTTCGCATTCCATTCCGAAAGACTCGGCCATATGCAGCGTCTTCAAGGCCGGCGTGATCCCACCGACGTCATTGACGCCCGTACGCAGGATATCGCAGGCGCCGGACTTCACCCACTCTGCACGATGCCAGTGCTTGCCGGCTGCACTTTCGGGGCCGACGACCGGGATATCCAGATTGTCTGCCAGCCACTTGTAGGAGGACATGGACTGTTCGTCCATCGGCTCCTCGATCCAGTCGAATCCCAGCTTTTCCAACCCACGACCGAGTTCCAGTGCATCGGTGCGCGAGTACCAATGGAAGGCGTCGATCATCAGGCGGATGTCGGGACCGACAGCCTCGCGCACGGCCGCACAAGCCTTGATGTCCATCTTCACATCCGGCGCCCAGCTGACCGGCGGCATCCAGGTATGCAGCTTGATGCCCTTGTACCCGCGTTTCACCAGCGTTTCGGCGAAACGTCCGTAATCTTCAGGAGTTGCCAACCCGCCTTCTATCTCGTCACCACACATGATCGAGCCGTAGGCAAGTACCTTATCCCTATACGCGCCGATCAACTTGTAGACAGGTGTATTGGTCGCCCGGCCTGCAAGGTCCCACAGTGCGCAATCAACAACTGCAAGAGTGCGATCCGTCAACTGCGCGGCAGAGCCACGCTGCCAATGAGCGAGATCCTGCCACAACCGTTCGCGATCGCGGTAATCCTGGCCGACAAGAACCTTCTTGACGAATTTCTCGATGACGTGAGGGCGAACGATTTCCGGAGCGGTAAAGGAATGGCCTTCGTGGCCATCCTCGGTGCGAACGGTCAGCATAGCCTGCTCGACCTGATGTGGAGGACCGGGATGCGCGTGGCCGGCGCTATCGGAATGCCGACGGGTTGTCGTGCGGAAGACGCGGACGTCGACGTCGGTGATGATCATTTGACCTCCCAAGGCTTAACTTAACTTGCCAGACAGATTTATGCATTCTGTGACAGGTATGTCAAATGCGTTTTGAAAGTCCGGTGTATTGCTCTCGTTTATGCCGGCCGGGGCAAGCAGTTGGAAGGGATCTGTCTCTCGGCTCGGTCAAGCACCGACAAGCCGCGAGAATTCGCCCGACTATGATCGCGGCTGGGTAGCTTGATGCGCCGTCCGGTGGAAAAAACGTTGAACGGATGCAGCTTGACCTGAATGCGGTTGTCGTACAAATATTCGAAACACGTAGGATAAGATAGTGGCAATGTCGAAAGAGGAGACCTTCATGCTGACCGTCGAAACCAGGCACGCCGTACACCCCATCCAAGCGAAAGCCATGGATACTTCGCAGCTACGGGAGCATTTTCTTGCTTCGGATATGTTTCGGGAAGGCGAGATCCGGCTGATATACACCCACTATGATCGCTTCATCATCGGTGCGGCCGTCCCGAATGGCGGTACGCTGGTGCTCGACAAGGTCGAGGAAACCAAGACGCCCACTTTGCTTGATCGGCGAGAGATGGGCATCGTCAACATTGGAGATACCGGCACCGTCAGCATCGCGGACGAAACTTGGGAATTGCAGTACGGCGATGTGCTTTACCTCGGTGTTGGAGCAGGTGCCGTGACCTTTGGTGGCTCCGGACGTTTCTACATCACGTCTTGCCCGGCACACCGTTCCTGCCCGAACCGTCTCATCACCAAGGCGGAAAGCAAGGAAGTGAAACTCGGTGCTACCGAGACTTCCAACAAGCGAACCATCAACCAGTTCATCCATCCGCTGGTCATGGAAAGCTGCCAGCTCGTGCTGGGATATACAGAACTGGAGGACGGTTCCGTCTGGAACACGATCCCGTCGCATGTCCATGATCGCCGCATGGAAGCCTATCTCTACTTCGGAATGGAGCCCAAATCTCGCGTGTTGCATCTCATGGGTGAACCGCAGGAAACCCGCCACCTCTTCATCGGCAACGAGGAAGGCGCGATCTCGCCGCCATGGTCCATCCACTCGGGTGCAGGGATCGGCAGCTATACATTCATCTGGGCGATGGCAGGCGACAACATCGACTATACGGATATGGACTTCATCCAGCCGGAAGACCTGAAATAAGCAATCCATCTGCGGGGGGAGGGCCTTAAGGCCCTCTTCACCACGCCCGGCAGCTCTTGGACCAGACGGTCACGACAATCGCGATAAACCGTGGTCGCTGCCGAAGCGGCTATCGCTGACACTGTGGCTTTCATAGAGAAGCAAGGATACCGTCAGGCGAGCTGGAGGTCCAGCTGAGGGTAGAGTTTCTTCAGGTTTGGCAATGACTTGGACTGCCAAGGATATTGCGTCGTGCCCTTTATGACGAGCTGAATACCTGGCTGTTTACGTGCCTCGATCGTGAGCTTTGCCAGCAGATTGATGCCGGACGAATTCAGGAATTCGAGCCCCGTCAGGTCGAATATGGCTCGCTCATGATTTTCGTGAAGAGCCGCTGCCGCCAGAGAATAGATCGGAGCATAGGCTTCCGGTCCAGCCAGCCTCAGAACGCCATCGAAATAGGTCGTCTCGCCTTCCGCCCATATTCGAAAATTTTCATCCCTGATTTCCATCTGCGTCTCACTCGGTTGAAGTCAGCGGTAAAGCAAGCGAAGCGGTCACTGTCAGTTGCACCCGTTCTTCGCCGGAAGCCTCGAATTCCCATGCCATGCGAGCATCGTAGTCGGCGAGAAGCGTCAGCAGCCCCAACCCCGAAACGCTGGCGTCTGAAGCCGCGTTGGCCTCTATCTGCCGAATGAGCAGCTCGCCTGGATCGGCTGCCAGCATTTTCGTCAGAATATCCTGAAACCGCCGCGACGTCGCGATATCGATTTCATTGCGGATCCGAATTAGAAAAATGTCATATTTTACAACTGCTTTTATGATGATCTTACCAGGCAACCGGAATTTAACTGCGTTCTCGATCAGCTCGTTGCTCAGATATTCGATGCTGTGATGGATATCTGCGTGCAGTGTCTTCGACGCTGCAAATCGCAGCGCCATCGCATCTGCGATAAAGTCGGACGTCAAGCCGGAGTGCCGCCATCCCAGTTCAAGCGGGCCATCGCTAAGCGTCAGGCAGACGCCTGATGAAAAGCCGGCTTGCGTAAGATCGTAAATTCCCAGGACGTTTTTTGACATTGACTACCTGTGCCGCAATACGAGGAGCGTGATGTCATCATGGATTTTATGTGAGCCAATATAGGCCATGAGCCTGTCGACAATGCCGGCGGCGATACGGTCCGCACTCTGGTCATGCAGCCTTATCGCTTCCTCGCAAAGCCGTTCTATGCCGAAAAGCTCACCGTCAGCATTCTCCGCTTCGGTAACGCCGTCGGTATGAAGGACGATGACATCATCCTTTTCCAGCTTGATCCTGCGGGTATTCACAAAGGGCGAGATATCGGACTCCAACCCGATCGGCAGACCAAGATCCATCGTTTCGATCCGTTCCAGCGCACCATTGGCGCGAACGACAATAACCTCTTCGTGCTGGCCCGAGATGAGCATATCGGTCCCGTCATAGTCCAGGAATGCAAGTGTCAGATGTTTGTCGATCCTGGTTCTAACGATGTTCTTGAACAGGGCGCTGTTGAGGTCGATCAGGAATTTGACCGGGTCGGTCGTTCCCGCCTCCTGCAGGGCGCGGGCGACGGACTGGACCATAAGCATGAGCACACCGCTCTCCAGGCCATGTCCTGTTACATCGCCGATGCCGATCTTGAAGCGTCCATCCGCCTCAAGAACATCGTAATAATCGCCTCCAACCTCGTCGGCGGCACTCATATAGGCCGCAATCTCGAGATCCTTCGACGAGGAGAGCTCCGAAGCCAGCGGAAGAACCATCATCTGAATTCTTTCAGCGACGGCCAGTTCGGTCCCCAGTCGCCGGTTCTCCCGCTCCAGTTGGGCGTTCAGCGCCGATATCTCTTCCTTTGCGTCTTCGATTTCGGCCGTCCGTTCCTCCACCAATTGTTCGAGGTTTTCGGTGTGGTAGCTGATCTGTTCGGCCATGCGGTTGAAGGCTTCGCTGGCCTCTCCAACTTCGTCGCGACTGGTGACGGCCACACGCGCTGAATAATCTTTCGCCTGGATCTGCCGTGCGGCGCCCGCAAGCGCGCTGATCCCGCCAGTTATACGTTTCGAAACCGCCAGTACCGCCAGCGTGACGATCATCAGTGAAAACAGGATGGCCAGAATTTGATAGATAACGATGCGGTTCGTTGCATCGGAAATCTTGGCCTGAGCCGCAAAGAGTGAAGCGTAGATTTCCCTTTCCGGAACGACGATGCCGAGTGACATCGCGTCTTTCCGGACGCCTCCGGGCTCCCACAGATTGACCGGCGGGAGCTTTTTCATGATCACCATATACGGCACTGAGGTACCAGCCTGATCCAGCGTGACATGTCTGATTTCGTCTCCGGCGTCATCGGCCAGTTCCGTGATCGCGGGTTGAGAGCTGCCCTTCAGTGAACGCTCGAGGCCGGTGACACCGGTTCCCCCCTTTGTGTCACTTGCGGACTGCAGGCCGATAGTCTTTTCCCCATCCCTGCTGATGGCAATGACGTTTCCGTCGGACATCGCCAAGAAGCCGAACCCGCTCTCGGCGACCTTCACATTTTCCACGGTCTGCGCAAGCTGATCGAGCGTGATATCCGCGCCTGCGGTTCCCGCGACATTTTTCCTGTCGGCGCTCCAGAGAGGATGAAAGAAGCTGACGATCAGTTTTCCGGTTATCGCGTCGGTGTAGGGTGCTGTCTGGGTAATGCCGTCGGCGACAGGCTGTGTATGGACACCGGCGGCCCAGCTTTGCCACGTTTCATAAAGACCGGGAAAAAAGAAATCCCAGAAATTGGCTGCGTTGTGACCGGGATACAGGCGATCGAAGGTCTGCGCCTGATTCGTATAGGGCGCTGTCCTGAATATCGGCCGCTCCTTCGGACCAATGAAATACATCTGAAGCTTTGGAGAGCCGCTCTTGAGAAGGCTGGGGGCGACAAGATCAAGCACTGCGCTTGCCTGAATTTCTGCCTGCACGTCCGGTCGAGGCGAATGATCGGTATCGAGCAGATAACTCCAGGCGCTGACGACCGACGGGGAGCCGGGCGCATTCTGCGCCCACTGCCCGACAGGGTCGTAGGAAAGCCTTATGCTGCCTGGTGATGTGCCTGATATGGCTGATCCGATATTGGCCTGCCTCTCCGGATTATCGATCTGCTCCTGCAGGACACCGGCCAGTACGCCGACTTCGTTATTCACCTGACCGAGAAGCAGAGATACCTGGGCCGCGGTGGAGTTTGCATAGGTGCGAATATAATCCTGGCTGGCCTGTCCAAGCCCATGGCCGACCTCCTCGGTGGCGTCACGTGACAGGCGCTGCACATTCCAGAGGGCGAGTCCTCCGCTGATCAACAGGTCGAGCAGAACCGCGCTTCCAACGACAAGTATGAACTTGGCTCGGAATGACCCCCATGGCCGGGTACTGGGCTGTGCGCCGTCCATCAATATGGTTTCCGTCCAGATGCCGCCCAGATCGGCCATCCCGCATAACCCTTGGGATGAAGGGCGGCGAGAACGTGATCCTTGAAGCCCTGCCGAAACCTGCGGATGAATTCCGGCGGGTCGCCTCGACGTACCGCCATCTGCCCGGCATAGACGTTTTCCCAAGCCTCGATCACATCGGCGAAATCCCTTGGGTCACCATCGAGATTGGTTACCATGAAGGTTTCGACCTGTATGGCGTCGAAACCGGCATCGGTGAGCAGACGCCTGCTCTTTGGCCCCATTTCAACATCCATGTCGAAATGGCTGAAGAGCCCGGCGACCTGTTCGTAGGTCCATCGGATCGTTTCCGAATGCGGCTCGCCCAGGCAATGTGAGTTCTTCTCGTTGGTGATGTATACCCTGCCGCCCGGTTTGCAGATCCGGTACAGTTCTCGCAGCAAAACATCCGGGCGGTCGAAAATCTGAAGGGAGTGGCGGCAGGTTACGAAATCGAACTGGTTGTCTGCCAGCAGCATCTGCGAAGCATCCCCATAGGTATATTCGATCGACTTCAAGCCGAAACCTCCCGCCACTTGCCTTGCGTATTCGAGGCTTTTCTTCGAGTGGTCCAGGGCGAGAAGGCGGGTCGGGTTGAAGTGCCTTTCGATCAAGGTCGCGAAGTCTCCGATACCGCAGCAAATGTCTGCAACGGCGAGCCCCTCGCGTAGCCCGTGACGGCGGAGGATCTCGCGCTCGTGACGCCAGGTCATCTTCGTTTGTGTTCGCAGGATAGGAATGAAGCTTTCGTCCTCCACGAAGGTCTGTCCGGGATAAAAGGCGGAATCGTAGATTTCGACAGTGAGGTTGGGAAGATCGGATGCCAGGGTCTTGAAGAGGGGGGCTGACCAGGCAATGACGCTTGACGTGACAATAACGATATTGCGCCGAGGTTCTGTCTTGCAGGCCTCCGTCAATGTCTCCGCGATACACCGAAACGCGGTCATGTTGAGATGTGTGAGACGCTTCAGGTTCAGATAGACAGTATTGCGGCTTTCAACGAGACTGCGCCTGATTGTATCCGTTGCGCTTGCCACCTCTTCGGCCAGCCGTGGGCGCAGCCTGCCACTCAGCACGATCTCCTGATTGATCTCGTTGAATTCCACGAAGAAGGATGGCGCAAGCCGGTTCAATGAACGCCCTCCCGGACTAGAAAGTCTGCAACCAGCGTTATTCGACAATCTCCGCCGACTTCGGCGCGAAGATCGACGTCCATGGCCCGAGCGAGGATCAACAGGTCATAAGCATGATGTTGCGGGGGCAACGCAGCAGGCCCATTGAGCGCCGCCCATGTCATAAGACTGTCCTTGTCTTGTACAAAGCCAACGCAGATGCGTACGCACACACCGTTCTTGAGGAGGTTGAAATCGACCTTGCTGATTGTTCGAGCCGAGCCAAATGCGACCTCGACAATCTCATTGATGAGCTGGGAGCTGAAATTGGCGTATCGTGCGGGATCCTCATGCGACTGCGCCGCGATATTTGCCAGATATTCGGCAATCACGTCGCATAGCCGGAATTCCGAAGTGAAAAAATTCACATCCAGAGATAGCGCCATCATATCCTGAAATGCCATCTGTCCGGGACTGAGCTGCCGCACCGTCATAGTAATCTCCACCTGCTGTTCTGGAGGCATGCCGAGATATGGCTTTCATGGCCGAGCATGTTCGTCTGGAACCACGGGCGGTCGATTTGGCCGGTGGATCAGAAAACCTGAGCCTTTCATGAAGTCCTCAATTGCAGAAGCTGGCAAGGGTTTGCCGATCACGTGCCCCTGAAGGCGATCGCATCCCAGGTCGCGCAGCCATTCGGCCTGTTGCAGTGTTTCCACACCTTCGGCAGCGACCTCCATGCCCAGATCATGCGCAAGTGTTACAACTGAGCGAACAATGGACTGGCTCTTGCGATCCGTTTCAAGATCTGAGACGAAATATTTGTCGATCTTCAACGTATCGAAGGGAAAATTCTTCAAATAACTCAAGGAAGAGTACTGGGTTCCGAAGTCGTCCAGAGCGATCCTGATACCGAGTACGTTAAGCGTATTGAGAGTGTCGAGGTTGTTTACCGTGCGTTCCAGCAGAACGCTCTCGGTGATCTCGAGTTCAAGACGATCGGATGGGAGGCCAACGGCATCCAGCACCTGAGAAATCCGATCGGTCAACCCGCTGACAAGGAATTCCGCGGGAGAAAGATTGACGGCGACGATGCAATCGGATGGCCAGGTCAGGGCTTCGCGGCAGGCGTTTTCCAGAACCCATCGCCCAATCTCACTCATCAGGCCGTCGGTTTCAGCCATCGGGATGAAAATAGCCGGAGGAATGCTTCCGAGCAGGGGATGCTGCCACCGAAGCAGAGCTTCGAAGCCGATCAGTTTCTGGCATTCGACGATCGGCTGGTATTCCAGGGAAAATTGTCCCTTTTCCAATGCGATCCGCAGGCTTCTGCGCAGCAGCTCCCGTTGCTCGATGATCTGCAGCATGGAAGCATCAAATGCACTGGCTCTGCCGCGCCCTTCCTTTTTTGCCGCATAAAGCGCGACGTCGGAGGTTTTCATCAGTGTTTCGGGATCGAAGCCATCGGCAGGCGCGATCGAGATCCCGACACTGAGCCCGACAAACACGGAAATGCCGTCAAGTGTGAAAGGCTGTTTGAAGGCCTGGACGAGAGCGTCTCCCAGATCAGCTTTCCGCTGGTGTTCGGAGCTTATTGATATGATCGCGAATTCGTCACCGGCCAGACGATAGGCGCGTTCCGTACCCGTAAGGCACTCCCTGATCCTGCCCGCTGCAAATTGAAGCAACTTATCGCCAGCAGGGTGTCCCAGAGTATCGTTGACGGGCTTGAAGTCGTCGAGGTCGAGTTGCATTAGACAGACAGAACGGCCCTCCGTCGAAACGACCTTCAGCGCTTCCGACAGATCGCTGGCAAACTGCCGCCGGTTTGGCAATCCGGTCAGGGCATCATGGGTGGCTTGATGGAGAAGGGCTGCACGTTCGGCCTTATCACCTGTACGGTAGGTCTGCACAACACCGTAGAATTCTCCGATCGCATGTATCGCGATCTCCCTGAACGTCCCGTTTCCCATGTCCCGGCTCAGACGCAGAGACTGCTCGCGCGTCGACTTGAAGTGATCCTGAACGGCCGCGCTATCCAGTTCCGGATAGATCTCCCAAAGAGAGAGGCTATTTTCGGGTGGCACAGAAGACCAAAAGCCGGCCGACATGTCAGCAAGCCTGAATTGCCGATCGAAGATCGCAAGCCCGTCAGTCCAGTCATCAGTGGCCTCTGGAGAATGTTGCCAACTGGATTGCGCATTGCTCATCTGTGAGAGAACCCCCTCATCGTAGCTTGTCTACTTAATCGCTCAGCCTGATGCTTTTTGTATATTAGCGCGGCCTACTTAAAAATCGACCAATAAAGCTGATAAGAAACAAGTTTTGGCACGCCTGATGGCGCCCGTTGTCCCACCCCGGATAGGTTGACCACATGGCGCCTTCTGCCTGTCCAGATGGATTGCCGGTTGCAGATATCTCTGATGCCGCTTTCGATCGTACAGATCGTCATGGCGATTTAGGCCTCAACGCAGGATATCGCAAAAGATTCGCTCGTCATGAGGGCAACAAGCAAAGCTCTCGGCGGAGCGACCACCGGTGTATCCGGGAAGCTGGTCGCACGGGAGTGCGATCCTTTTCAGGGATGCCGTAAATCGTTCAAGCCGCGATGAGCGGAGATGGCTTTCCGTATTGCCGGAACAGTATCGTTACCTTCACGGAACAGGTTGATAACGATCGCGGCGGCCAATTCCGCCTCCGGACTTTGCTTTTCCACCTTGGCTTCATCGATCCACTCGCTGAAAGCAGTCTCGACAATGGCAAGTTCGGTCGGGCCGAATGTCTTTTCTAGAAATGTTTTCATGGGATGCATCTTGTCTCTATCGCCCGGGATGTGGGTAGAGATAGCGGTTTCGTCAAGGCCGCCGAGCGCCACTTCACAGCTGTCGATACCAGCCCGTGAGAGAGGCTATTCGAGTGCCCTCATGGTGACTGGCTTTCAATTCCAGGTGTGCTGCCGTTTTTGCAGCGGGCAGGGCTTTAGTCACCCATGCGACCCGCTGCAAAAATCACCGAAAGCAGTCCCGCGGCCAAAATGACAGCGACCAGGCAGTTAGGGATGCCGATATCCAGACCGCGCAAGGCCAGACTTAGGGTGACAAGCGCCATGCCAACCGCCATGGTCCGGTTACCGGCTAATTTCAGAATGTCTTTCATGGAACTCTCTGGAAAACTGATTAAGCGAACGCCCTAGGGACCGTGACCAATCTCGAAATCTGGTCGTCGTCAGGCGGCAATCGCTCTTTGGGAACGGAGATGGTCGCTGATTGCGCCCCTCAGTTCGCCGACCGTTGAGAAAATTCGGTCATCCAGATCGATGACGTGAAATTTCACGGCTATGAAACGCAGCTTTCCACTATCAGGAACGGCTATGCCAACTGGCAGTCCGCCATGCTCAATGACTTGCTTCTGCATGTCCTTCACTCCAATCTCGCAATCTTTCTTCAATGTTCTCGGCCGTAATGGGCGCGATACACATCTGCATTCGCGAGTGGAGCAGGCATTTAAAGACGGACGATCCCACAAACATGCTGATATTGCCTTGGCCTGCAGCGCTGAGGTTCTTCATGTCCGACTTCCGTTCATTTCGTGTTTGTCATGGTGAATTTATCGAAGCATGCCGTCTGACACGAGGCAAATTAATCTATCTTTCCGGTAGATTTTGGATACCCATTCGCCCTTGGGACATGAGTGGCTATCTGTCTTTTCATGGCGCAGAGATGGCAGCGAGACCGGCTACGATTCCGATCCGTCGCAGTGCGTCGTTTCCTTGACGACGCAACCATTAGCTCTGCGTAAGGTCTGATCTGGCCGACCGGAGGGCTTCCGTCAATTCGCCTCTTGCCGCACCTATAATCTGTTCCATGGCATGGCGGGCGGCTTCCGGCTGCCGCATGCGGATGGCTTCCAGAACCGCATAATGGCTCGAAATCGCCTGTTCGTGTGACTGGCTGGCGCGATTGGTCAGCCGGAAGCTCGCAAGCAGAGCCGCCTGTATGGCACTTGCAAACTGGCGATAGACCCAGTTTCCGCTGGCGTTGACGATGGCTGTGTGAAATTCCAGATCGGCCCTGCTCCAGGCTTCCGTATCTCGCGAATTGGCCTCGACCATGTTTTCGAATGCCTTGGAGATCTGGTAAAGTTGGCGCGCATCGGCATTGGTCGCCGCCTGTTCGGCTGCGGCTGGTTCGAGCAGTTGGCGAGCCTCGATGAGCGAGGAATAAAAGGCTTCATCGGCCCCGACAGACAGCATCACATCGAGAACGATAGGATCTAGATAGTTCCAGTTCTCCTTCGGCAGGATTGTCGTGCCGGCCCTTGTCCTCGATCGCACCATGCCGAGCGCCGACAGATATTGCATCGCTTCCCGAAGGCTCGTGCGGCTGACGCCAAATCGCTCGGTAAGCTCGGCCTCGTTCGGTAAGGTGAAATTCTCCGGAAACGCGCCTGACACGATCATCTCAATCAGACAGTGAAGGAGTGCCTCTCTCACGCTTCGTTTCCCCCGCGGAGCAATCGGCTCTCCATGCTCGGTTAAAATCCGGGTCATCGACACATTTTCCAACAGTGATGGCTCGTCTTTCATGTCCTGGCTCCACTTCAGGCAGCTGCAGTTTCAACTCCAGCAATTCATAACATGAGACGATCTGACACTTCGATCAGATCTACGAATAAATCATATTTATATTGACATACATCCTATCGATAATGATCCTGCCTTGGCAGGCTACAGCTTGTGAGCTGGTCGTTTCCGAAGCAGAGGAATGCCGGTGTTTTCACCGTAACGGCGCGATGCCGCCAACCTTGTTTTCATATTTGGAGCACTTTGATGAAGATCACCAAGCTGACCACCTATATCGTGCCGCCGCGCTGGCTGTTTCTGAAGATTGAGACGGATGAAGGCATTGTCGGCTGGGGTGAACCGGTCGTCGAAGGCAGAGCTTTGACCGTGGAGGCTGCGGTACAGGAAATGGCCGATTACCTGATCGGCAAGGACCCGTTCCTGATCGAAGACCATTGGACGGTTCTTTACCGTGGCGGTTTCTACAGGGGCGGGGCGATCCACATGTCGGCACTCGCCGGCATCGACCAGGCGCTGTGGGACATCAAGGGCAAGGCGCTGGGTCAATCGGTCCACTCGCTTCTCGGCGGTCAGGTGCGCGACCGTATCAAGGTCTATTCCTGGATCGGCGGCGACCGTCCCTCCGATGTCGCCAACAATGCCAGGGAGGTGGTTGCGCGTGGGTTCAAGGCGATCAAGCTCAACGGCTGCGAGGAGATGCAGATCGTCGATACCAATGAGAAGGTGGAAAAGGCCGTCGAGACCATCGCAATCATCCGTGAGGCCGTCGGTCCGCATATCGGCATCGGCGTCGATTTCCACGGCCGGGTTCACAAGCCGATGGCAAAGGTGCTCGCCAAGGAGCTTGAGCCTTACAAGCTGATGTTCATCGAGGAGCCGGTGCTTTCCGAAAACCGCGAAACACTCAAGGAAATTGCCAACCATTGCTCGACGCCGATCGCGCTCGGCGAGCGGCTGTTCTCCCGTTGGGATTTCAAACAGGTTCTGTCGGATGGTTATGTCGATATCATCCAGCCGGATCTTTCTCATGCCGGCGGCATTACCGAATGCCGCAAGATCGCAGCCATGGCGGAAGCTTATGATGTGGCGCTGGCACCGCATTGCCCACTCGGCCCGATCGCGCTTGCGGCCTGCCTGCAGGTCGATGCCGTCAGCTACAATGCCTTCATCCAGGAGCAGAGCCTCGGCATCCACTATAATCAGGGCAATGATATCCTCGACTATATCTCCAACAAGGAAGTCTTCCATTACGCTGACGGCTTCGTCAGCATTCCCCAAGGTCCGGGTCTCGGCGTCGAAGTCGATGAAGCCTATGTGATCGAACGGGCGAAGGAAGGACATCGTTGGCGCAATCCGATCTGGCGCCATGAAGATGGCAGCTTCGCAGAGTGGTGAGGCCATCTTAGTCAAAGGGCAGCGGTTGGACTATCTGCCAAGCGCTGCCTCTTTGGTAGATCGGGGGTCTACTCAGGATTGAACGCGCTGCTACAGCCCGCCGTGATAGTCCGGCATGTCCTGTAAAGTGGTCCCGAATTGCAGGCCCAAGGCCCAGGCTCCAACTGCAAAAATCGACAGCAGGATCGAGAATGACGGTCCGAAGTCCGTAAGCACGATATGGCCGAAGCGTATAAGGTCGCTGGCGTTGGGCATGGGATCAAACCTCAGGCATCACACTTACGGGTGGAAGAACAAGTGTTGACGTAATGCCTGAGAATGCCTGCGGTTCCGATGGAAGGTCAGTTTTTAGACATTTCAGAAAATGTTTCCGGAAAGAGGGCAACAAGGTCTCCATTCGGCGGCGGGTATTCCTTTATTCCAGGTCTCTCTCGTCAGCCAGCTTCAGCAATCCCTCACGTCGCCAGGGGCCTCCGAGATAGCTCCATAGATCAAGTCCGATGATTCGGATGGATTTCGGCTCGAACCCGGACCTGAGTTGCGAAAAAAGCCGATCGGCCTTCTCCCGCGAGACCTTGTTCTGGACCGTGATATGCGGACGGAATTTCTGCAGATCCTGAGGTCCGGGCCAGGAGCCGAAACGGCGGACGAGGTCGGCTCTGAGGTCCTGCAGTTCGGGACTTTCAAGCTTGAACGCGACACCTGCCCCCAGGTGCTGAATGCCGCTGACAGTCGCAAGGAAGCTTCTTCTCGTGGCCAGCGTGTCCGCTGCCTTGTCTCGGACCGCCGCGAGCCTCGCGCCAGGAAGGTGATGGAAAATGGTGATGTGCGCGTTGAGAAAATTACGGGCAGCGGGGAAATGCTCCTGCCTGAGGTGGTTGAACGGTTGGATGTCCTCGGGCTCGACATGAGCGGTTATGATCACCGGTGGTAGCGTCACCTGATACCTTTCGTCTTTGTGTCAGGTGGCACTCTGGGTCCGCTTGGGGCAGGGCCTGCATCGGGCATGTCTCTCGAGCATCATTCGAATTCCATGATCAACTCGTCCACTGCCAGGCTTTGGCCGGCGGTGGCCGCGACATGTTTGACGACCCCCTGTTTTTCGGCCTTCAGCACATTTTCCATCTTCATCGCCTCGACTGTCGCAAGCGTCTGGCCGGCCTCTACCCGATCGCCGGCGGTAACGGCGATCGAAGTGATGATGCCGGGCATCGGGCAAAGCAGCATCTTCGATGTATCCGGCGGCAGCTTGACCGGCATCAGCTTGGCAAGTTCGGCAATGCGTGGTGAGCGCACTCGTGCCAGAACATCCATGCCGTGCCAGCGCAAGCGGATGGCCGATCCAACCAGGTCGACCTTCACCATCAGGCTTTCGCCGCCGACATGAAAGTCCGCCAGGCTCTGTCCCGGAAACCACCCCGTTGCAGCCGAGATGGGCTGGGTATCATCGAGCCGGACAAAGGCTCCATCAGCGGCGGTATCGAGCGTGGCCGGTCCTTCGAAAGCAGGCTTTCCGCCAACCGAGAGCGTCACCACCCAATCCTTTGCCACGGCACGGCGCCGCTTGGACAATGTGCCGGAAATCCAGGTGGCGCGTTCCTCCAGAGCCTGATTGACCAAAACCGCGATCACGGCAAGTCGCCGAGCGTCTTCGACATCGGGTTGGACACCGGAAAAGCCTTCGGGAAACTCCTCGGGAATATAGGCGGTCGTCAATTTGCCGGAACGAAACCGCTCTTGCCCCATCACGGCAGAAAGGAAGGGCAGATTATGGCCGATACCTTCCACCTCGAATGCATCCAGCGCCGTCTCCATTGCATCGATGGCCGCTGTCCGATCTTCAGCCCAACTGCATAACTTGGCGATCATCGGGTCGTAATACATCGAGATCTCGCCGCCCTCGAAAACGCCGGTATCGTTGCGGATTATCGCACCGCTCTCCTGCAGACCCTCCACCGGCGGTCGATAGCGCGAAAGCCGACCAATGGAAGGCAGGAAGTTGCGATAGGGGTCCTCGGCATAAAGCCGGCTTTCGATCGCCCAGCCCCTGAGCGCTACGTCCCTTTGCTTGAAAGACAGCCTCTCGCCCGCAGCGATCCGGATCATCTGCTCGACGAGATCGATCCCGGTGACGAGTTCGGTCACTGGGTGCTCCACCTGCAGGCGGGTATTCATTTCGAGGAAATAGAAATTCCGGTTGCCATCAACAATGAATTCCACCGTGCCTGCGGAAAAATAACCCACGGCCTTTGCGAGCGCGACCGCCTGTTCGCCCATCGCCTTTCGGGTGGACTCGTCAAGGAAAGGCGAGGGGGCCTCCTCGATCACCTTCTGGTTTCGGCGCTGGATAGAACATTCGCGCTCGCCGAGATAAAGCGTATTACCATGCTGGTCGCCGAGAAGCTGGATCTCGATATGGCGTGGTTGATCGACGAATTTTTCGATGAAGATTCGGTCGTCGCCGAAGGAGTTCTTCGCCTCATTACGGGAGGACTGGAAGCCTTCGCGGGCTTCCGCCTCGTTCCAGGCGATGCGCATACCTTTGCCACCACCACCTGCAGAGGCCTTGATCATGACGGGATACCCGATCGAGGAGGAGATTTTTACCGCTTCGTCGGCATTCTCGATCAGACCCATATGTCCGGGTACGGTTGAAACACCGGCCTCAGCCGCAATCTTCTTCGATGTGATCTTGTCTCCCATCGCCTCGATGGCTTTCACCGGTGGACCGATGAAGATGACGCCGGCCTTCTCCAGTGCAGCCGCGAAGGCCGCGTTCTCCGACAGAAAACCATAACCCGGATGGACGGCATCCGCGCCGGTTCTGGCGATCGCATCGAGGATCTTGTCGATGACGATGTAGGATTGGTTGGAAGGGGCGGGGCCAATATGCACGGCTTCGTCGGCCATCGAGACATGCAGGGCATTCGCGTCGGCATCCGAATAGACGGCGACAGTCGCAATGTCCATCTTCCGTGCTGTCTTGATGACCCGGCAGGCGATTTCGCCGCGATTGGCGATAAGAATCTTCTTGAACATGTTTGCGGGCCTTCAGAGCGGTATCGTGTCGTGTTTTTTCCAATGCGTCGTCACCTGCTTGTTACGCAGCGAGGCAAAGGCGCGGGCGATACGTCGGCGGGACGAATGCGGCATGATCACCTCGTCGATGAAACCGCGTTCAGCGGCAACGAAGGGATTGGCAAATCGCTCCTCGTATTCCTTCGTTCGGGCAGCAATCTTGTCCGGATCGGAAAGTTCCGAGCGGTAAAGGATCTCGGTCGCGCCCTTGGCGCCCATCACTGCAATTTCAGCGGTCGGCCATGCATAGTTGATATCGGCGCCGATATGTTTCGACGCCATCACGTCATAGGCGCCACCATAGGCCTTGCGGGTGATCAAGGTCACCATGGGTACCGTCGCTTCCGAATAGGCGAACAGCAGCTTGGCGCCATGCTTGATGACGCCGCCATATTCCTGCGCCACGCCCGGGAGGAAGCCCGGTACGTCGACTAGCGTCAGGATCGGGATGGAAAAGGCATCGCAGAAACGGACGAAGCGAGCCGCCTTGCGTGAGGAATCGATGTCCAGGCAGCCGGCCAGAACCATTGGCTGGTTGGCGACGACACCGACCGTCTGGCCCTCGATACGGATGAAGCCGGTGATAATGTTTTTCGCAAAGGCCTGCTGGATCTCGAAAAAATCGCCTTCGTCGGCCAGCGCCGTGATCAGTTCCTTCATGTCATAGGGTTTTGCGGCGCTGTCCGGTACAAGCGTATCGAGCCGCATCTCGACCCGCGCAGGATCATCATGAAACGGCCTGACCGGAACCTTCTCGCGATTGTTGAGCGGCAGAAAATCGAAAAGCCGGCGCACCGCTTCGAGCGCCTCGATATCATTTTCGAAGGCGGCGTCGGCAACGGATGATTTTTGCGTATGGGTTGAGGCACCGCCGAGCTCCTCGGCGCTCACGATCTCGTTCGTCACTGTTTTCACCACATCGGGACCGGTGACGAACATGTAGGACGAATCCCGCACCATGAAGATGAAATCGGTCATGGCCGGGGAATAGACGGCACCACCGGCGCAGGGCCCCATTATGACCGAAATCTGCGGAATGACACCGGAGGCTTCTGCATTGCGGCGAAACACTTCCGCATAACCTGCGAGCGAGGCAACGCCCTCCTGAATGCGTGCGCCGCCGGAATCGTTGAGGCCGATAACCGGGGCACCGACCCGAACCGCCATATCCATGATCTTGCAGATCTTTTGCGCATGAGTTTCAGATAAGGAGCCGCCGAGAACGGTGAAATCCTGGGAGAAGACGTAAACCTGCCGACCGTTGATCGTGCCCCAGCCAGTGACCACGCCGTCACCCGCGACCTTCTGATCCGCCATGCCGAAATCGACGGCACGATGGGTGACATACATGTCGAACTCTTCGAACGAGCCTTCATCGAGCAAAACTTCGATCCGCTCGCGAGCGGTCAGCTTTCCCTTGGCATGCTGGGCTTCGATCCGTTTGAACCCTCCGCCCAACCTCGCTTCCGCGCGGCGTTTTTCAACCTCGTTCAAGACCGCGCGCATATTTCCTCCCAAAGAATGTGCGAAAGCAGACATATATAAAAATAGCAAAACCGGATCGAGGGAAAGGTCGGTTTAAGTCGTACGGCTACGAAATGAGGCCGACTGTGAGAAAGGCGAGACTTTGGCTGCAACGAACGGAAAAGAGGTGCTGATCGGATCCGGTTCGACATGATGTCGACAATGTGTGGCGCCAGACACGAATTGTTGCACAAAGACTTGGGTTGCTAAAGCGACGCAGTTAATGCGACACCTGTTATCATCTCGACACTACACCTGGGATTTAAGCTGAATGCGCATTCGATACGGTTTCGTTGGCCTGTTTCTTCTACTGGCACCGTCGGCCCACGGCTTGGAGGCTGGCTCCCTGCCGGTTCTTGCGCCGCAAAAAAGCCAGGCGGAAGCGGCCAATTTGAGCGCGCAGTTCCTGGAACGTTATGCCTATAAACCCGTTCCGCTGGACGATGCCTTGTCGGCGAAAATCATGGACCGGTATCTGAAATCCCTGGATCCCGATCGGAGCTTTTTTCTGCAGGCCGATATCGACAAGTTCATGGTGGACAAGACCAGGATCGATGATGCCATACTCGATGAAGACCTGAAAATCCCGTTTTCGATATTCAACGTCTATTCGCAACGCGTTGTCGATCGCATGACATATGCGCGGGGACTGCTCAAACAAGGTTTCGATTTCACCGGACAGGAAGACTATCCCCTGTCACGTGAGGACGAGCCCTGGCCACAATCGCAAGCGCAAATCCATGATCTCTGGCGCAAAAGCGTCAAGAGTGACTGGCTGCGTCTGAAATTGGCAGGCCAGGCCGATACTGCAATTCGCTCGACGCTCGACAAGCGCTACGAGAATATTCAGCAACGCGTCTACACCTACAAAAGCGACGACGTATTCCAGTCCTTCATGGCTGCCTACACGACCTCCGTCGATCCGCATACAGATTATTTCGGCGCTGCCGCCTCGGCCGATTTCGACATATCGATGAAGCTCTCGCTGGTCGGCATCGGTGCGGTCCTGCAGGAGCGTGACGGTTATACGACCATCCGCGAGCTTGTACCCGGCGGACCGGCACAATTGTCCGGGCAGCTGGCGGTCGGAGATCGCATTATCGGTGTCGGCCAAGGCAAGGATGGTGCCGTCAAGGAAGTGGTGGGCATCCGCCTCGATGAAGTTGTCCAGTTGATCCGCGGAGAAAAAGATTCCGTTGTACGGCTGGATATTCTTCCCGCAGAGACTGCCGCGAATGGAAGTCACCGGGTCATCAACCTGGTCCGTGACAAGATCAGCTTGGAAAAGCAGGCCGCCCAGAAGACGATCCTGCCTGTCGAGGAACAAGGCGTATCCCGCAAGATCGGGGTCATCACCCTGCCGGCTTTCTACGAGGACTTCGAGGCGCGTCGTAAGGGTGACAAGAACTATCGAAGCGCCAGCCGCGACGTTGCCAAGCTTCTCGGAGAACTGAAACAGGAAAAGGTCGATGGAGTTCTGATCGATCTTCGCGACAATGGCGGCGGATCGCTGACTGAAGCAATCGACCTGACGGGACTGTTTGTCGGGAAAGGTCCGGTTGTCCAACAACGTGACGCGGCAGGCAGGGTTGAAGTGGAAAGCGATGACCTTTCCAAACCGGCCTGGACCGGCCCCGTTGGTGTCCTGATCAATCGCGGCTCCGCTTCGGCTTCCGAAATCTTTGCCGCGGCGATACAGGATTATGGTCGCGGCGTTATCATCGGCGAACCCAGCTTTGGCAAGGGCACGGTGCAGACGGTTATCGATCTCGATCAGGCCGCCCGCAACAACACGCCAAAATATGGCCAGCTGAAGCTGACGATCGCGCAATTTTTCCGCATCGATGGCGGCACGACCCAGCTTCGTGGCGTAACGCCCGATATCAGCTTGCCGGGCCTACTGGACCCGAAGACCGTTGGCGAGGCGAGCTATGACAATGCGCTACCATGGGACAAGATCAAGCGCGCGAAATATGCCAAGTCGAACAATACGACTTCGTTGCTGCCAGAACTTCTGAGCCGACATGAAGCCCGCGTGAAGAACGATGCGGACTTCCAGCGTTTCGTAGAGGATGCTGCGGAGTTGAAGGCGCAGCGAGAAAAGCGGGTCATCTCTCTCAACGAAGCGGAGCGCCGTGAGGAGATGAATGCCCTTGAACAGCGCCTGAAGGCGCGTGCTCAGGGCGATGACGGTTTGCTGCGTGGTGAAGACGATGGCCTGCAGGCCAATGAGCGCAGTCTCAGCGCCGATCTTGCGCTTGAGAATGCACGCAAGAACGCGAAGGACGTCTTGAAAACCGAGGCAGCAGCCATCGTTGGCGATGCGGCGGAGCTTTTGGCACCCGTAAGAAAGGCAGATAGCCGACCCTAGGCACGAGCACCGGCCAAACAGGTCCCTTCACAGGCAGCTGTTTCAAGGCAGGGCTCAATTATCTGGCAATGGTTTGAAGGCTGGACGGAATTCCGGCTTTCGGGTCATGAAGACCTTCCAGCTGAACTCGGTCCGCTTTCTGAAGAAGCAAGAGATCTCGGCTTCCGCATTATCGGAAAGGTCACGACGGTCGCACAGGCACAGAGCGAGAGACGGGGAGGGATCATTTCTCCTCGCTCTTGGTAAACCAGGCAACGAGCTCCGCGGAATTCCTTATGCCGATGGCTCGCATCAGCCTTGCCCGATGTGACTCGACCGTCCTTGCAGACAGGTCGAGCTCGAGTGCGATTTCGGCACTGGTCTTGCCCTGGACGACAAGTGTTATGATCTGGCTCTGTCTGTCCGTCAGGGATACGCCGTTCGACGCTACGGGTCGGGTCAGGGGCTGGAAACAGTATATGGCCTGCGCGAACGGATCCGTTGCATGCCGCGCCCTGCCGTGAACCTGGCACCAGAAACGTTGACCATCTCCGGCCGTCATAATTCTTTCATCATAATAGACCTGGCCGCCCGGCAGATTGGCCTGCCACGTCCGCCCGGTCCTGACGAAGTCGGAATGCCTCGGATAAAGCTGTGCGAAGCTGTGATCGATGAGATCCGATCGTGCATACTTAAAAAGGCGGGAGAATTCCTCGTTACAATCGCGGATAATTCTATATGTCGCGAAGACCATCGGCACCGGAATTTCATCCAATCGGTACGTCCAGTGTTCCGTATTTTCAGCCACGATCGTTCTCACGAAAAGCAGTATAAATACTGCTATCCACCGCGCCTCATCAAGGCTTATCTTGTTTTTTGTCATTCCCGGAATTCGGGTGACAGGAGGAACCGGTTGGAGGAAGTATGAGGAAAGTTGTCGCTACGGCCAGCGAGGCCATGGCGGGATTGCTTCGTGACGGCATGACGATCATGTCTGGCGGCTTCGGGCTTTGTGGCATTCCGTCGACCTTGATAGAAGCAATTCGCCTATCCGGTACCAAAGACCTTACGGTCATTTCGAACAATGCCGGCGTCGATGGCTTCGGCCTTGGCGTTTTGCTGGAGACGCGCCAGGTGCGCAAAATGATCTCGTCTTATGTCGGCGAGAACAAGCTGTTTGCGGAGCAGTATCTTTCCGGCGCCCTCGAACTCGAGTTCAATCCGCAAGGAACGCTTGCCGAGCGCATTCGTGCCGGTGGAGCGGGTATTCCCGCGTTCTTCACCAAAACCGGTGTTGGTACGCTGATTGCGGAAGGCAAGGAAATTCGCCGGTTCGACGACGACGATTACGTCATGGAGACCGGGCTTTTTGCCGATCTCTCCCTCATTCACGCCTGGAAAGGCGATGCGGAAGGCAATCTCGTCTATCGGAAGACGGCGAGAAATTTCAATCCTGTCATGGCAACGGCAGCCCATGTGACGATTGCCGAGGTCGAGCATCTGGTGCACGCCGGGGAAATCGATCCGGACGCGGTCCATACTCCCGGTATCTTCGTCAACAAGATCCTGCATGTTCCGAACGGCGAAAAACGCATCGAGCAGAGAACAGTGCGCAAGCTGGGCGAGGAGGTCTGATATGGCATGGACGCGTGAACAGATGGCAGCGCGGGCAGCGCGCGAACTGCAGGACGGCTTTTACGTCAATCTCGGTATCGGCATTCCCACGCTGGTTGCTAATTTCATACCCGAAGGAATGGAAGTAACGCTTCAGAGTGAGAACGGCATGCTTGGCATGGGCCCGTTTCCATTCGAAGGCGAGGAAGATGCCGACCTTATCAATGCCGGCAAGCAGACGATAACCCAGCTTCCCAAGACCAGCTATTTCTCATCGGCGGACAGTTTCGGAATGATCCGCGGCGGGCATATCGATCTCTCGATTCTGGGTGCCATGCAGGTCTCCGAGAGCGGTGATCTTGCCAACTGGATGATCCCGGGCAAGATGGTCAAGGGTATGGGCGGCGCCATGGATCTCGTTGCCGGTGTCAAACGCGTTGTTGTCGTAATGGAACATGAAGCAAAGGGCGAACCAAAGCTTCTCAAGGATTGTACGCTGCCACTGACCGGACGGCGTGTTGCTGATATGGTCATCACCGATCTGGGCGTGTTTCGCGTTGCTCGTAGCGGCCCGCCTAGACTGACGTTGATCGGCCTGGCAGATGGGGTTGGTGTCGAAGAAATCAGAGCGAAAACAGCCGCCACTTTCGATATAGACCCCAGCGATATGTGAGACACTCAAGAGCGAAAGACGAGATTTAAGTTTCGACTTGCTGGGACTCGTAGCCCAGTATCCAAAAGAAAACAGAGCTCATTGCCGGCGCGATGAACTCTTCTGCGATCACGACCAGAGCTCATATGCCTCGATGACGAGAATGCTAAGGGGAGACCCAAAACGCCGCAAATCGGGATGTCGCAAAAACCGACAATCCTGCAAGGTATTTTTCGAATGGACATAAGGTCGTGATTGCTTTTTCTTTCAGAAACGAAAATCAAAAAGGATTCTCTTCCAGAGCATGGATATTCGGCGCCTCAAATCGTTCATCACGATCGTTGACATGGGCAGCATCACGCGCGCTGCCGATATCCTTCATATCGCGCAGCCCGCACTCAGCCAGCAGCTTGCCAGCATCGAGGAACATTTCCGTCAGAAGCTTTTGACCAGAAGTCAGCAGGGCGTGGTCATGACCGATGCCGGCAAGGTGGTCTATCGGCATGCGCAGGTCATTCTGCGCCAGATGGAACAGGCGCAGGCCGAGGCTCTGGAGGCGGGAGCGGTCCTGTCGGGCCGCGTGTCCGTCGGCCTGGCGCCGTTCAGCAGCGCCACCACATTGGCGTTACGGCTGATGGAGGAGACGAAAATCCGCCATCCCGGCATCCTGCTGCATATCACCGAAAGTGTGAGCCAGCCCTACAGCCAGATGATCATGAACGGTCGCCTGGAAATGGGGCTGATCCACGGTACAGGCCCCATCCGCGGAGTTCGTTTTGAGCCGCAATTGCGTGAAGAGCTCGTTCTCGTCGTGCATGAGAGTTTCGGAGTGGAGCCGTTGGAGACGGCGATCTCCGTCGCCGAACTGGCATCCCTGCCGTTTCTTCTGCCGCCATCCTACAATTTCGTGCGCCGTGCCATCGATCTGGCTTTCACGCGCAGCCGCAAGGACCTGCTGATCTTTGCCGAACTGGAATCGGTGCGGACGATCGCCAAGGGTGTCGATGCCTGTCTCGGCGCGACCATCATGCCGAAGGCAGTCGCCCAGCGTATCGTGACGGAATCGCGTGAAAAGATCATCGTGCGGCAAATCTCCAGCCCGATGATCGAGGAAACTTTGTCCTTCTGTGTGTCCGACAGCACGCCGCTTTCCGAGCCGGCCTTGGCCGTCAAGGAAATCCTGCTCGAACTGACGCAGACGCTGAAATAATCAGCGTCTGCGTAGACTTTTTCAGAGCATGGCTTCCTTGCGGCAATTCACCAGCAGTTCGGCCACGGAGAGATTGTTGGGCAGGCGCAGCAGCACGTCAACCATTTCGGCCAGATCCTGCGGTTGCGTCATGTCTTCGCGTGTCACTTCCGTTTCGCCCACGGTCATGTCGGTGGCGATGTAACCGGGGCAGAGTGCAGTGGCACGGACGCCGCTCTCCCAGCATTCCTGGCGGATGCCGTGGGTCAGCGCCACAACCGCGAACTTGGTCATGGCGTAACCGACATTCGAACCAACACGTTTTCCCGCCAGTGATGCGACGTTGATCACCCGGCCCTGGCCGGTCTTGATCAGGTGGGGCAGGGCGGCGCGGGTGATCCGTAGCGGCCCCTTCACATTGATGCGCCACATCCTGTCGAGATCGTCTTCCCCTTCGTCCATGACGCGGACCTTCGGGTTGATACCGGCGCAATTGACGAGCGCGTCGATCCGGCCATGTCGTTCAGCGACTGCGGAAACCCAGGCTTCTCCCGAGCCTGTTTCCTCCGCATCGTAGCGGTCCACCGTCAGGCGTTCATGCCCGCCCACCGATTGCGGGTTTCGCGCGCCGCCTGCCACCGTGAAACCGGCATCCAGCAGTCGATTGGTGATCGCGAGGCCGAGCCCTCGCGATGCACCGGAAACCATGATCACACGGCCTTCTCCTCCCAACATGTGCAGTCCCTTTCCTATTTCATTCCGTTGCAGAATTCGGCGATGCGGGCGCAGCCTTCCTGGAGATTTTCCATGCTGGTCGCATAGGAAATCCGGAAGAACGGGCTCATGCCATAGGCGGCACCCTGAACGGCGGTGACATGATGTTCGGCTACCAGCGCCATCACGAAATCGGTGTCGTTGTTGATCTTCGAGCCGCCCTTGGTGGTCTTGCCGATCAGGTCGGCAATGTTGGGGAACACGTAAAAGGCGCCTTCCGGCTTGTGGCAGCGAATGCCGTCGATCTCGGCAAGGCGTGCCAGCACGAAATCGCGACGGGTCTTGTAGATGTCGGCACGCTCTTTCAGCAAGTCCTGCGGGCCATCCAGAACGGCGAGGGCTGCTGCCTGCGCGACAGTGGCAAGGCCACCGGCATTCTGGGTGTTGACGTTGCTGACGGCCTTGATGAGATCTTTTGGACCGCCGCAGAAACCAACGCGCCAGCCGGTCATGGCATAGGCCTTGGAAACGCCGTTGACGGTCAGGACACGATCGTAGAGACGCGGTTCGACTTCGGCGATGGTGCAGAACTTGAAGTCGTCATAGATCAGGTGTTCGTAGATATCGTCGGTCATGATCCACACATGCGGATGCCGCAGCATGACATCGGCGATCGCCTTCATTTCCTTACGCGAGCAGGCCGCACCGGTCGGGTTGTTGGGGAAATTCAGGAGAAGCCACTTGGTCTTCGGCGTGATCGCCGCTTCCAGATCCTCGGCGCGCAGCTTGAAGCCGTTGTTCTGGGGGCAGGTGACCGCAACAGGCACGCCACCGGCGAACTTGACGATATCGGCATAGCTGATCCAGGACGGCGCGGGGATGACGACTTCATCACCCGGGTCGCAGGTCGCCATGATGGCGTTGAAGATGATCTGCTTGCCACCACCGGCCACGAGGATCTGGCTCGGATCATAATCGAGATTGTTGTCGCGCTTGAACTTGCGCTGGATGGCGGCACGAAGTGCGGGCGTGCCATCGACGGGCGGATATTTGGTGTCGCCTGCAAGGGCTGCGGCGTGAGCTGCCTCGACCGCATGTACCGGCGTCGGGAAGTCCGGCTCGCCGGTGGAGAAGCTGATGACCTTGATACCCTGAGCCGCGAGATCGCGCGCCTTCTGGGTCATGGCGACGGAGGCCGAGACGGTTACGTTGTTAAGGCGCTGGGCTATTGCGGGCATGGATTGCTTCCAGTTTTCGAGACTTCGCCGGCTGATATTCGATCTGCCGGATCATGACTGCGAGGTTACGGGAAACATTCGCCGCATCTCCAATACGACTTCGATGTGAGGTCATAGGAGATTTTGATAGGGCCGTTGCGGAGGGCCATAAGCGGATTGTGTGACTTCAGAAGAATTAAATATTATGCGGCCCGTTCTTTCCGACACTAAGCTCGGTATCAACAAAGGGAACCAAAACTGTCCGGCAAATTTGCCCTCAAGAGGCAACGGACAACAACAGCCTTGCATGACACAGGCCGTGAGGGATGCTTGCCCGGCACCATGCCGGAAAGCCCCGATCTCGGGAGATATATCCAGCAGAAATTTTGATCTCGAACAGGTGAAGGCGCCTGTGCGCGTGATGCCTCATGTCTTGTGCCATGCCCTGGCGAACCGTGACGGGAGTGTAAATGTCGGATTTTGCCACCATCAAACAGGCTTCCTCCTCAAGGGGGGAAGGACTGTTATGGAAATCGGTGGAGCGCAGGCTCTTTTCGCCCGGAATTCTCATCCTGCCGCTGGCGATCTTTCTGCTGTTCTTTTTCTTTATCCCAGCCATCCGGCTCATGACCTTCAGCGTCATGACGCAGAACGCGCAAGGGCTGATCGGCGCGCCCTTCACGCTGGCGCACTACATCCGCTTTTTCGAGGTCGATCTCTATCAGAAGGTGCTGTGGTCGACGATCCGCATCAGCCTGATCACCTCGATCCTTGCCGCAATCCTTGCCTATCCCGTCGCGACCGTGCTGGTCAGGGGCAATATCGCGCTCACACGGATCATCACCCTGATCGTTATTGCGCCGCTGGCCGTCAGCGTGGTGGTGCGGGCCTACGGATGGCAGCTCATTCTCGGCAACGGACCGACCGGACTTCTGAACTACGTGCTGATGAATCTCGGCATCATCGAAAGCCCGCTGGCCATTCTCTTTTCCGATGCCGCCGTCATCATCGGCTCTCTGCATATCTTCTTTCCGATGATGGTGCTGCCGCTCTCCTCCGCGCTCGGCAAGATCGATCCCAATATCCAGCAGGCGGCGCGCACGCTTGGCGCACCGGCCTGGAAAGTGTTCCTGCGCGTGACCCTACCTCTTAGCCTTCCGGGTCTGCTGGCCGGTTTCACGCTGGTGTTCTCGCTGGCTTCCGCCTCCTACGTCATCCCCGCTTTGATCGGCGGACCGGGCTCGCAGATGCTTGGCAACATGGTCGAGCAGCAGGTGCTGGCCGTCTATGACTGGCCGTTCGGCGCAACCATCGCCACCATCCTGGTTTTCATCGTCATCCTCATCAACGCCGTCTCGATGAAGCTTCTCGGCGGGCGTCGTATCAAGGCGAATGCGTCATGAACAACAAGCTGACAGGCACAACCGCTGCAATTCTTTACGCGGTCACCGCCGGAATGATGATCTTCATCCTCGCTCCGATCGTGCTGATTATCGCCACCTCGTTTTCGGACAGCTATTTCGTGACATTCCCGCCGGAAGGTTTCACCTTTCGCTGGTATGGCGAAGTGCTGCAGAATGAAGAATTCACTTCGGGTCTGACCTTCAGCATCGGCCTGGCCGTTGCCACCACCGTCCTCTCCGTCTCCATGGGCGTTCCGGCGGCAATCGCGCTCACCCGCGGGCAGTTCATGGGCCGTTCGCTGCTCAAGGGGCTGGCGCTGTCGCCGCTGATCTTCCCGGTTCTGGTGACTGGCCTGGCGCTGCTGCAGCTGTTTTCCGGTTATGGTTGGATGGATACCAAGCTCAAGCTTCTGATCGCACATACGGTGGTAACGTCGCCCTATGTCATCCGTACGGTTCTCACCAGCCTGCAATTGGTCAACCCGAACCTCGAGGAAGCGGCGCGGACACTCGGCGCCACTCGCTGGAAGACCTTCACCCGGGTGATCTTCCCGCAGATCGCGCCCGGCGTCGCCTCCGGTTCGATCTTCTGCTTCATGGTGTCGTTCGACAATTATCCGGTTTCGATGTGGCTGGCAGACTCCGCCAACCTGCCGGTTCCCATCGTTCTCTATCGCCAGATCGGCACGGTTTTCGATCCTTCGGTCGCGACCATGTCCACCATCATCATCGCTCTCGCAATCGCCGTCGTGCTCGTGCTCGACAAGCTTGTCGGCCTGCGCAAGGCGATGGCCATGTGACTTCCAAGTGACTTCCCAACCGCAGCAAACTCATAAAACAGAGGGGTACTGAAATGACATCGAAGTCCATTATCATGAAACGCCGCAGTTTTCTGACAGCCACCGCCGGTGTGCTTGCCACGCCTTATTTCTACACGGCCGCGTCGGCCCAGGACCGCACGATGTATGTCGGCGTCTACAATTCGGCGCAGGGCGGTCTCATCAAGAAGGAAGTCATCCCGGCCTTTGAAAAGGAGTTCAAGTGCAGGGTTCTGACAACCGAGGGCGCGACGCTCGCCAACATCGCTACCTTGCGCGCCACGCGTGACAACCCGCAATACAGTGTCATGTCCATGGACGATGTCGGCGTGCCGCAGGCCAAGGAAGAGGGTCTGATCGAGCAGTTGCCGATGGACGAGATCCCCAACCTCAAGAATGTCTACAAGCGGTATCTCTTCGAGGACAATTTCGGTGTCGGTTTTGCGATCTCGATTGCCGGCCTGTTCTACAATCCGAAGAGCGGCAAGCCCTTCGAAAGTTACGAGCAGATGTTCGACAAGAAATATGCCCGTCGTATGCTTCTCAACACGCCGAAAAACACACAGAGCGTGCTGATGCTGATGGTGGCTTCCGCGCTCGCCTCGGGCAAGCCGCTCAAGGATGCGCAATATGACATGGAGGCCGGCTGGCCGAAACTGGCTGAACTCAAGCCGAATGTCCTGTCGATCTATGATGCCGAAGCCCAGACCATGATGGTCGCGCAAGGGCAGGCGGATTTTGGCGGCATCGAATATTCCAAGGCCGTTTATCCGCATACCAGGAAGGGCGTGCCGCTGGACATGGCTTTCCCGAAGGAAGGGGCGTTCACCGGCATCAACTCGATCGCGCTCGTCAAGGGCGGGCCGCATCGCGATCTGGCGCTGGCCTATATCAACCGCATTCTCGATCCCGCCGTGCAGAAGATGCTGGCGGAAGCGACACTCAGCGCGCCTTCGGTCAGCGGCATCGAATTCGGTGAGGATACGGCAAAATTCCTCGCTTATCCGGAAGACAAGATGCAGGCGCTCAACCTGTTCACGCCGGACTGGAAATACATCATTCCACGCCGCGCCAAGTGGCTCGAACAGTACAACCAGACTTTTACCGGCTGAGGAGCAGACATGAAATCCGTCGAAGTCCGCTTGGAAAAACTGTCCAAGCATTATCTCGGGCAGGTCATTGCCGTCGACAATGTCTCGCTGACCGTCAAGGCAGGAGAAATCCTGGCGCTTCTCGGCCCAAGCGGATGCGGGAAAACCACATGCCTGCGCATGATTGCCGGGCTTGTCGATCCCACGTCGGGTGAAATCGTGGTCGGCGGAAAGCCGACCACGCAGACACCTGTCCATCGTCGCAATGTCGGTATGCTGTTCCAGAATTACGCCCTGTTTCCGCACATGACCGTCGCGGAAAACGTGGCCTTCGGGCTGGAGATGCGTGGTATCGGCAAGGTTGACCGGGAAAAGCGCGTCAAGAATGCGCTGGATCTCGTGCAGCTGCATTCGTTCGGAGACCGGCTGCCTGCCCAGCTTTCCGGCGGTCAGCAGCAGCGTGTCGCGTTGGCGCGGGCGCTGGTGATCGAGCCGTCCATGCTGCTTCTCGACGAGCCGCTGGGTGCGCTCGACAAGGGCTTGCGGGAAAGCATGCAGGTGGAAATTCGCAGCCTGCAGCAACGCCTTGGCCTCACCACGATCATGGTTACCCACGATCAGGACGAGGCGCTGACCATGGCGGACCAGATAGCCGTCATGCACAAGGGCAATCTCGAGCAGATCGCTCCGGCCGGCGAGATCTATCGCAAGCCGAAGACCCGCTTCGTGGCCGGTTTCATCGGGGCCTCGAACTTCTTCGAGGCAACGGTAACGGCACGCAATGGCCATGCGGCCCAGCTTGCCACGACATCCGGCGTCTCTCTGCAGGTGGAGGACATGGGATCGGTTCAGGGCGACAAGGTGATCGTGACGGTACGTCCGGAAGCCGTCACCGTTGCACCTCTGGTTGGCGAGGGGCAGGCTGTCGGTCCGAACGCAGCCATCGCCACGGTGGAGCAGGTGGTCTATCGTGGTTTCATGCTGCATTACTATCTGCGGCTGGCCGGTGGCGAGCCGATGATCGCCTACCGCCAGACGCAGGCCGAAGGTTTCGGCAATGTCGTCAGTGCGGCCGGTGACCGCGTGCTGCTGAGCTGGGCGGGCGATGCCAACCACGTCATTCAGGTGAACTGAACCCCGAGACGGACCACATCATCAAAAAGACCCCGCGGCACAGGGCGCGGGGTCTTTTTTGTTTTCGGAAACTTCGGCTGGTGATCGGTGACGAAAAAAGCCCGGACACCGTTGGGATGTCCGGGCCAGCATCGTCGTGCTGTTGGGGATCAGTTCACGACGTCTCGAGCCGGAGCCACGGTGCCACCGCAAGCTTCGATTTCGCTGCGCACCGTGCGTGCCAGTTCCAGAGAGCCGGGCGTATCACTGTGAACAAGGATTGACTTTGCGCGCACGGTCAGGACCTCGTCCTCGATCGTGGTGACCGTTCCTTTCTCCAGAAACTGGCGAACACGGGCCCGCACCTTCACTTCATCCTTGATCACCGAGTTCGGCAGTTTTCGCGAAACAAGCTGGCCCTTGGCATCATAGGCACGGTCGGCGAGGAAGAGGTTGAGGACCTTCAGCCCGCAATCGAGCGCGGCCTGTTCGATCAGCATGTCGGGCATGGAGAAGACGATCAGGTCGGAATTGACGGCCTTGATCTTTTTCATGATGCGCTCGGCGAGCGCCGCATCGCGGTTGATCATGTTGCCCATGGCGGCGTGGAAACTGATATGGGAGAGCTCGACGTCCTGTGCCCTAGCAATCGCGGACAGGGCTCCCAGCTGGTAGAGAACCTGCTGTTCCATTTCCTCCGCATCGACCGGTATTTCGCGTCGCCCGAAACCGAGACGATCGGCAAGGCCCGGATGCGCGCCGACACCGACGCCGTTCTGCTTGGCAAGGCGCACCATGCGCGCCATCATTTCCGGGTCGCCGGCATGAAAGCCGCAGGCGACATTGGCGGAGGAGACGACCTTCATCAGTTGCTCGTCATCGGCAACCTTGTAGACGCCAAAGCCTTCTCCCATGTCGGAGTTGACATCGATCTTCATGTTTCCCTCTCTTTTTCTTGTCGAAATCTATCGTTTCGTCATGGCACCGAGCGCATTGGCGACCAGCGGCAGGGTTTGGCGGATATCGTCGACATAGGCATCGATCGCCTTTTCGACTTTGCGTGCCTCGCTGAGGCTCGACTGTCGGAACGAGATCCTGCTGCCGATCCGCGCCTGCCCGAGCCGCCAGAGATCGCCATCGATGACGCCGGCCATTTTCGGATACCCGCCGGCCGTGTTGGCGTCGCTCATCTGGATGATCGGTTCGCCGCTCGGCGGTACCTGTATGATGCCCGGGATGATGCCGTAGGAGCGCAGCTCCACCGGTGCCGAAAGCTGCAAAGGCGCGCCGGCAAGCCGATATCCTGTACGGTCGCTCTGGGAGGTGATCTTCCAAGTCTGCGACCAAAAACGATCCGCGTCGTCACCGAAGAGATCGTGTTCGCCGGCGGGGATTGCGCGCAGGATCAGGTCGCCGGTTTCCGTCACCGGGAACATATCCGGCATGGCCTGTGCCGGTGGCACGATGCCGAAACCGTTGATCGGCGGTGAAATGGTGGCGCCGGAGAGAACCGAAAGAATATCGCCCACTGCGAGCGGCCGGCCTTCATGGCCACCGAAGGATCCACGAAGCGACGTGCTGCGCGACCCCATGACCAGCGGCACGTCTATGCCACCCTGCAGGCAGAGATAGGCGCGTGCATTTTGCGACGGCGTGGAAAGTTCCAGCACCTGTCCCGGCTCAGCGCGCATGCACCACCACGGCGGCAAATCCTGGCCGTCGAGGCGCGGGGCGCAATCAGCACCCGTCATTGCAAACACCTGCGCCTGCTCGAATTCGATACGGAACGGAAAGGTCTGAATCTCGATGCCGGCGGCATCCTCGTCGTTTCCAACGAGAATATTGCCGACCTTCAGCGCGATCGGGTCCATCGCGCCGGTGGCCGTGACGCCGATATTGCGATAACCGGCGCGGCCAAGATCCTGGATCGTATTCAGCGGGCCGCAGCCGAGAACGTGGATCATAGTTCGATCCTTTCCGGGATGAAACGAACACGGTCGCCCGGCGCCAGCAATGTCGGCGGTTCGGCGGTGGCGTCGAACACGGTCAGGTCCGTGAAGCCGATTGAATTCCAGCCATTGGGGCCTGTCAGAACCGATATGCCGGATTGCATTCCGCCGATCGTCACCATGCCCTTCAGCATGCGCAGCGAAGGCACTTTTTTGCGCGGCATGAATATTTTGGGATCGAGGCCGCCGAGATAACCGAAGCCGGGTGCGCTGCCGACGGAAAAGACGGTATAGGTCCGTTCCCAATGCAGGCGCACCACTTCCTTGTCGGTCAGGCCGGAATAATCGCAGATCGCAGCCAGATCGATGGCGTGTTCGCCGCCATAGGTGGTCGGTACCTCGATCGTCTTGCCGAGAAGGTCCAGTTCCGCGGTCTGTTGCCAGATTTCCAGCAACTCGTCCTGAAAGCGACCGCTATCCTCGGCCGTCCTCTGCAGGATGACGAGAAGATTGGTCATGCCCGGAATAAGCTCATGCACGTCCGGACGGGTTTTCAAGGTCCGCTCCAGTGCCCAGATACGGCGCTGCGCGGGAAGATCGAGATCACCGGGGGCTTCCACGAGATAACTTCGGTTGCCGATCATGGAAATCTTCGGCAGCCCCATATGTGCCGGGGTGACATGGGGCGCTTTCAGGGAGGTATCGCTCATTGAGATCGCTCTTTATGTCCGGGCCGTGAAAAGAAAAGTGCCGTAACCGACGAGTGTTCCTGTCTCGGTGGTGACCGATGCGACCGTGCCGGTCTTTTCGGTCCNNGCGACCGTGCCGGTCTTTTCGGCGGTGACGGGGACAAGCACAGAGCCGACCCTGACGAATGCGAGGATGTCGCCTTTCGAAACAGCTGACACGACAGCGCTTTCTCGCTCGGGGCGCAACGGATGCACGCTTGTGAAAATGCCGGCCGTCGGAGCCTTGGCGAGCACGTTTTCCGGTCGCGACACCGGTGTCGGTGCCAAAGCTGCGTTATGGGCGCGCGGCTGTGATGCATCGACCGGGGTCACGATTTTCAGTTCCCCGTCCGCGGCCTGGATATGGAGTGCTGCAACATTGTTGCGTTCCAGATGGGCCGCAAGCTCGGCAATGGCGTGCGGATCGCTGAAGGTGGAAATGGAGGAACGCTTCATTGGGCACCTCGCGCAGCAAGCCAGTGTTCCAGGTGGTGAATATCGGTGCCGCCCTCGGCAAAGGCCGAATCCTCGAGGATTTCCCGGTGGAGCTGAAGATTGGTGGAAACGCCATCGATCTGCATTTCCGCAAGCGCCCGGCGCATGCGGATGATGGCCTGCTCGCGGGTGGGGGCGTGGACGATCAGCTTGGCGATAAGGGAATCGTAGTGTGTCGGAACGCGGTAGCCGGCCGCCACATGGGTATCGATGCGGATGCCGGGGCCGCCGGGCAGGCGGACACCGGTGATCAGGCCGGGTGATGGCGTGAAATTATAGGGATCCTCGGCATTGATGCGGCACTCGATCGAGTGACCGTTGCAGACGATATCGGCCTGGGTGATTTCCAGCGGCTGGCCAAGCGCGACCAGCAATTGCTGACGAACCAGATCGACACCCGAGGTCATTTCCGTGACGGGATGTTCCACCTGCAGGCGGGTGTTCATNNACGCCGGTGATCATTTCGGTGACCGGGTGTTCGACCTGCAGGCGGGTGTTCATCTCGATGAAATAGAACTCACCGTTTTCATAGAGGAACTCGAAGGTGCCGACGCCGCGATAACCGATCTGTCGGCAGGCTTCTACGCAACGATTGCCGACGAAAGCCGCAACCTCGGACGGAATGCCGATAGCAGGACCTTCCTCGACGACTTTCTGATGCCGCCGCTGCATCGAACAGTCACGCAGGCCGACCCATACGGCGCCGCCGTAATTGTCGCACAGGACCTGGATTTCGACATGCCGCGGGTGCTGGAGAAACTTTTCGATGTAGAGTTCCGGTGTACCGAAGGCGCGCCGCGCTTCCTCGCGGGTGACGAGAACGGCATCGGAAAGCGACGTCGCATCATGGACGACGCGCATGCCACGCCCGCCACCGCCGCCCGCTGCCTTGACGATGACCGGGTAGCCGATTTCGGCGGCAATTTTCTGGACCTCGGTCATATCGTCCGGCAACGCGCTGTCGGGGCCGGGAACGCAGGGCACGCCCGCCTCCATCATCGCCTTTTTGGCGGCGATCTTGTCACCCATGGTGCGGATCGCATCGGCCTGCGGGCCGATGAACACTGAGCCAGCGTCTTCGACAGCTTCCGAAAAGGCGGCACTTTCCGACAGAAAACCGTAACCCGGGTGAACCGCACCGGCACCCGTCAGCCGCATGGCTAGCAGGATCGCCGATTTGTTGAGATAGCTCTGGCCGGGTGAAGCAGGACCGATGCAGATCGTGGTGTCGGCCGACTTCAGGTAATCGGCATCCCGATCCGCTTCCGAGCAGATCATGATGGTCTTGAGACCGAGTTCGCGGCAGGCGCGCTGTACCCGAAGTGCGATCTCGCCACGATTGGCGATGAGAACGCTATCGAACGCTCTGACTTCAGTGGTCTCGGTTTTCGCGCAAGACAGATCCATCATTCCAGTTCCAGGATTGGTTGGCCGAGTTCGACATCTTCTCCGTCATTGGCAAGAATGCCGACGACCTTGCCGCCACGATCGGCCTTGACCGTGTTGAACACTTTCATGGCTTCGATGATGAACAGTTCCTGTCCCTGTTCGATCACATGTCCGACCTCGACGAAGGGTGGAGCGCCGGGGCTTGGCGCGCGGTGGAAAAGGCCAAAAGACGGCGCGGATATCGTCTTTGATTGTGCCGCAACCGCTGATGCCGGTGTGACAACGGGCATGTCGGCCGGTTCAGCCACATCTTGCACGGCTGCCGTTGGCTGTTGCGGCGCCGGGGCGGATTTCGAACCTTCGCGCGTGATCCGCACGGTCGTCCCATGCTCCGAGACTGTCAGTTCGGACACGCGCGAGGTGCCGACAAATTCGATGAGTTTCTTGATCTTTTCGAGATCCATTGCGGTTCCCAACTGCTGTCTGTTTGAGCCGCTGCCTTTCGCATGTCGATATGCGAGCATCGGTCCCCTCCGTTGGATCAATAGCTATCATGGCCTCGCTTTTGATGGGGTCAGACGAAGTTCCTATGGACACGAGTTTCGATTATGCGATCCGGCGACGGCGTGTTGAAAGGGGTTAGACCTCTTGCCCGGAATGAGAAAATGGATCCCCGAAAAGGCATTGCCCTGAAGATTTGCGCCACGCTTTCCCTTGTTGTGATGGGCGCGTGCATCAGTGGCCTGAAGGGCGAGATACCGATCGGCGAAGTTGTGTTCTTCCGCTCGGCGATATCCATGCTGCCGCTCGGCATCTGGATGGCCTTGCAAGGCGGTATGCGAAAACAGATCGCCACGAAACATATCGGCGGTCACGTCATCCGCAGTTTCTCGGGCACGGGCGGCATGGTTTTCAGCTATATGGCGCTGGCCAGCCTGCCTCTGGTCGATGCGACCGCCATCAGCTATGCGACACCGCTTTTCACCGTGATGCTGGCGGCTCTGCTTCTTGGCGAAGTGGTTCGGATATATCGCTGGACAGCGGTGGTGGTTGGGCTTTGCGGCATTCTCATCATCCTGTCGCCGCACGCATCATGGGCGTCGCTCGATATTGCCGACAGCCAGACGGCTTTGCTCGGCGGTGTTTTCGGGCTGCTTGCGGCGTTTTTCTCGGCCATCTCGATGATCCAGATCCGGCATCTGACGCAGACGGAAAACACCGGTGCGATCATCTTCTATTTCACCATGCTGACGACGATTATCGGTGCGGCCAGCATCGTTCTGGGCTGGAAGATGCCGAGTGCCTGGCAGCTGATGCTGTTGATCGGAACCGGCGTGATTGGCGGCATCGCGCAGATTTTCGTGACGATCAGCCTGCGGCATGCGGAAGCCTCGCTACTGGCGCCATTCGATTACAGCTCGATGTTGTGGGCGCTCATCATCGGCTACATCTTTCTCGGCCAGCTGCCGGTGCCGGCGACCGTTTTGGGCGCATCCATCGTCGTGGCGGCGGGGCTATTCACGCTCTGGCGGGAACGGCGGCTTCACAAACAGCGCGTGGCTCAGCAGCTGACGCTGTCCTCCTCCTGACGCGCCATTCTCGCCAGCCGGCGTTCGCGCCACATGGCAAAAAGTCCGGCGGCGATGACGATGGCTGCACCGATGATCGTTGCCGAAGTTGGCAGTTCCGACATGAACAGATAACCGAGCGCGATCGCCCAGATCAGCGTCGTATAGTCGAACGGTGCCAGAAGCGAAGCTTGGGCGTGCCGCAGGCTCACCGTCATGGTGATCTGGCCGATGCCGCCGGCAAGGCCGCAACCGATCAGCAGCAGGAGCTGACTGATGGTCGGCACGGCCCAGCCGAAGACGCATGTCGAAAGCCCGACGATCGCGCCGGTGAGCGTATAGACCAGCACGATGCGCGACGGCTGTTCGATACTGTTCAGCTGCCGAATGGCGATTGCGGAAAACGCGGCACAGAGCGCGCCCGCTAGAGCGAAGGCGGTGCCGATGATCACCAGCGTGTCTATCGATGTGGCACTTGTCGTCGATACTGAAAGGCCGGGCGCCAGGGTCACGAAAACACCAAGAAAACCGGTGGCGACCGCCGACCATCTGTAGATGCGTACCCGTTCCTTCAGCAGAAACGCTGCCAGCATGATTGTGAAAAGCGGCGTCGTGTAGCTGAGCACGGTGACATTGACGAGCGGCAGATAGGCGAGGGCTGGAAAACCGAAAAACATGCCGCCCATGCCGGCACAGGCGCCCAGCAGCAGGCGTTTCATGTTTTTGGCCGGCGGCCGGCGGATGGTTTCGCCCGATGCCGCGAACCAGACGATGATAGGCAGAAGCGCAAAGATGGCGCGAAAAAACACGATCTGCCCGACGGGAATTGTGCCCTCCAGTCCCTTCACGCAGGCAGACATGATCGTAAAAGCCAGCGTCGCCACCAGCTTCAGCAGGATGCCGATATTCGGTTTCATTGCTCTCCCCTTTATCGAGAGCGTGTCACGCCGCGTGAAGCGAAGAAAGGTCTGAGAACGGCTATAAGAAACTTGTCTGACCCCATCGCGGCCTGAAACGGTCGGCATGGCGGCTGCCGTCGCATGCCTCACGTCTTTGTTCATGACATCAACTGTCAAAATGGTGTCATGATAGGCGCAAGGATCGGAGGAGGACGATACGAATGCTCGACTTGCGAAGGCTGCGTTATCTCGTCGCCATTGTCGAATGCGGTTCCATGTCCGCGGCGGCAAAACAGCTCGGTATCGCTCAGCCCGCACTCAGCCATCATGTCACCGAGCTTGAAAGGCTGGTGGGTTTTCGCGTGCTCTATCGGCAGGCGCGCGGGGTGCAGGCCACGGAGAAAGGCGAAATGCTGCTGTCGCATGCGCGCGACATCATCGAAAGAGTACAGCAGGCGGAGACCGCAATCCGGGCCGTTGCCGGCACGGATGACGACATGATCCGCCTGAGCCTGATACCGTCATGGGCGACGGCATTTACACCGAATATCATCAGTGCCGTGCAGGCCGTGATGCCGCGGGTATCACTGCGGGTCATCGAGGCGAGAAACGAGGAATCGCTGCGACTGATCGGGCTCGGCAAGGTCGATATGGCCGTGTCGCTGGTCGGTGCCGACGATGCTGCGGACGATCTGATCATCAAGGAAACGCTTTATGCCGTTTCGGCGCGATCGATCGCACCGGCGATGACGCTGAAGGAGGTCGGCAAGCTGCCGCTCATCCTGCCGCCGAAGGACAACCCGCTCCGGTCGTCGATCGACAAAGTCGCGGAGCGGGCAGGGATCTGCCTCAATGTGGCGATGGAGATCGACGGCCAGGACACGATCAAGCGTGCGGTTACGGCCGGTCTGGGCGCCACGATCCTCTCCTGGAACTCGATCCGCTCCGAACATGAGGCCGGTCAATTGCGGGCCGCACATATAACGGATCCGGTCATCTTCCGCTCCATCCATCTTCTCAAGAACAAGGATGTCGATGGAAAAACCTTCAGGAATGTCAGGGATTTACTGAGGAAGATAGCGGAGGATTCAGTGCGGCCCAAGCTATAAAAAATCCTTATGGCGAGTTTGAATACTCGCTATTTGTGCACAGGGTTTCCTGCCTCTAGCTTCGTTTCAGAGGACATACTTGAGGGAGGAAACGGGTATGCGTCTGAAGAACATCCTTTATGGACTGGCATCTGTCATCACGCTTCTTGGCGCCGGCCAGGCGGTGGCGGAATATCCGGAAAGACCGGTCACGCTGGTCATAGGTTATCCGGCCGGGGGAGGCACCGACATCCAGTCGCGTGCTCTTGTGCCCTATCTGGAAAAATATCTTGGCACATCGGTCATCGTCGAAAACCGCGAAGGTGCCGGCGGCCTGATCGGCGCGACCTATATCGCCAATTCCAAACCCGATGGTTACACGATCGGTGCGCTGAATTTCCCGTCCATGTATTCCCCGATCGTACAGGGCAATGCGACCTACAAGGCGGATGCGTTCACGCCTCTTGCCAACCAGATCGGCGGCGATCTGGCGCTGACCGTCAACAAGGCATCGCCGATCAAGACGGTCAAGGAATTCGTCGAGGCCGCCAAGGCCAATCCGGTCGTCGTCGGTGTGACAGGCGTCGGGCATCCGAGCCAGATCACCGCGCTGCTGTTCGAGGATGCCGCCGGCATCAAGCTCAATTTCGTGCCGTTCAACGGCGGCGGACCGGCGCGCCTTGCAATGCTCGGCAATCATGTCACGCTCGGTTTCATGAACCTCAACGAGGTGTTTGCAGATAATCGATCAGGTGCGTTGCGCGTGCTGGCAACATCCGGTGCGGAGCGTTCGCCGCTTTCGCCCGATGTGCCGACTTTCAAGGAGGCCGGTTACGACGTGCAGTTCAATCTGTTGGCCGGTTTCGGTGCGCCGAAGGACCTGCCGCCGGAGGTGGAGACCAAATTGGTCGATGCTTTCCAGAAGGCGCTGAACGATCCCGATTATCTTGCCGACGCCAAAAAGCGTGAACTGATCCTGCGGCCTTTGAAGCAGGACGAATTCGCCGAGGCTCTCAAGAAGGGCAACGCCAATCTGGCAGAGCTCTGGAAGAGCAAGCCCTGGACCAAATGACCGCCGCTTAGGCTCACAACTGATCTCATCCAAATCCCACAATCCAATCCGTCGCGGGCAGCAAACCCTGCGACGGGCCGGAAAACTCATGCCAAAAAAGGACCTTTCAAATGGCACATGTCATCCGTAATTTCGAACGCCCTTCCAAGGCCGATATCGAAGCCATCAGCAAGTTCAGCCCCGCCACCATTCATGAGGCGCAGGGCAAGCTCGGTGCACTCGATTACCGCATCAAGCCGATCAAGCCCGGCCTCAAGGTCTGCGGCCCGGCCATCACGGCAAAATGCCATATCGGCGACAATCTCATGATCTTCGAAGCGATCAATCTGGCAAAGCCGGGTGACGTTCTGGTCATCGACGGTGGTGACAACCCGAACCAGGGCGGTTTCGGCGATGTTCTGGCAGCCGCCTGTATCGGCAAGGGCATTGTCGGTTTTGTCGTCAGCGCTGCCGTGCGTGACGGCAAGGGCCTGCGCGAGATCGGCTTCCCGGTCTTCTCGCTTGGTCTTTGCATGAAGGGCACGTCCAAGGACACGCTCGGCACCATCAACCATCCGGTCGTCGTCGGCGGCGAGGTGATTGCACCGGGCGATATCGTCTGCGGTGACGACGATGGTGTCGTCGTGGTTCGCGAAAAGGACATTCCGAAGCTGGTCAAGGCCTGCCAGGAGCGTGACGACCACGAGAACCACATGATGGAACTGCACCGCCAGGGCAAGATGTCCATCGAGGATCGCTACGAGATGATGCGCGCCAAGGGCTGCGTCTGGTCCGACTGATCACCTTCTATCTGAGAGAAAACGGTTCCGGCGCGGGGAGGCGCCGGAACTCAAAAAAACCGAAGGGGAGGATAGGCGCATGTCAGAACACAAAAGCAGATGGAGGCCGACGGAAAACATGCTGTCCGGCCTGTTTTTCGTCGTTGCGGCGATCGGCTTTTATGCCGGATCGCAGAACGTCAGCATGGGCACGAATTTCCAGCCCGGTCCCGGCTACATGCCGACGATCATCGCAGCGGTGATCTTTTGCCTCGGTGTCGTTCTTCTGCTGCAGGATTTTGTCTCCAAGGCCCGGTCCGAGGCTTTTGCCGTGCCCAAGGCGCGACCTTTTCTGGCTGTCGGCGGGATCCTCGGGTTTGCGTTGTTGATCCAGCCGGCCGGCTTCATCATCGCCTCGCTTTTCCTCATCGTGCTGGCATGCCTGGCTTACGGGCGCATGCGGCTGCTTGATGTTGTCCTTCTTTCCACGGTGCTGATCGGCGCCTGCATTCTCATCTTCGTCGTCGGTCTCGGACAGAGGATTGCGTTGCTGCCATGATGGATCTTCTTTCCAATCTCGCTCTCGGCTTCGGTGTCGCCGTCACGCCGGTCAATCTGTTCTACTGCCTACTTGGCGTCACGCTCGGAACCATGATCGGCATCCTGCCTGGGATCGGTCCCTCGGCGACCGTCGCGCTGTTGCTGCCAATCACCTATACGATGCCAGATACCGCAGCACTCATCATGCTCGCCGGCATTTTTTACGGCGCGCAATATGGCGGCTCCACCACGGCTATCCTCGTCAACCTGCCGGGAGAATCCTCATCGGTGGTGACCTGCCTTGATGGTTACGCCATGGCGCGGCAGGGCAGAGCCGGCATCGCGCTGGCAACGGCGGCCCTTGGCTCCTTTTTTGCCGGCACGGTCGCCACGGTTCTCATCGTTGTTGTCGCCAAGCCGCTTTCTGCCGTGGCGCTTGCCTTCGGCCCTGCCGATTATTTCAGCCTCGTCATTTTTGGCCTGCTGTTTGCCGTGCTTCTCTCCAGCGGCTCTCCGGTCAAGGCGGTCGGCATGGTGGCGCTCGGCATCGGGTTGAGCCTGATCGGCATCGATCCGACATCCGGCGAACAACGTTTTACCTTCGGTTTTCCCGAACTGTTCGATGGAATCGATTTCGTCGTGCTTGCCATCGGTCTGCTCGGCGTCAGCGAGATCCTGATCAACCTGCAGCAGGGTGTCGAGCGAGACGGTGGCGCGGTGAAGACCGGTTCGCTGATGCCGTCGCGGCAGGATTTCAAACAGGCATTTCCCGCCGTGTTGCGCGGCACGGCGCTGGGGTCCTTTCTCGGTGTCCTGCCCGGCGGTGGCGCGATCATGAGCTCCTTTGCCAGCTATGCGCTGGAGCGAAAGATCGCCAAGGATCCGTCCCGTTTCGGCAAGGGTGCCATCGAAGGACTGGCCGGTCCGGAAAGCGCCAACAATGCCGGTGCGCAGACATCGTTCATTCCGTTGCTGACGCTCGGTATCCCCGCAAACGGGCTGATGGCGTTGATGGTCGGTGCGATGATGATCCAGGGCATCACGCCGGGCCCCGAAGTCATGCAGTCCCGCCCGGACCTGTTCTGGGGGCTGATCGCCAGCATGTGGGTGGGCAATCTGCTGCTTCTGGTTCTCAACCTGCCGCTGATCGGCATCTGGGTTCGGCTCCTCGGCATTCCCTACCGTTTCCTCTGCCCTGCCATCTTGATGTTCTGTGCGGTCGGAGCTTACGGCCTCTCCTATAGTTTCGTGGACGTGCTGTTCTGCGGTGTATTCGGCCTTGTTGGATTTTTCCTGCGCAAGATCGGCTGCGAGCCGGCACCGCTGGTTCTGGGGTTTGTTCTCGGTCCGCTGCTCGAACAGAACATGCGCCTCAGCCTGCTGATCTCGCAGGGCGATTTTTTGACATTCCTCACCCATCCGATCAGCGCAAGCTTGCTCGCCCTCTCGGCCATCGTGGTCACCATGATGGCGGTGCCGGCGATCATGCGTCGACGTGAGGTCGTGTTCCAGGGTGACGACGACTGACAATTCCAACCGGACCGGGTTTTCCGGCCAATGACAGGTGAAACATGCATGTTCTGATAATCGGTGCGGCCGGAATGATTGGCCGCAAACTGACGCAGCGACTAGCCAGGGATGGCGCGATAAACGGCAAGGCGATTGCCGAACTGACGCTCACGGATGTGATAGAGCCGACTGCGCCGAACGGCTTTGCCGGTAAGGTCAATCTCGACCGCAGCGATCTTTCGAATGCCGGCATCGCCACGGCGCTGATCGCCAAACGGCCTGACGTCATCTTCAATCTCGCGGCCGTAGTGTCGGGCGAAGCCGAGGCCGATTTTGAGAAGGGTTATCGCATCAATCTCGACGGCGGTCGCATGCTGTTCGAAGCCATCCGGCTGGAACACCAGAAGGACGGTTATTGCCCGCGCCTCGTATTCTGCTCGTCGCTTGCCGTGTTCGGTTCACCTTTCCCCAAGCGCATAGGTGACGAGTTCCTAACCGCACCGTTGACGAGCTATGGTACGCAGAAAGCTATTCTCGAACTGCTGCTTGCCGATTACAGCCGTCGCGGTTTCTTCGATGGCATCAGCATCCGCCTGCCGACGATCTGCATCCGTCCCGGCAAGCCGAATGCCGCCGCTTCAGGCTTTTTCTCCAACATCCTGCGTGAACCGCTGGTCGGTCAGGAAGCGATCCTGCCGGTTGCCGATACGGTGCGGCACTGGTTCGCAAGCCCGCGTTCGGCCGTGCAGTTCCTCGTCCATGGTGCGTCGATCGACTTGTCGGGTCTCGGCGTGCGCCGCAATCTCATCATGCCTGGTCTGTCCGCTACGGTTGCCGAAGAGATCGAAGCGCTACGCTCCTTTGCCGGCGAAAAGGCGGTTGCCCTGATCAAGCGGGTTCCCGATGACCGCATCATCAGGATCGTCGATGGCTGGGCGGAAGACTACGAGCCGGACCTAGCGCTGTCGCTCGGTTTCCGCGCCGAAAGCTCCTTCAGCGAGATCATCAGGGCGCATGTCGAGGACGAACTTGAGGGGAAACCGGCATGAGCAAGACAGCAATCGTAACGGGCGGCGGAACCGGCGTCGGCAAGGCCATGGCGTCGGCATTGCTGGCGGATGGGTATAATGTCGTCATTACCGGCCGCCGCCGCGAGGTTCTCGAAGCCGCTGCCTCGGAATGGAGTGCAGCGTATGCGGGCAAGGTTCTGGTCGTGCCTGCGGACATTTCCGTTCCCGCCGATGTGGAGCGGCTTTTCACTGAAACGGTCGCAAAATTCGGGCGGCTTGATCTGCTCGTCAACAATGCCGGCATGTCGGCACCGGCGGTTCCGATCGAAGATGTTCCGTTCGAAACCTGGACTGCGATGGTCGGTGCCAACCTGACCGGTGCCTTCCTCTGCACCCAGGCGGCTTTTCGCCAGATGAAGGCGCAGGTGCCGCAGGGCGGGCGCATCATCAACAACGGTTCGATTTCGGCGACCACGCCGCGTCCGCGTTCGGCTCCCTACACATCCACGAAACACGCGATCACCGGCCTTACCAAGGCTTCGGCACTGGATGGCCGTCCCTTCAACATCGCCTGCGGTCAGATCGATATCGGCAATGCCTCGACCGACATGACGCGGGCCATGGCCTCGGGCGTCCTGCAGGCGGATGGCTCGACGGCAATCGAGCCGACGATCGATGCGAGCATCATTGCCAATGCCGTCGTGCACATGGCGTCGCTGCCGCTCGAAGCCAATGTCCTGACGATGACGGTGATGGCTACGACCATGCCGTTCGTCGGTCGGGGTTGAGGAGGTTTTCATGAAACACGGGCTCATCCAGACCTATCCCTTGCAGCCACGCATCGAAGCGGAATTGCAGAAGCGGTTTCGTGTGCATCGCTGGTACGAAATCTCCGACAAGCAGGCATTTCTGCAGGAGGAGGGAGAAACGGTCCGCGCCATCGTGACGGGCGGCCATCTCGGCGTCAGCCGCGACCTTGCCGATGCACTTCCCAATCTGGAAATCGTCGCCATCAACGGCGTCGGTTTCGACAAGGTCGATCTTGCGCAGGCACGCGAGCGCGGCTTTCGCGTCACCAATACGCCGGATGTCCTGACGGAGGATGTCGCCGATCTTGCCATCGGTCTTTCCATCGCGGCCTTGCGGCAGCTGGTTCCCGCCGATCATTATGTCCGCTCCGGCCAATGGCAGAAGGCGGAAATGCCGCTGACCAGCAAGGTTTCTCGCCGCCGTTTCGGCATTTACGGGCTCGGGCGCATCGGCAAATCGATCGCTTCCCGGCTGGAGGCGTTTAATGCCGAGATATCCTATTGCAGCCGCCGGAAACACGATGTGCCCTACGCCTATCACGCAACGCCGGTGGCGTTGGCCGAAAGCTGCGACGTGATGATCATTGCTGCGGCGGCGACACCGGAAACCCGGCATGTCATCAACAAGCCGGTTCTCGAAGCGCTTGGACCGGGCGGCATTCTCGTCAATGTCGCGCGCGGATCGCTGGTGGATGAGGCGGCGCTCGTGGAGATTCTATCCGCCGGTGGTTTGCGTGGTGCGGCGCTCGATGTCTTCGAGAACGAACCCAATGTTCCCGAAACATTGCTCACCATGCCCAATGTCACGCTTGCGCCGCATGTGGGCGCGGCAACGGAAGAAACGCGCGCGCAAATGGGCAAGCTCGTTCTCGCCAATCTCGACGCGCATTTTGCCGGCACCGATCTGCCGACCCCCGTCGTCTGACAGGCCTTCATCGATAGCGCCGCACTCTTCGGAGTGTCGGCGCTATCCGTCTTTTGTCATTTTGGAATTTCGAACATGAACAGATTTGAGAAGATTGAGCACATTCGCCGCAAGCTCGCCGGCAACGAAGCCACCATCGGCAGCTGGATGCAGATCCCCGACAGCTCGCTTGCCGAAATCATGGGCCGTGCCGGTTACGATTGGGTCGCCCTTGACCTCGAACATGGCACGATGGGGCACCGCGCTCTTCCCGATCTTTTTCGAGCGCTGGAACTCGGCAATACGCTGCCGCTCGCGCGGGTGACCGGAGGCACGCCAAAAGACTGCAAGATGGCGCTCGATGCGGGAGCCGGCGGCATCATCCTGCCGATGGTCGAGACCGCCGAGCAGCTGGCCGGCCTCGTTTCCGCCTGCGCCTGGCCGCCGAATGGCACGCGCGGTGTCGGTTTTTCACGCGCCAATCTCTTCGGCGAGGATTTTGACCGCTATCGGGAGGGCGAAGCCACCGGTCCTCTGGTCATCGCCATGATTGAGCACATCAATGCCGTTGCGAATATCGACGAAATTCTCGCGGTGCCCGGCTTGGATGCGGTTTTTATCGGTCCTTATGACCTGTCCGCTTCCATGGGGCTGATCGGAAAATTCGACCATCCCGATTTTCAGGCGGCGATCAAACGCGTTTGTGAACGCGCCCGCGCAGCCGGTGTCGCGCATGGACAGCATGTGGTTGCGCCCTCGCCTGAAGCCCTGAACGAAAGCATTCGGCAGGGCCATCAGTTCATTGCCTATTCCATCGACGCGGTTTTCCTCAGAAATGCGGTTCGCTGCCCTGAAATTGCCGTGTCTCCGGCGCGCTGAAAGCCATTTATCGCTGGTTTTTCAATGGTTCGGCGGGTCATATGGTTTGCTTATTGATCCAAAAAAAATCGGTCTTAGGCAAGATTGAAAAGCTTCACTAAGGTCTGGGAAACAACAGGGGACAGACATGCCATTCTCAGATTACAAGACCGCTCTTGTCACCGGAGCATCCTCTGGCATCGGTGCCGCGATTGTCGAGCGGTTCTGCCGCGAAGGTCTCGAAGTGCATGCATTGGCGCGCAGCGCCGATGCATTGAAGCAGCTTGCCGAGCGCACCGGATGTATCCCGCATGCGATCGATGTCACCGATCGTCCGGCACTGGCAAAGCTTGCCGGCGAAATCGAGTTCGACATCCTCGTCAACAATGCCGGTGTCGATCGTCCCAAGAAATTTCTCGATGCCGACGAAGGCGATATCGATCTTCTGGTCGACGTCAACCTGCGCGCCGTCCTGCATCTGTGCCGTCTGGTCGCGCCGGGCATGGCGTCGCGTGATCGTGGTCACATCGTCAATATTTCGTCGATCGCCGGCAATTACAATTTCGGCGGCAACTCCATCTATCACGCCAGCAAGGCCGGTGTTGCCATGCTGTCCAACCAGCTGCGTCTCGATCTTTACGGCAAACGCGTAAGGGTCACCGAAATCTGCCCCGGCCGTGTTGCCACCGATATCTTCAATCACGTCCATGGCAATGATCCGAGCATCCGCGAACGGTTCATCGACGGTTTCGAACTGCCGCAGGCATCCGACATTGCCGAGGCGATCGCATTTGCCGTTGCAGCACCTGTCGCCATGAATATCGGCCATATGGAAATTACCCCGACACTGCAGGTGATGGGCGGATTGCAGACCACCAAACCGCAATCGCCCTACATTCGTGCGGGCAGCCCTGCGGGGGCATCGGCGTGAGTGGTTTCGACCTTTCGGCAATTCTGACAAACCCGGACTATGTATCGATGCTGCTGCATGGCATCGAGATCACCTTCATCATCTATGCCGGTTCCTGGGTGCTGGCGATGTCGCTGGCGGTTGTCCTGCTCGCCATCCGTCTTTCTCCTTTCCGTTTCGGTGATCCGATCGTCGCTGCCTACGTTTCCTATCACCGCAACGTGCCGACGCTCGTGCAACTGATGCTCTGGTATTTCGGCATCTTCACGCTCCTCCCGAGCGGGGTCGGCAACTGGCTTTCCGCCAACAATGCCGAAGTGATCTTTGCGATCATCGGTCTCGGACTGTGTCAGGCGGCCTATTTCAGCGAGGATCTGCGCTCGGGCGTCCGGTCCATCAGCCCCGGGCAGATGGAAGCGGCACGCGCCCTTGGCCACAGCTATGTGTCGGCCATGCGTTTCGTGATCATGCCGCAGGGTGTGCGCAATTCCCTGCCGCCGCTGATCAATCACAGCACCTCGCTGTTCAAGAACAGCAGTCTCGGCGTCCTCATCGGCGCACCGGAGCTGACGCATGCGGTCAAGGAAGTCGAAAACCTGAGCTTCCGCACCTTTGAAATCTATCTGATCGCCACAGTCACCTATCTTGCCATATCGCTGCTGATCATGGGTATCGGGGCCTATATCTCGATGCGTGCCGATCCTGTCAGGAGGGCACGGGCATGATCCATGACATGATTGCAATCGTTCAGGATTATTGGCTCCTGCTTTTGATCGGCCAGTATCCGAACGGGCCGCTCGGCGGTCTCGCCAACACGCTGATACTGTCGGCCCTGAGCATCGCGCTGGCATTTCCGGTCAGCATTCTCATGGCGCTCGCCCGTCTTTCCAAATGGCGGCTGCTGCGCTGGCCGGTCACGGCGATCGTGTATTTCACGCGCGGCGTGCCGCTCCTGATGCTTATCCTGTGGAGCTACTTCCTCGTTCCTCTGTGGACCGGCGCCGATGTGCCGAGCTTCGTCACCATGCTGACAACGCTCGTCATCTATCAGGGCGCGTTCATGAGCGAGGTCGTGCGTGCCGGTATCGTTTCACTGGGCTCCGGCCAGATGGATGCGGCGCGTGCGCTTGGCCACGGTTATTTCGGCGCGATGCGTTTCGTCATTCTGCCGCAGGCCCTCTACAACATGATCCCAAGCATCATCTCGACCTTCGTCTCCACCATCAAGGATACGACGCTCGGTTATGTCATCAACGTGCCGGATCTGACGTTTGCGGCCAACCAGGTAAACAACCAGCTGCTGACCCAGCCGTTCCAGGTCTTCCTGATGCTCGCCTTCGTCTACTACATCATCTGCTGGTCGCTGACCCATGTCGCGAACCGTCTCGAGCAGCGTATCGCCCGCCGCCGTGCCGGCGTGCGCGCCGGTCGTGAAGAAGCACCCGCACCCGTCACACCCAAAATCGCTACGGAGCAGCTATGACCGACACACCCACAACCGCTCAGGGCGCACAGACGATCCAGCTTTCGAAAGTCTGCAAGAGCTACGGTAATTTCCAGGTTCTGAAGAATATCGATGCCGAGGTAACCCGCGGCGAAGTCGTCGTCATCTGCGGACCTTCCGGCTCCGGCAAGTCGACGCTCATCCGCACGATCAATCGTCTTGAGGAAATCAGCAGCGGCTCGATCACGCTCGATGGCAACAATATCCACGCTCAGATGCGGGCGAAGGAACTGAACACTCTTCGCAGCCGCGTCGGCTTCGTCTTCCAGAGTTTCAATCTGTTTCCGCATCTCTCGGTGATCGAGAATGTCGCCATGTCGCCCATCCGCGTGAAGGGCGTAAAACCCGATGTCGCCAATGCCAAGGCACTCACGCTTCTGGAACGGGTCGGCCTTGCCGACAAGGCGCAGGCCTATCCCGGCCAGCTGTCGGGTGGCCAGCAGCAACGTGTGGCGATCGCCCGTGCGCTCGCCATGGAGCCGCCTGTCATGCTGTTCGATGAACCGACAAGCGCGCTCGACCCGGAAATGGTCGGTGAAGTGCTTGCCGTCATGAAGAGCCTCGCTGCCGAAGGCATGACCATGCTCTGCGTCACCCACGAAATGGGTTTCGCCCGCGAAGTCGCTGACCGCATCTGGTTCATCGATGCCGGCGAAATCATCGAGACGGCGACGCCGGACGAGTTTTTCAAAAATCCAAAACACCCGCGTGCACGAAGGTTCCTCTCGGACCTGCGGCACTAAGGGCACCTATAAAAACCAAGGAGAACAGCAATGAACTGGAAATGCCTTTCGCTCACAGCCGTGCTTGCCGCCTCGACAAGTGTGGGCGTTGCCAATGCCGATCAGCTCGATACCATTCTCTCCAACAAGGTGCTGCGTTGCGCCACGTTCGCAGACGTGCCGCCGTTCGCTTCTCCGGATCCGAAGACCCGCGAAATGGCCGGTTTCGACGTCGATCTCTGCAGCGCGATCGCCAAGGAACTGGGCGTGAAGCCGGAAATCAAGCCGGTTTCGGTCGAAGCCCGCGTTCCGGAAGTCAAGCTCGGCCGCGTCGATCTGTCGGTGGCGAACCTTGCCTATACGCTGAGCCGCGCCGAACAGATCCAGTTCAGCGATCCCTATTACCTTGCCAAGGAAATGCTGATCGTGCCGGTCGATGATGCCGGTCACAAGAAGGCGGACTATGTCGGCCAGCGCATCGCATCCAGCAAAGGTTCCACTTCGGAGCTTTCCGTCAAGCTCAACAAGTCGGAGCCGCTGACCTTCCAGGATACAGCGTCGGCCTATCTCGCCGTCCAGCAGGGCAAGGCGCGCGGCATCGTCGGCAACACGATGACGATGACGAAATTCGTCAACGAGTCGAAGACCAAGGGCAAGGAAATGCGGATGATCGAAGAGCCGATGCTCTTCCAGCCCATCGGCATCGGCATGGCCAAGGACAATCCGAAGCTGACGGCAAAGGTCAACGAAGTGCTGCGCAAGCTGGATGCGGACGGCGAAATCAATCGCATCTGGGACAAGTGGCTCGGCCCGAACACGGAATACAAGATGACGCGCACGGACAAGGTCGTCCCGCTCTCCGAACTCAAGTTCGATCCGGCCCCCTGATCCTTTCGACCGGGCGCTGATCGCCTCAAACACAACATTTCAAATCAACTACAACGGCGGGCGCGGCCCGCCGTCCTGAAGTCATGGGAGATTTTTATGGTTCACATCAAGGATATTGCGACGCGCCCGAGCAAGGCTGACGTCGAGGCACTTGCCAAGTTTTCGCCGGCCACCATCCACGAAGCGCAGGGCCGCAAGGGTGCCTTGTCCTCGCGCCTGAAGCCGGTCGATTACCGCATGAAGCTTTGTGGCCCGGCCTTCACCGTCAAGTCTTCGCCGCGCGACAACATCATGCTGCAACTGGCGATCAATTACGCCAAGCCGGGCGATATCATCGTGGTCTCCGCCGGTGAATACGAGGAGGCCGGCTCGTTCGGTGACGTTCTTGCCAATGCCTGCCTTGCCAAGGGTATAGGCGGTCTGGTGACGGATACCGGCGTGCGCGATACGCTGCAGCTTCGCGACCTCGGTTTCCCGGTCTTCTCGCTCAGCGCCTGCATCAAGGGCACCGTCAAGGAAACGCTCGGCACGCTCAACGACAGCATCATTGTCGGCGGCGAGATCATCAATCCGGGCGATATCATTGTTGGTGATGCCGATGGCCTGGTGGTCGTGCGGCGTGAGGAAGCGCAGGAAGCCGCCAAGCTTTCGCAGGCACGCGAAGATGCCGAAGCCGGTTATATCGAAGCCTACAAGAATGGTGCTACGGTCATCGAGGTCAGCAAGCTCGAACCGGTCCTGAAAGCCAAGGGCCTGGTCGTCGACATCTGATTTGAACCCGACCCCTGATCTTTCACGTGTGCCCGGAGGTACGAATGACTTTTCCCCTTTTTGATCTTTCTGGCCTTCGGGCTCTCGTGACGGGCTCTTCGCAGGGTATCGGTTTTGCCCTGGCCGAAGGGCTTGCGGCGCATGGCGCCGAAGTGGTGCTGAACGGCCGCGACAGGACAAAACTTGACGCGGCCGTCAACCAGTTGACTACCGCCGGTGCTAAGGTCTCCGCATCCGATTTCGACGTGACCGACGCCGACGCCGTTCGCAAGGGTGTCGAAGAGATCGAAACCCGCGTTGGCCCGATCGATATCCTCATCAACAATGCCGGCATGCAGTTCCGCACGCCGCTTGAGGATTTTCCCGTCGATCGCTGGGAGCAGTTGTTGAAGACCAATGTTTCCAGCGTGTTTTACGTCGGCCAGGCGGTCGCGAAACACATGATCGCACGCGGTCGCGGCAAGATCATCAATATCGCATCGGTGCAGAGCGAACTCGCCCGTCCCGGCATTGCGCCCTACACGGCCACCAAGGGCGCGGTGAAGAACCTGACGCGCGGCATGTGCACCGACTGGGCCAAACATGGCCTGCAGGTGAACGCGATCGCACCCGGTTATTTCAAGACACCGCTCAATCAGGCGCTTGTCGACAGCGAGGAGTTTTCATCCTGGCTGGAAAAACGCACGCCGGCAGCCCGCTGGGGCAATGTCGATGAACTCGTCGGTGCCGCGGTGTTCCTCTCCGGCAAGGCTTCCTCTTTCGTGAATGGACACACGCTTTATGTCGACGGCGGCATCACCACGTCCCTCTGAGACAACAGGCAGCATCGGCCCGATCGTCGTGATGGGTGTCTCCGGTTGCGGCAAGACCTCCGTCGGCGAAAGGCTCGCATCCATCCTCGGCTGCCGCTTCATCGAAGGCGATAGCCGCCATCCGGTCGCCAATGTCGAAAAGATGCGCCAGGGCATTCCGCTGGATGACACCGACCGCTGGCCCTGGCTGGACGCGCTCGGTGCCGAACTCGGCGAAGATGCCCGCACCGTCATCTCCTGCTCCGCCCTGAAACGATCCTATCGCGACCTGCTGCGAACAAGGGCAGGGCGGCCAGTGACGTTCGTATTCCTGCAGGGATCGCGACCGTTGCTGGTGTCGCGCATGGGAGCCCGCGAAGGGCATTACATGCCGCTGTCGCTGCTGGACAGCCAGCTAGCCACACTCGAACTGCCGCAAGGCGAGCGCGACGTGGTGACGGTCGAAATCGATCAGCCGCTTGAACGGATCGTCTCCGACGCCATCGCCCGCATCGCCGCTACCGGTTTTGCGACTGCAATAGACAAACAATAAAATCATCATGGAGGAAACGGTGACCAAGCCGGAAATTCTACTCGTCGGCCCTTACCCGGAATGGGATCTCGTCGAACTTGAAGCGCAATACGAGGTGCGCAAGCTTTACGAAGCGGGGGATCGCGACGCGTTTCTGAAGCTGCATGGCCCCAATATCCGCGCTGTCGCCACCCGCGGCGAACTCGGTGCCGCAGCAGGTCTGATCGTCAAACTGCCGAAGCTGGAAGTCATCTCCGTCTACGGTGTCGGTTACGACGCGGTCGACCTTCAGGCCTGCCGCGAGCGCGGCATCCGGGTCACCAACACGCCCGACGTCCTGACCAATGACGTGGCCGATCTCGGCATCGGCATGATGTTGGTGCAGTCGCGTGGCATGATCGGCGCGGAAACCTGGGTGAAGGACGGCAGTTGGGAAGCCAAGGGGCTTTATCCGCTGAAACGGCGCGTCTGGGGCCGGAAGGCCGGCGTGCTCGGGCTCGGTCGTATCGGCTTCGAAGTCGCCAAGCGCCTGAAGGGTTTTGACATGGATATCGCCTATAGCGATGTCAGCGCAAAACCTTACGCCGAGGGCATGACCTTCATCGCCGATCCGGTCGAACTTGCCCGGCATGCGGATTTCTTCTTTGTGACGCTCGCCGCCTCCGCTGCCACGAAACACATCGTCTCCAAGGATGTGATCGAGGCGCTTGGTCCGGAAGGCATGCTGATCAACATCTCGCGCGCCTCCAATATCAACGAAGAGGCATTGCTGGCGGCGCTTGAGAGCGGTGCGCTGGGATCGGCGGCGCTCGACGTGTTCGAGGGCGAACCAAAGCTTAACCCGCGCTTCCTTAAACTCGACAATGTGCTGGTACAGCCGCATCACGCGTCCGGCACGATCGAGACCCGCAAGGCGATGGGCAAGCTGGTGCGCGACAATCTCGCCGCCCATTTTGCAGGTGCGACCCTGCCGACACCCGTATTGTAAGGAGAGTGCCATGAAAGCCGTCGTCATTCATTCGGCGAAAGATCTGCGCGTCGAAGAGCGTGAGGTTGAAAGCCTGGGGCCCGGACAGGTGGAAGTCGCTATCGAGGCGGGCGGCATCTGCGGATCTGACCTGCATTATTACAATCACGGCGGTTTCGGCACGGTGCGCGTTCGCGAGCCGATGATCCTCGGCCACGAAGTCGCCGGCACGATCAAAGCACTGGGCGAAGGTGTTTCCGGCCTTGCCGTCGGTGACCGGGTTGCCGTCTCGCCGAGCCGTCCCTGCAGCCATTGCGAATACTGCCTCAAGGGCCAGCAGAACCATTGCCTGAACATGCGCTTTTACGGTTCGGCCATGCCGATGCCGCATATCCAGGGCGCCTTCCGCCAGCGATTGGTGGCGGAAGCCTGGCAGTGCCACAAGGTTGCCGATGGCGTCTCGATCAACGAGGCGGCGATGGCGGAACCGTTTGCCGTCACCCTGCATGGCGTCAACCGCGCTGGCCCGCTGACCGACAAGCGTGTGCTGGTGACCGGCTGCGGCCCGATCGGAGCGCTGGCCATCATTGCCG
>DLSX01000044.1 GCA_002500765.1 Neorhizobium sp. UBA7851
GATCTGGCGCAGCTGATCCACGACTGCAAGGCGGCCCGGGTGCGCGTCATCGTCAAGCTCGTCTCGTCGGAAGGCATCGGCACGATCGCGGTCGGCGTCGCCAAGGCCGGTGCGGATGTCATCAATGTCGCCGGCAATACCGGCGGCACCGGGGCGGCGGCCGTCACCAGCCTCAAATATACCGGACGCGCCGCCGAAATCGGCATTGCCGAAGTGCATCAGGCACTCTGCGCCAACGGCCTGCGCCAAAAAGTGCTGCTGCGCTGCTCCGGCGCGCACCAGACGGCGAGCGATGTCGTCAAGTCAGCCCTGCTCGGCGGCGACAGTTTTGAATTCGGCACGACGGCGCTGATGATGCTGAAATGCGTCATGGCGAAGAACTGCAACATCAAGTGCCCGGCCGGCCTCACCACCAATGCCGAAGTGTTTGACGGCGATCCGCGGGCACTGGCGCAGTATCTCTTAAACATCGCCCACGAAACCCGTGAAATCCTTGCCTCCCTCGGCTTCAAGTCTCTGCGCGAAGCGCGGGGACGTAGCGACCTTCTTCACCTTCTCGATCACCCGTCCAGCGTCGGGCAGCTTGACCTCCGCGCGATGCTGCAGGTGGTCGAGGAGGTGAAGATCACCGATCCTGTCTATATGGAGAAGGATTACGCGGTCGATGACACCTTCATCGACATGGTGCGCTCGGCGCTGATCGATGGCGGCCTGCCGGTGGTCGAACTTGGCGGCAATCATCATCTCAACAACCGCAACAAGAGCGTCGGCGGCCAGCTGGCTGTCGATATCGAGCGGATGTTGAACCACGAGCTCAGCGAAGACGAGACACGTCACCTTCCCGCCGTCCGTCAGGACAAGCGCGGTCGCCGTTTCCTCGATGCGGGTTCGGTGAAGATCGCCACATCCGGTTCGGCCGGCCAGTCCTATGGCGCATTCTGCAATGACGGCATGATGCTCAACCATACCGGCACCTGCAATGACGGCGTCGGCAAGAGCGCCAATGGCGGCACGATTTCGGTGCGCTCGCCGGGCGGCGGTTCGCTCGAAGCCGGCGGCAACGTGCTGATCGGCAATTTCGCCCTGTTCGGTGCAACCGGGGGCCGGCTGTTTGTCGAAGGCCAGGCGGGCGACCGATTTGCCGTGCGCAATTCCGGTTCGACCGCAGTCGTCGAGGGTGTCGGCGACTTCTGCTGCGAATACATGACCAATGGCGCCGTGCTCAATCTCGGCGCCTTCGGCAAGGGCGTCGGCAACGGCATGAGCGGCGGCTTCTTCTACCAGTATGATCCCTATCGCGATCTGCCCAAGAAGATGAGCCACGATTCCATCCTGATCGGCTCGATCGCCGATCCGACAGACCCCTATGTGGCCTTCCATGCGGACGCGATCCGCATGATGCTGCAATGGCATGTCGAAGCGACAGGATCGGAAAAGGCGCGCTGGCTGCTCGAAAATTTCGAAAGCGAACGCTCGAATTTCGTCTATTGCCTGCCGCGCGCGCTGCTTCTCTATCAGGATAGCGATGCGATCCTGAAGGCGAAGAGCCGCAAGGACCTGATCGAGGAACTGTCGACCGCACTTGCCGGCCATCAGGTGCGCAAGTTCAAGCTCGCCTATCGCGACCGCAAGCCGATCCTCAACGGCAAGGCTCCCGGCCACGGCGAGACGGACACCGAAGAGATGTTCACGCTGATCAACAATTACACGGTGCTTTCCATGGCGCAGTCGCTTGCGATGGCGCGGGTTCCGAACGCACTCGGCTCGTCCGAACCGGCGGTCGAAAAGACGGTGCGCAACCTGATCCTGACCGAGGATTTCGCGCTGATGCAGAAGCTCTCCCGTTATGCCCGCGAGGCGATTGCCGATTACGACGACCAGGGCCTTGCGGTTCTCGTCTCGGAAAAGCGGCTGTCGGATTATCGCCAGGCACTGGCCGGTCGCAACACGCTGTCGATCGACAGCCCCGGCACCTATGGCTGGATCATCCAGCAGACGGAAAGCAACCGCGACCGGATCGGACGCATCCCGAGCTTCGAGGAGCTCTTTGCAGCCAAGGCCATTGGTGGCCTTGCAACAGCCAGAGCCTGAGACCGCGCCGATGATGATCCCGCATATCCCCGAGGATGCCCCCTTCAACGGCGAACAGCGCGCCTGGCTCTCCGGCTTCATGGCCGGCCTCAACTCGCGCCTCGTCGCCGGAGAAAATACAGCAAGCGCTCCAGCCTCGAATGCTGCGCAGCCGATCCATATCCTTTACGGCACGCAGACCGGCAATTCCGAAAATCTGGCCATGGATGCAGCCGCTTCCGCCAAGGCCCTCGGCATGGCGCCGGACGTGCGCGGCCTCGACGATATCGAGATGGAAACACTCGCAGCCATGCGCCATGTGGTGATCGTCACCTCTACCTATGGCGAGGGCGAGATGCCCGACAATGCCCAGCTTTTCTGGGAGGCCTTGTCCGCCGATACCGCACCGCGTCTCGAAGGCATGAAGTTTGCCGTGCTTGCACTCGGCGATACCGGCTATGACGGCTTCTGCCAGGCCGGCAAGCTGATCGACACACGCCTGGAACAGCTCGGCGCCACCCGTATCGCGACCCGTCTCGATTGCGATATCGATTTCGAAGATGCCGCCGCCGCATGGTTTGGCGAAACCCTGCCGCTTGCCGCCGAAAAGCCGGTATCGGGCGCGGCGGCCGCGCCAGCTCCATCGCGCGAACAAACAGGCTGGAGCCGCAAGAACCCCTACGTCTCGATAATGGCCGTCAATCGCCGCCTGTCCGGAGCAGCCTCGACCAAGGAAATCCGCCATTTCGAATTCGATCTTGCCGACAGCGGCCTCGTTTACGAGGCAGGTGATGCGCTCGGCGTCATGCCGGTCAATGATCCGGCACTGGTCGATCTGCTGATCGCTAGGCTCGGCGCTTCGGCTGAAACGGAGGTCGGCGGAGCATCACTCGGCGCGCTGCTCTCGACCCAGTACGAAATCTCGACGCCTTCGCGCGACCTGATTGCCGAAGTCGAACGCCGTGCCGGCCACGAGGAACTCACCCATGTCGTCCGCAATGGCGACAAGGAAGCGCTCGACGCCTTCCTGTGGAGCAAGGACGCCCTCGACCTGATCTCGCTCATTCCCGAAAACAGCCTGAATGCCACGGAGTTTGTCGGCCTGCTGAAGCCGCTGCAGCATCGTGCCTATTCGATCTCATCCAGCCCGAAGGAAGCCGGAAACCATGTTCACCTGACGGTTGCCAGCGTCCGCTACCACGCCGCCAACCGCGATCGCGGCGGCGTCTGCTCGACCTATATGGCCGATCGGGTTGCTGAAGGCCTCAGCGCGGGCATTTTCGTTTCGCCGAACAAGGCCTTTCGCGTGCCCGGCAATGACGATGCGCCGATGATCATGGTCGGCCCCGGCACTGGCATCGCGCCGTTCCGCGCCTTCCTGCAGGAACGCCGCACCCGCGGAGCGAAAGGCCGCAACTGGCTGTTCTTCGGTGACCAGCGCCGCGAAAGCGATTTCATCTACGAAGACGAGCTTTCGACGATGAGCCGCGACGGCCTGCTCACCCGCCTCGATCTCGCTTTCTCGCGCGATCAGGATGCCAAGATCTATGTGCAGACGCGGATGAAGGAAAACGGCAAGGCGCTGTTTTCCTGGCTGGAGGACGGCGCATCCTTCTATGTCTGCGGTGATGCCAGCCGCATGGCCCGCGATGTCGATGCGGCTCTCGGCGAGATCATCGTCGAACACGGCGGCATGACCGCAGAAAAGGCGGCGGACTATCTGGCCGGCCTGAAGAAGGACAAGCGGTATCTCCGGGACGTCTACTGACGGCTGACCGACACGCGCCGTTGCGAGCCAACAAGGTCAGCGGCTCGCCTGCCCGAAGATCTCGATGACGAAACAAGGCTCCCGGGTCTCAAGCCTCAAGTCACGGCACTGCGTCGGCTCATCAAGGATCACGGCGTCGACCGGGTCAAGCTTGAGCTGTGATACCTGCGCCTTGCCCGTCACGACGAGGATGACGAGTGCCGCATCGGCGGAAAACCCGATCCCACCACCCTCGTCTACCCGCGTCACACGATGCGAAAAGCGCCTGCGCCGGGTCATGACGTTCAGATCGGTAATCGGCCCTGCCTGAAGCACGGCTTCGGTTTTCGCATCGCCCGAAAACGAAAACGGCACCGATTTTTGGCCGATTACCGTCGGCGCCATGCCTTCAACCGAAAGCATCATGCCGTCGCCGGTCAGGATGCTCAGCGTCCGGTCGATACCCGGGAAAACGGAGAACGAACCATCTGACACGACCGGCGCCATGCTGATGCGCCAGTCGAACGTGTCGACACTGGCGCCTTCGGGAAAGACGGCGATCTCGACCGTCTCTCCCTTGCCGTTCTTCCACGGCATGCGCCTATGGTCTGCCGCGCGAAGAATGCGCATCGGCTCAGTTCCCGAGAATGCCAGGCAGACGAAGGCCCTTTTCGGTCGCGCATTCAACGGCGATCTCATATCCCGCATCCGCATGGCGCATGACGCCGGTTGCCGGGTCGTTCCACAAAACGCGCTCCAGGCGACGGTCGGCATCTTCCGAACCATCGGCGCAAATCACCATGCCGGAATGCTGCGAATACCCCATGCCGACGCCCCCGCCGTGATGCAGCGACACCCATGTCGCGCCCGAGGCGGTGTTGAGAAGCGCGTTCAGCAGCGGCCAGTCAGAGACCGCATCCGAACCATCCTTCATCGCTTCCGTCTCACGGTTCGGCGAGGCGACCGAGCCGCTGTCGAGATGGTCGCGACCGATGACGATCGGGGCGGAAAGCTCGCCTCTGCGCACCATTTCATTGAAGGCAAGGCCGAGCTTGTGACGATCGCCGAGACCTACCCAGCAGATGCGTGCGGGAAGCCCTTGAAAGGCGATGCGCTCCTTAGCCATGTCCAGCCAGTTATGCAGGTGCTTGTTGTCCGGCAACAGTTCCTTCACCTTGGCATCGGTCTTGTAGATATCCTCCGGATCGCCGGAAAGTGCGGCCCAGCGGAACGGGCCGATGCCGCGGCAGAAGAGCGGGCGGATATAGGCAGGGACGAAGCCGGGGAAAGCAAAGGCGTTTTCAAGCCCTTCATCCTTGGCGACCTGACGGATATTGTTTCCGTAATCGAGCGTCGGCACACCGGCATCCCAGAAGGCGACCATGGCTTCCACATGGGCCTTCATCGATGCGCGGGCAGCGGTCTCGACCGATTTCGGATCGCTTTCACGTTTGGCTCTGGCTTCCTCGACGGTCCAGCCGATCGGCAGGTAACCGTTGCGCGGGTCATGCGCCGAGGTCTGGTCGGTGACGATATCGGGGCGCGGACCGCCTGCCTGCATGCGGCTCACCAGTTCCGGGAAGATTTCGGCGGCATTGCCGAGCAGGCCGACAGATTTCGCCTCGCCCTTGGCCGTCCATTCGGCGATCATCGCCAGCGCTTCATCCAGCGTCTTCGCCTTGGCATCGACATACCGGGTGCGCAGGCGAAAATCGATGCGGCTTTCGTCGCATTCGACCGCAAGGCAGCAGGCCCCGGCCATGACGGCTGCAAGCGGCTGGGCGCCGCCCATGCCGCCGAGTCCGCCGGTCAAAATCCACTTGCCCGTGAGATTGCCGTCATAATGCTGGCGGCCGGCCTCGACGAAGGTTTCATAGGTGCCCTGAACGATGCCCTGTGTGCCGATATAGATCCACGACCCGGCGGTCATCTGGCCGTACATGGCCAGCCCCTTCTTATCCAGTTCGTTGAAATGGTCCCAGGTCGCCCAGTGCGGCACAAGGTTGGAATTGGCGATCAGCACACGCGGTGCGTCTTTGTGGGTGCGGAAGACACCGACCGGCTTACCGGATTGGACAAGCAGGGTTTCCTCTTCCGTGAGAGTCTTCAGCGTCGCTGCAATCTTGTCGAAATCGTCCCAGGTGCGGGCCGCCCGGCCGATGCCGCCGTAGACGACCAGCTCATGCGGATTTTCCGCCACGCCCGGATCGAGATTGTTCATCAGCATGCGAAGCGGCGCTTCCGTCGTCCAGGTCTTGGCATTGAGTTCTGATCCCCGCGGGGAGCGGACGTCGCGTATGTTGTGGCGCGGATTGGTCATGACTTCTGTTCCCGTTGTTCTTTTGCAATCAGATGTCGAGCACCGGCAGGATGCCGGGAGAGATGGCGGAGGCGAGCGCACCGCTTGCGACAAGCGCACTCGCGGCAGCAAGATCCGGCGCCATGTAACGGTCGTCTTCGAGCGATGGCACGGCGGAGCGCAGCACGCCGGCCGCCTTTTGCAGTTCCGGGCTGGTCTTCAGCGGGCCGCGCAGCTCGACGCCCTGAACCGCGGCAAGCGCCTCGATGCCGAGAATACCGAACAGGTTTTCCGTCATCGCCAGCAGGCGGCGGGCACCGTGGCAGGCCATGGAAACATGGTCTTCCTGGTTGGCAGAAGTCGGCGTCGAATCCACCGAGGCGGGATGCGAAATCTGCTTGTTTTCGCTCATCAGAGCGGCGGATGTGACTTCGGCGATCATCAGACCGGAATTCAGGCCCGGCTTCTTCGAGAGAAACGCCGGCAACCCATAGGACAGGGCAGGATCGACAAGAAGTGCCACACGGCGCTGGGCAATCGCACCGATTTCGCAAATGGCGAGCGCCGTCTGGTCGGCTGCAAAGGCAACCGGCTCGGCATGGAAATTGCCGCCCGAGACGACTTCATCATCGGAGAGAACCAGCGGATTGTCGGTCACCGCATTGGCTTCGATTTCCAGCGTGCGGGCAACCTGGCGCAACAGGTCGAGGCAGGCGCCATCCACCTGCGGCTGGCAGCGGATGCAATAGGGATCCTGCACACGCTCGTCGCCTTCGATATGGCTTTCGCGGATTTCGGAACCGGTCAGCAGCTGGCGCAGTGCCGCACCGGCATCGATCTGGCCCTTGTGGCCGCGCAGCGTATGGATGTCCGGATGGAACGGGGCGGAAGACCCCATGGCCGCATCGGTGGACAATGCCCCCGTCACAAGCGCGGTCTGGGCGGCGCGATGGGCGCGAAACAGGCCGGCAAGCGCCAGCGCGGTCGAGGTC
>DLSX01000043.1:0-1844 GCA_002500765.1 Neorhizobium sp. UBA7851
GACCTGTATCAGGGGGCCCGCGCCGCCCAGATGCTGTCGACGCTGATTGCCGTGATGGCCATCGCGCCGCTGCTCGGACCGATCCTCGGCGGCCAGATCGATGCATTCGCCGGCTGGCGGGCGATCTTCTGGACGCTGGTCGTTCTGGGTATCGCAACGCTCGCCGCGCTGTTTACCCTGCCGGAAACACTCGGCCCCGAACGACGCAACCCCGCACCCCTGAGCGGCGCCTTCAGGCGTTACGGACGACTTCTGCGCCACAAGCGCATCCTCGGTTATGCCGGATCCGGCGCCTTCTTCTATTCCGGCATGTATGCCTATATCGCCGGCACGCCGTTTGCCTTCATCACCTACCACGATGTGCCGGCGCAATATTACGGGTTGCTGTTCGGCGCCGGTATTGTCGGCATCGTCACCGCCAACCTTCTCAACACCCGGCTCGTCCACCGCTACGGCATGGATCGCATGCTGACCACCGGCACGGTCATCGGCATGATTGCCGGACTGGCGGTTGCGGTCGCCGCCTATACGGATTGGGGCGGCTTGTGGGGATTGTTCATTCCGCTTCTCGTCTTCATTTCGATGACGGGCTTCATCGTCGCCAATTCCATCGCCGGTGCCCTGTCGGACTTCCCAGAACAGGCAGGCACGGTTTCCGCTCTTGTCGGCGCCATTCAATATGGCAGCGGCATTGCCGGTTCCGGCCTCGTCGGTGCCTTTGCCGACGGCACACCCTGGCCGATGGGCTGGGTGATCGGCCTGATGGGCATCGGCAGCGTGCTTTGTGCCGGCCTCGTCACCTCATCCTCTCCGCGCAACAACCAGGAAAAAGCAGCATGTCCGCAAAACGCCTGAACATCCTCGTGATCGGAGCGACCGGCAGCATCGGCCGCCCCGTCGTGGAAGAAGCACTTGCCCATGGCCACTCGGTACGCGCGCTGGTGCGGGACACCCGCAAGGCCCGCATGCTCGGCGACAATGTCGACATTTGCCTTGGAGACCTCACCGAAACGGACAGCCTTGCGATGGCGGTGGACGGCGTCGACGCGATCGTCTTCACCCACGGTTCGGATGGTGGTGGAAAGCTCGGCTCGGAACGGGTGGATTATGGCGGTGTGCGCAATGCACTCGAGGCGCTGGGCGATCGCAAGGCGCGGATCGCACTGATGACCGCGATCGGCGTCACCAATCGCGGCGGCAGCTACAATCAATCGACCGAGGCACATGACTGGAAGCGGCGTGGCGAGCGGCTGGTGCGGGCAAGTGGCCTGCCCTACACGATCGTCCGCCCCGGCTGGTTCGACTACAACGACGCCGACCAGCAGAAACTCGTTTTCCTGCAGGGCGATACACGCCAGTCGGGAACGCCGCGCGACGGTGGGATCGCCCGCCGGCAGATCGCGCAGGTGCTGGTGGAAAGCCTCACCTCGGACGAGGCGGCGAACAAGACCTTCGAGCTGGTTGCCGAAAGAGGAGCGACGCAAGAGGATCTCGACCCGCTGTTTGCGGCTCTTGTCGCTGACGCCGCGACCGGACCCGATGCCATCCGCGATCAGGCCAACATGCCGATCGAAGCGGAGCCGGAGCGCGTTCTCGCCGATCTGGCGGCGGTGCGCGCACGCCGCATGGCGACGGCATCCTGAGACCAGTCACTGCCATCCAAACCCCAAACGAAACAAAGGAATTTTGCCCATGTTGGCGACAATGCTTCACGGCCCCGGCGATATCAGATGCGAAGAGGTTTCCGAACCGAAAATTCTCCACCCGACGGATGCGATCATCAAGCTGTCGGCCTCGTGCATCTGCGGTTCCGACCTTTGGCCCTACCGTGGCGCGAACGAGGT
>DLSX01000043.1:1916-12344 GCA_002500765.1 Neorhizobium sp. UBA7851
AACCGTCAGGCCGGGCCAGTTCGTCGTCGGCTCGTTCTGCCTGTCCGACACCCCCTGCCCGCATTGCCGCTTCGGCTTCCAGTCGTCCTGCGAACAGCGTGAATTCATGGTCGGCGCCCAGGCGCCCTATGCACGCGTACCCTTGGCAGATGGCTCGCTGGTCGCGACCGCCGAATTGCCGTCCGACGACCTCATTCCGAGCCTGCTGGCGGTTTCCGACGTTCTCGGCACCGGTTGGTATGCGGCGGATGCTGCCGGCGTGACCGAAGGTTCGGCGGCTGTCGTCGTCGGCGACGGCGCCGTTGGTCTGATGGGCGTGCTGGCCGCCAAGCGGATGGGCGCGGCCCGCATCATCGCCATGAGCCGCCACAAGAGCCGTCAGGATCTGGCGCTGGAATTCGGCGCGACGGACATCGTGTCCGAGCGCGGCGAGGCAGGTATTGCCCGCGTCAAGGAACTGACCAACGGTGTCGGCGCCGAAAGCGTGCTGGAATGCGTCGGCATGGAAGAATCGATGTCGCAGGCCGTCAATTGCGCCCGCCCCGGTGGCAAGATCGGTTTTGTCGGCGTGCCGCATGGCGTGACATTCGATGGCCAGCAACTGTTCTTCCAGCAGAAAAGCCTGCTGGGCGGCCCGGCCCCGGTTCGCCGCTACCTGCCTTATCTCATGGATCTCGTGCTCGACCGCGAAATCAACCCCGGCAAGGTTTTCGACCTGGAAATTCCGTTGGCGGACGTCGCGGAAGGGTACCGCGCGATGGATGAACGCCGCGCAATCAAGACTTTGCTGCGCTTCTAGGAACGCCATCGATACGCCGCGGTACCTGCGGCGTATCCCCTCCTTCGCCATTCATGAACGAAACGCATAGGCCCAATTGGTTTGTGCCATCTAATGCCGGCCGCGCCGAAGCCTATCTCTCATCAGGGACTTGGCGGCTGCGGCCGCCGGCCTCCCTCGCCATCTCGCGCATAAAGAGGAACACAGGATGAAGAACATCGCCGCCAGCATCGCCATTTCCACTCTCGCCGCGACCGGCGTGGAAGCACAGGAAGAGCGTCGTCGCGTGGCTCCACCCGCCGTTTATGACGTTGCGCCGGGACTCGGTGATTTCACCGACAATGTGCTATTTGGCGAGGTCTGGGAACGCGCCGAACTGAAACCGCGCGACCGCAGTCTGGTGACCGTCTCGGCGATCGTTTCGACAGGCAAGACGGCACAGATCGCCGGTCATGTGCGTCGCGCGCTCGACAATGGCGTCAAGCCTGAAGAGATCGGCGAACTGATCACCCAGCTCGCCTTCTATACCGGCTGGCCGAACGCGATTTCCGCCGTTGCGGAAACCAAGAAAGTGTTCGACGAACGCAAGATTGCACCGCTGGCCAACAGCGATGCGGCCAGGATCGAGCTGGAAGCCACGGCTGAAGCCGCGCGAACCGCAACCGTCAACACGACGGTCGCCCCCACGGCTGCCGTCCTCGCCGATCTGACCAACCGGGTCCTTTTCGGCGACCTGTGGCAGCGACCGGATCTTTCGGCGCGCGACCGCAGCCTTGTCACCATGGCGGCCCTGATCGCAGTCGGGCAACCCGAACAGCTGCCTTTCCATGCCAACAGGGCGATGGATAACGGGTTGAGCAATACCGAAGCCTCCGAAGTTGTCGCGCAGGTCGCATTCTATGCAGGCTGGCCGCGCGCCATGTCGGCCGTGCCGGTGCTGAGCCGCGTCTTCGAAACCCGCGCCGGCAAGGCTGCGGCCACACAGAACAAAGCCTCCCAAGGAACAGAAATGAACATTCAGATCACCCGCGCCAAAACCTCGGAAACCACCGGTCCCGCCGATTATTTCACCGGCGAAGTGAAGATTTCCGGCAATTACAAGGGCGAAGAGCCGGCCCGCGTCAGTGGCGCAACCGTATCCTTCACGGCTGGCGCGCGGACGGCATGGCATACGCATCCGCTCGGCCAGACGCTTTTCATTATATCGGGCAAGGGCCGGGTACAGAAGGAAGGCGGCGCCGTGGAGTCTGTCGGGCCGGGTGATGTCGTCTGGATCCCGCCACGTGTCAGGCACTGGCACGGCGCTTCCGCCGACGAAGCCATGTCGCATTTCGCGGTGGCGGAAGCCGAAAATGGCAATGTCGTCACCTGGCTGGAGAAGGTATCGGACGAGGACTACGCAAAAGGCACCGCGATAGACTGATCCCGACGCTTTCACGGAAACAACCATGCCGCACCATCCGCAAAGACGCCATATCTTGAGAGCTTTGCCCCTCGCCGCCGCCGGCCTTCTGCTGGCGGCGAGGAAGGGTGACGCGCAGGAACAGCCTGCAGCCTCCCAACGTGTACTCGTCGCCTATTTTACCCGAACGGGGAATACCGAAGTTATCGCGCACCAGATCCGTCGGGCGAAGCAGGCATCATTCTTCCGAATGGAGCCTGCCACTCCGTATCCCGAGGAATATGAACCGACGGTGGCGCAGGCCAGACGCGAGACCGGATCAGACTATCTTCCGCCGCTTGCACAGCTGGTCGCCGATATCGGCCGATACCAGACGATCTATCTCGGTTTCCCGATATGGGGCATGACGGTGCCACCGGTCGTTCGCTCGTTCCTGCGTGCTCACGATTTTTCCGGCAAGACTGTGGTTCCGTTCATCACGCATGGTGGATATGGGACCGGCAACAGCACCGAAATCCTGCAATCGTTCGTACCCGGTGCAGAACTGGCCCCGGCCTTTACGATGGAGGCCGATCAGGAACGAAGGACCCTGGAACAGGTGACGGGCTGGATCTCCCAAAAGTGACCTTCCCTGACGCGGGGTTCTCCGCCTCCTGCCCCCCGCGCGAGGATCGCTGTTCGCCGTCAGGCCCATCTGTGGCGAACAGCCATCAGGGCATAATGCGACAGCGCGGCATACAGCCCGATGATCGAGGCGTAATTGACGAAAAAGCCCCACGCAGCCTCGTTGAAGTCCCACATGTCGAGTGAATAGGTCAGAAGCAGTTTCGAGCCGAAGGCCATCTCGAACGAACTGCGAATTCCCCATAGCACGATGATCGCGGCAAGGATCCTTGACACCAAGGTGACGGGCCAGCGCGGCCCCGCATATCCCGTCATGCCTCCAACGATGTTCATCACCACACTCCACCGCGTTCCCAGATGGACGGCGATGATCAGCAGAAGCCAATAGCCTGCAAACATATGGATTTCGCGTATGGCGAAACCGCCATCAAGCGCCATGAAGGCGAACAGATCACGCGAGATCAGCAAACTCGTGACCAGCATGATCAGCATCGCAATCGCCAGACAAATGATCGTCGCGATGTTGAAGATGCGGACCGCGTCCCGCTTTCCCTTTCCGATCCTGCCATACCAACGCCTGTTGAACAGGTTGTGGCCGATGACGAGCAGAAACAGCGCGGCCCCGAAGATCTCGTGGGTGAGGTTGTCGCGCCACCAATAGGCAAGGCACGCGACAATCAGCCCGATGGCGACGAAATCCAGAAGCAGGCGGATACGAAACATCGCCATCACTTGAATTCGAACCGACGAAGTTCATTGAACGTATAGAGAAATTCGCGGTCGGAGCGCGAGGAATGACAGGTCTGACAGCGCGCGGTGTTCTCGGCTTCGTTGATGGAACCGTCGGGCTTGAACCACTGGAACTGCCAGTCGGCGGTGCGGCGACGTTCATCGTAGTCGAGACCCCAGTCCTGCCCCTTTTCCATGATGAAATAACGAAACACCTGACCGTCGCGATAATCCACGAGAGCGACATGCGTGCCGTTCGGTGTCGGCTCTCCACGCTGCACCGCCTCGATGGCCTCACGGGTGGTCATGATGTGTTCGGTGACTTCGCCGCGGGTGACGGTCGTGTAATGCACCAGCTTGCTGATATCCGGCATCGTCGCTCGGGTGGGCTCGGCATGGACCTGCAGACCGACACCGAGGACGAGGGCGGCCACCAGCGCGCCGGGCCAGAGCGATTTCACCAGCCGTTGATACCGACAAGACAAGAGGTTCATCATGGTCCTTCCGTTCCGTTCAGGATGCGGGAACAGTACGGGAAGGCCAGCAGCGGGATTACCCCGGCGGAATGACTAGGGCCTATGAATTCAAAGGATGAATGAGGCCATTGGCCAGCTAGGTGAAGGTGCTGTAAGCCAATGCCGCCACGCCTTCACTCCGCCTGCCCACTCCTACCGATATCTGGTGAGTCGGGTACCGCCGTGACGTGTGGCATCTCGCCGTTCCCTCAAGGATAGTTCAAGTTTAGAGAGTTCGCATGGTGACGCTACGTTCTTGATCGGAAATGATGGAAATGACTGGATAAAGCCGCCCACCCTATGTGCGGCTAGAGATAGCACGACGCCTCGCGCCTCATCCTTGACCCGCGGATGAACAAATAGAACACGTCACCGCAAGTTGCCACGTACTCGCGTCGCGGCCCCCGATCTGTTCTCAGGGCGCTACTCCTCCTCTCAGCCGCATAGATCGATGATGATCTTGCCCTAAGCCCTGCCGTAGATATCTACTCGACCTCACATCACGTGGTCGAGCTCAAGCTGCAAGGTATCCACAAGGGTGATCTACCGCTTCCTGGCGGCGTGCTCCGCGCTACAGGCAAGAAGTTCGACGTGATGTGCTGCGATGTCTGGCACCTCAAGGAGGGCAAAGTGAAATCTTTCCATTGCTATAACGGTCTTGTCGCTCTGCTGCAAAGCTGAGCGATCGCCGACATAACAAGGTGGAAGGCGCATGGCAGCTAAAATGAAGGTCGACATGAGAGGCCTGACGGCCGAGCGCAGTTGGGCCAGCACGGCTAACCACCCCGCAATCCGCGCGTTATCCGAGGGCATTGAGTTCATCGGCGCTGTCAACAGTAACCGCGCCAGCGCGGAAAGGGCAGTGAAAGCCGTCGGGATGGGACGTGCGTTTGACAGCGTGATAGTCCCGCATACGCCATAGACCAAGGCAGCACCACGCCTTTTTGCTCATTAAGGGGTTCGAACCCAAACTGCATTTCCTTGCCGATGATTTCAATTGCATGGGCGTTCAACACAGGCACGCGGTCTAGTCGAGATGGCTCATGGCGTTCGATCATTCGTCCAAGCAGCAAAGTCTTTGAAACCATGCCCTGTGACAATACAGACGACTGTCTCTAGAGCTCCAATCGTCCCATCAGAAAAAAGATGGCGGCAGGCGGCGAGCGATGTTGCTCCCGTAGGCTCGCAGAAAAGACCAGCTCTGCGCGCCAGGCCCACCATCGCGTTTTTGATATCATCGTCGGAAACCGCCACGGCTTGACCACCGCTTTCCCTGATCAGCGACAATGTATGGCTCCCTTCCTCGGGATAGCCTAGCAAAGGATCGGAGATGCCGGATGCGATCGTCTTAGGCGTGTCCCAGGGTTCGACGATGTCCAGCCCCATAGCGAAAGCCCGCGCGATCGGAGCACATCCATCGGACTGCGCCGCTACCAGCCGCGGCATCGGCACTGCGGCATCAACGAAGCCTTGATGGACACCTTTCACCAATGGCCCGGAACTGGTCGGGATAGCGATCCAGTCGGGTGGAATACCATCGAGCGCTGCGATAATTTCCTGGCCGACCAGTCGAAGAGCGTCAACGCCGTAAGGATTGAGGTAGGTCGTCGTCAGGTTGACATAACCGCGCTCGTCACTGAGTTCCATCGCACGTTTGAAGGAGTTGCCGTAATGCCCCGGCACGCGCTCCAGCGTTGCGCCGTAAGCCATGATCTGCGCAAGCTTGCCGTGCGGCGTCGCTTCCGGGCAGCAGATGATCGCGGGTATCCCGGCATTGGCCGCATAACATGCCGCCGCTGCCCCCGCATTGCCGCTCGACGCACTGACGATGCCTCGCGCACCGAATTCTATAGCGCGAGAAAGCGCCGCTGCCACGAGCCGATCCTTGAACGAACCGGATGGATTGCGCGTCTCGTCCTTGATCAGGAGCCTGCCGCGAAAATCGGGATGCAACAAGGAGGGTGACACCTTCCTAAGCGGTGTGCCGCCCTCCCCTAGTGTCACCTCACCGCAAACGAAATCGCCCGAGCTCCATCCGGCAACAGGTTCCGTACGCTCCACTTCCAGAATGCCGTCACAGGCAGTGCAGCGGTAAAGAAGCTCCGGCGGATAGAAAGCTCGGCATGCGACACAGCGCAATCCTTTCATGCCCCCAGGCTTATCCTTGATCTCCATCTCGGTAAGGCTCATTGCATCATACCTCGTGCGGCAACAGGAAAGACACAGTCCACTCGCTGGCCGCGCATGCCGACATACCAATCGTAGCGATCAACAGTCGGATCGCAGTGCCCGGGCACAAGTCGCAGCATCTCGCCGACCTTCAACGATCCACCGCGCAAGGTGAGCGTACCGTGTTCGTCGGATGCACCGACACAATCGATATCTTGGCGTCCGTGAACGAGCGGCAACCCGCTATCGACCGCGATACCTTTGTGGCCGCAATCAACGACAGCGGCACCATCACGTGCAGCGCTCATCACCGTACTCAGCACGAAAAGCGACTGTTCGAACTCAGGCCGAGGTTTGTTACGCGCATAGTCGGCATCCATGAAGATGTAGGAGCCGGCCTGCAATTCGTTATAAACGCCACTGGCGGCCTCGTGTCGAAATGTACCTGTGCCGGCACCACCGACGATTTCGCAGGTAAGCCCCTCAGACCGGATTGCCTCTATCGTCTCCACCGTCTTGCGGACCGCGCCTGCGATCGCGTGCTCGCGTTCGTCTTCGCTGCGCAAGTGCTGCGCTCCGCCGTGATAGGCCTGTAGCCCGCCAAAGATGAGATGCCGGCTTGCGGCGATCCTCCTTGCCAAAGCCGCCGCATCCGCGCCCGGCCGAACACCACAGCGCGTGCCGGTCATGTCGATTTCGACCAGCACCGTGATGCGTTGCCCTGCGGCTTCCGCCACTTTCTCGATGAGGTCGATTGTCCGGGCGTCGTCGGCGCAGACAGACACCTTCGCCATCGACTGCAAGGCAGCAAGCCGCCTGAGTTTGCGCTCCGCCACCACCTCGTTGGACACGAGGATATCGCCGATGCCGGACCAGGCAAGCACTTCCGCCTCGGCCGCTTTCTGGACGCACTGGCCGAGGGCGCCACGCGCCGCCTGCCAGCCGGCTATTACCGGAGATTTGTGGGTCTTGGCATGGGCCCGCAATCCCACCCCTGCCTTGCGGCAGAAGACTGCCATGCGATCCATGTTCGCTTCCATGGCATCGAGGTCGATCAGCAGGGCCGGCGTATCGACCTCGGATTCGTGCATTCCCGGCTCGGCCGGCGGACGCTGGATCACGATGTCACCTCAGGCAGCGATAGAGGGACGTGTCTTGCCGGACAACGTCTCGAAGTTGTCGCGGATATAGGCACTTGCCCGCAATGCAAGCGCCGAGATGGTCGGTGTCGGATTGACCACACCGCCTGTAGCCAGAACGCTGCCATCGACGATGAATAGGTTCGGCACTTCCCAGGTCTGGTGCCATTTGTTGACGACCGAGGTTTTCGGATCGCTGCCCATGCGGCAGGTGCCGATCATATGCCAGGCCGGCGTGCGGTATACTCCGTCCTTGTCGCGATAGTCATGCAACCTGTATTCGAACGCACCACAGGCCTTGGCGAGATCCTCCAGCCGGTCGAGCATGTAATTCATCATCCGCTTGTCGTTCTCGCCCGGTGCATATTGTGTCCTGGCCGCCGGTACTCCGTCCGAATCTTTTAAAATGGGATCGAGCGTGACGCGGTTTTCTGGATTGGGCAGGTCGTCACCGATGGCGAACACGCCGATCGAATGGCCGAAATGCTGCTGAAACCAGTTGTGATGTTCCTTGCCCCAGGGCGCGCGTGCCGAGGTGAACCAGCCCGCCGCCAACTCTCCGGCGGACGCCGTTGAGGTGATGCAGTTGAAATTGAAGCCATTGACGAAGCCGCGCGACACGTCCGTCTCGGCGAACTGGCGCGACAGAAGCGAAGCGACGTAACCGATCTGGCCATCCACCGGTTCGTCCACCCACATCTCACAGGCTACCAGCGTGTGGTGAAGCAGATAACGACCGACCTGGTCATTGCCGTTGGCCAGATTGTCCGAGGCGAGCAGAAGACGTGGAGTTCCGATGCCGTTCGCCGCGACAATCACGATCTTCGCCTTTTGAAAATGCTTCTGGCCGGTATTGCGGTCGATATAGAGAGCGCCACTGGCCCTCCCGTCGGCATCCTTTTCGATCTTCAGGACGCGGGCATTGATTCTCAGCTCGCAGCCCGCTTCCAGCGCCTTAGGCCAGATCGAGATGGAATATTTGCTCATCGAACCGCGCGGACAGCCATTGCAGGTACCGCAATTGTTGCACGCGGGTCGCCCGTCGTAATCTTCGGTCACTGCGCCGGCCTCAGCCGGCCACCAGTGCCAGTCAAGTTTGTCGAAGCCTGAGGCAAGGCGCTTCGCCACCTTCGAAACGGGCATGGGTCGCGTCGGGCATTTATCGCGTTCGGGCATCGCCGGATCTCCCGCAAGCCCGGAGACGCCCACCAGCCTGTCGGCCTCCTCATAATATGGCGCGATATCCTCATAGGAGAGCGGCCAGTCAGGCTGCAGGCCGTGTTCGGTGCCCTTTCGAAAATCGGAGGGACGATAACGCGGCCAGATGGCACCATAGACATTGGTGGACCCGCCCACGGCGTTCCACATCAGGATCTGTGAGGAATCGGAATTGACCGGGAAGTCGTCCGGGTGGCTGCGCTTGTTGACGTCCGGGCTCCAGTTCGTGCGGCGCTGCCATGTCCAGTCAGCATGCAGATGCGGATGGTCTTTCGCCTCAACCCAGGAGCCCTGCTCGAGACAGACGACATCGAGCCCGGCTTCCGCCAGCACGAGAGCGGCAAGCGACCCGGTCGCGCCGGCACCGATGATCAAGATGTCACAGGTACGGTCATTGTTCATCGATGAACTCCCCAACGCTCGGTCTTGTTCGTGTCGAGATGAAGCCCGGACGTATCGACGGCGCGCATCTCCTCGGTCTTCAGATAATGGCCGCGTCCATGTTTCGGCGTGTCGCGGGCATGGTCGAACGGAGACATTTGATAACCCGAAACATGCGGACGGATTGAATAGGGCCGGCCGGTCATGGCGATCGCCTCGACCACGAAGGGCGTCTCGTAATAAGCGAGCACCACCGCCGCGTAGACCTTGTCGAACAAGTCGGGATCGGCAGCCTCGAAAGCTTTCACTGCTTCGACCCGTGCGGTTGGATCATCGCTGTCGAGCCTGCCCGTGGGCCAGTCCAGTCCTTCGGCAATCTTGTCGAACATCCCGGGCGCGCCCTCGACAAAAAGGCGCAGGGCGATAATGCCGTGCACGCCCGCCTCAGACGCGGATGGCCAGCCCTCCGCACCTGGGATGAGTTCGTCAACGAGGCGTAGCAGAAGCCGCGTCTTTTCCACCGGTGTCAGGCGGATATTGCTGTCCGCCTGCATCGCCACAGAAGCCATGCTCATGCCGTCGCTCCCTTTCGATCGATGGTAATGGTGATCATCTTCAGCTCGGTCATCGCTTCCATGGTATGGACGCCGCCGAGACGGCCGATCCCGCTCTTGGTATTGGAGCCCCCGCCGAAAGGCAGATGGATCTCCCACCAGGTGCTGCCAGCATTGATGTTGACGATGCCGGCCGGAATGGCCTTGGCAATCTCCATGCCACGGGTGACGTCGGCGGTGAAGACGCCGACCGAAAGGCCGTATTCGCTGTCCAGCGCCAGATCCAGCGCCTCCGCCTCATCCTGAAAAGCGAGGACCGGCACAACAGGGCCGAATGTCTCTTCGCGATTGATCTTCATGTCGCGGGTCACGTCGCGGATTACCGTCGGCTCGAAATAGAGATCGCTGCCGAGATCTGGCCGTGGCCTGCCACCGGTGAGCAGCGCGGCGCCGGAAGCAATGGCGTCATCGACATGTTCCTTCACCTTGGCGGCAACCTTGGCATTGTTGAGCGGTCCCATGGTCGTTCCCTGATGGAAGGGATCGCCGAGAACATGCTTGGCTGCGTGGGCCGTCAGCTTTTCACACAGGCTGTCGACGATGGAGTGATGCGCGAGCACGCGGCCGGTCGCCGCGCAGACCTGACCGGCATTGAAGAACGCACCGCCGGCAGCCGCTGTCGCCGCGGCATCCAGATCAGCATCCTCGAAGACAACGACCGGACCGTTGCCGCCGAGTTCCAAGAGCAAGGGCTTGCCCGCGCCGCGTTCGGCTATGCGCTTGCCGGTCGCAGCACTGCCGGTAAAGCCGATAGCGGCGACATCCGGATGGACGACGACCGCGTCACCGGCCGTTGAACCCTCGCCGATGACAAGATTAAGCACACCTGCAGGAAGGCCTGCGTTCTCTATTGCCTGCA
>DLSX01000043.1:12413-12775 GCA_002500765.1 Neorhizobium sp. UBA7851
GTCGCGATTCCCGGTGCCAGATATTCGACCGGGATGTTGACCGGGAAATTCCATGGCGTGATCACGCCATAGACGCCACGCGGCTGTCGGATAGTCATGGATAGCTTGGTCGGATCCTCGGTGGGCAGCGTCTGGCCGCCCATCTGCTTGACGAGTTCGGAGGCGAGACGAAAACCATCTGCGGCCTTGCCGACTTCGCCGAAGGCTTCGGCATAGACCTTGCCCTGTTCGGTGGAAAGTATCCGGGCGATGGATTCCCGTTCCGCATCGATAGCAGCACCGATCGCCACGCACATTTCCGCGCGCTTGAACACTGGTGTCGCGGCCCATGCGGCGGCGGCCGATTTTGCGGCGGCCACCGC
>DLSX01000082.1 GCA_002500765.1 Neorhizobium sp. UBA7851
TCCATGCTGGTGATTGCCGACGTGACCGGACAGGCCGCCCGGCCACGCATTCTCGGCGCGGCGGAAATCTCTCGCTCCGAGGTGGAGGCGGAGATGGGTGGAGCGATCCAGTCCACCGAGGAGTGTTTTTTCGATCCGGCGAGCCGTCAGGTGCGTGCGCGGCAGATCACCCGGCTCGGGGCGATCGTCTTTGCCGAAAAGCCATTGCCGAAGCCAACGGGAGAACAGGCGGCGCGGGCACTGGCGGACGGCGTGCGGCAGTTCGGACCGCAAAGCCTGCCGTTTTCGAAGGAAGCGCTGCAATTCAGGGAAAGGCTGGGTTTCCTGCACCGTTCCCTCGGCGACCCTTGGCCTGATGTCGGCGACGATGCGCTAATCGCCTGTCTCGACGACTGGTTCGTTCCCTATCAGGGTAGCACCTCGGCGCTTTCCGCAATCTCGGCTGCAAGCCTGACCGATGGCCTGCGTTCGCTGGTGCCGCACGACCTCCTGCACAGCATGAACCGGCTCGCACCGACCCATTTCGATGCGCCGACCGGCCAGCGGCATCCTATTCAATATGACGGCGAAGAACCGACCCTGACAATCCGGGTTCAGGAACTGTTCGGCCTGAAGACGCATCCATCGATTGCCAACGGCAAGCTGCCACTGCTCCTGGAACTGACCTCCCCTGCTCATCGGCCGATCCAGACGACACGCGACCTGCCCGGCTTCTGGTCGGGATCCTGGAAAGATGTGCGCGCAGAGATGCGTGGCCGATATCCCAGACACCCGTGGCCGGAAAATCCGGTCGATGCCGATCCGACAAGCCGGGCGAAACCAAAAGGCACGTGACAGGATGTCACGTCTTATGGAATGGTGAACGGATTTAAGAGTTTTGGCTACATCAAGGCATATGGAATAATGTCCGAAAGAATGTTGCATAATACAGACATGTCTTCACCACAGAGTGGCGAAATCGGCCATTTGAGCCGCAGTATACGCCTTCAGACACTGGTCAGGCTGAGATGGCTGGCCGTAGCGGGGCAGACGATCACGGTTGTCATCATCTGGGGCATTCTCGGCTTTCCCATGCCGATCGCCGAGGCGACGATATTGATCGCTGCACTGGCGGTGGCAAACCTCATCCTGTCCGCATGGTTTCCGGCAACGCACCGGCTCGGGCCGAAATCAGCGCTGGCACTGCTCTGCTTCGACCTGCTGCAGATGGGCGCTTTGCTGTTCATCACCGGCGGCCTCAGCAATCCTTTCGCGCCATTGATCTGCGTGCCGGTGATCATCGCCTTTGCATCGCAGCCATTGCGCCATTCGCTGATATTGCTGGCCTTTGCCCTTCTGTGCACGACGGTTCTTTCGCTCTCTCCCTACCCGGTTCCATGGTACGAGGGCGAGCATCTGCGCATCCAGCCGATCATGCAGCTCGGCGTATGGTTCTCGATCGCCTCGATGATGGTGTTTGCGGCCTTTTACGCATATCGCGTTTCCCATGAGGCGAACCTGCTTGCCGATGCGCTCGTGGCGACGGAAATGATCCTGGAGCGGGAAAAACACCTTGGCCAGCTGGATGGCCTTGCCGCCGCCGCCGCCCATGAGCTCGGAACACCGCTTGCCACGATCAGTGTCGTTGCCAAGGAGATGGAGCGCGAACTCGGGAATGACGAGCGTTTCAAGGAAGACGTGCAGTTGTTGCGCAGCCAGAGCGAGCGGTGCCGCGATATCCTGCGGCGGCTGGCCTCGCTGCCGGCGGAAGGGGAAGAGCATCTGCGGCGCCTTCCGCTTTCCTCGATGATGGAAGAGGTGATTGCTCCACACCGGCAATTCGATATCGACATCAAGCTGGTGAAGAAAACAGACGGCGGCAATGAACCGGTGGGCGCGCGAAACCCCGGCATTCTTTACGGCCTGGGCAATCTGATCGAAAACGCGGTCGATTATGCCAAGAACCAGGTGATCATATCGGTCGAATATGACGACCAGATGGTCGCGATCACCATCGAGGACGATGGTCCGGGTTATTCATCCGTCATCCTTTCACGGATCGGCGAGCCTTACATGACGTCCCGCACACGCGAGCGCAGCGAACATGCCGGCGGTCTGGGGCTCGGGCTTTTCATCGCCAAAACCTTGCTGGAGCGCTCCGGTGCCTCGATCCGTTTCAGCAATCGCGGCGACGGCCAGGCCGGTGCGCGCATTCGAATTGAATGGCCTCGATCAATTATGGACAGGTCAATTTGATCTAGCTCCAATTTTATCGCGTTCTATATGATAATTGGGATCCATCGATCCCGGAGAATGAAGATGGAAACAACACTGCCGCAATCCACTCCTCAGGCCAATCCTCAGAATGAGGACTATATTGGTTCGGACCCTTCGCTGTTGATCGTTGACGACGATGGACCGTTCCTGCGTCGCCTGGCACGGGCCATGGAAACCCGCGGCTTTGCCGTCGAAGCCGCAGAAACGGTTGCCGAAGGCATCGCCAAAGTGCGCCAGCGGGCACCGAAATATGCCGTTGTCGATCTTCGCCTCGGCGACGGCAATGGCCTGGACGTGATCGAGACCATTCGCCAGTTCCGTCAGGATACGCGCGTGATCGTGCTGACCGGTTACGGAAACATCGCGACTGCCGTGACCGCGGTCAAGCTTGGCGCCGTCGACTATTTGTCCAAGCCGGCCGATGCGGATGACGTGTTCAACGCATTGACACAGCGCCCGGGCGAAAAGGCCGACCTGCCGGAAAACCCGATGTCCGCGGACCGCGTGCGTTGGGAACATATCCAGCGCGTCTACGAAATGTGCGAACGCAATGTTTCCGAGACTGCGCGGCGCCTCAACATGCATCGCCGTACCCTGCAGCGCATTCTCGCCAAGCGGGCGCCCAAATAAGGCGCCCGTCGAGAGCTTTCACGCTGTATTCAAGCGTCGTCGAAACTCTTGCCGGTGGACCATTCCGCCATCATCAGGCGATGCGCGGCAGCGCGTGAGAAATCGAGCATCAGCGACTTGCGGGTCGCTGGAGAAAGCTTGTGTTGCGGCGCGTCGCGCAAAAGATGCGCGCCATAGCCGTCCGACAGAAGCAGGCCGCAGTCTTCGGGAAAGATATCGAGCGGCACGTCCTGATGGGTGGCGAAGATGAGCCGGTCGCAATAGGTCCGATATTCCGGCCATTTACGGTCGATGCGAAAGTCCTCGATCGACGTCTTGATCTCGACAATCCAGATCTCGCCCTTGTCGGACACAGTCATCAGGTCTGCCCGGCGACCGCTGGGTAGGACAAGCTCAGGCAGGACCGCATGCCGCATATCGTGCAGAAGGATCTGCGCGCCCTTGCGTACCATCATGGCGCGGGCCGATTGACGGCCGTCGATCAGGGGGTTGTCGTTTACCACACTCAATATGGTCATGCCGATTCCTTAAGCAGCATCATGGGCAGCATTGTGAATGTTGCAAAAAGGCCATGGCTTTTTCAATTCGTCTTTCGCCGCCACACGGAACGCCTGCGCAACTTGCCAAGCGCAATCGAATGGAAAATAACGTTTCCACGGCGGCTTGACGCCATTTCAATCGATTCTTTTACCAAGAGACATCCATGCGCTTTCGCAACAGCATGCTCGCACTCGGCCTGTTGGCAACCGCTGCCCTGGCCGGCTGCTCGACAACGTCCGAAACTGCCAAAACCGACGCACCCGTTCGCGTCGAGACGGCTCAGATCTTTACCGATGCGTATGGTTCGGTGACAGATGCAGGCTATACCCTGCCGGCCATTCCGATCAATCGGGTCAAGCAGGAGTTCGTCCGCCAGATCGTCAATTACGAGACTGCGGAAAAGCCAGGTACGGTCATCGTGAACACGCGCGAGCGCCATCTTTATTACGTCCTGCCGGGTGGCCGTGCAATGCGCTACGGTATCGGTGTCGGCAAGGCAGGCTTTGCCTGGTCGGGCACGGCTTATGTTGCCTGGAAGCAGGAATGGCCGAACTGGCATCCGCCGAAGGAAATGGCCGCCCGCAGGCCGGATGTCGCCCAATATGTCGAAAACGGCATGGGTCCGGGGCTGAACAATCCGCTCGGCGCACGCGCCATGTATCTGTTCAACGAAAAGGGCCAGGACACGCTGTTCCGCCTGCACGGCACGCCGGAATGGGCTTCTATCGGAACGGCTGCTTCCTCTGGCTGCATTCGCCTGATGAACCAGGACGTTATCGACCTCTATAGCCGTGTGCGTCCGGGCAAGTCCACGAAGGTCGTGGTCATCCAGTAAACCGGGAAACCCTGAAATTGAAAAAGCCGCCGAGGACATTCCCGGCGGCTTTTTTTGTCGGCATATGGCCGGCGGTCAGCCGGCAAGTTTTGCCTTGAGCTCCAGCCTGCGGCGGTGCAGAACCGGCTCGGTATAACCGTTCGGCTGCTCGCGGCCCTTCAGCACGAGATCGAGCGCCGCCTGGAA
>DLSX01000240.1:0-4969 GCA_002500765.1 Neorhizobium sp. UBA7851
GGGCCAAGTGCTGCACGCCCGTCACCGCGGCGCGAAAACAGCGTCGGCCCTGCCCCCTTCAGCTGGATGTCGCGCCGAACGCCCTTGTCGTCCACCACTTCGCCGAGCAGGATCGCGCGGCCGTCGCCGAGCTGCGGCACGAAATTGCCGAACTGGTGACCGGCATAGGCCATGGCGAGCGGCATCGCGCCTTGCGGCACGACATTGCCGGCAAGGGTTGCCGCAAGCCTGCCCGGTTCGGAACTGTCAAACTCGATGCCCAGCTCGCTTGCCAGCGCCGCGTTGAACTTTATCAGCTTCGGGCCATCGACCGGTTCTGGGTAGACTGAAGCGTAAAACCGGTCGGGCAGTCGGGCATAGGAATTGTCGAAGTGGAACACGGGCGTCTCCTTGCGGCTCGTCGAGCCGTTTCGCCCAATATGGGAAATCGCCGGCGGCGAACAAGCCGAAAGACATCCGCCCTTCCCGGCCTCTCCATCCTGGGGGCCAACTATCTTATTGAGCCCCCTTTCCTTTTCAGGACCGGCTCATAGTTACAGTTTTGTGATCGGCGCAACACGCGCCGCAAAATTGGAGACTGGGGCTATGGGTTTGTCACTTCTGATCAGCATCCTGATCACCTTCCTCGTGATCGTGCTGGTGCTTTATCTGGTCAACATGCTGCCGCTTGAAGCACGCATCCGCCAGATCGTGCGTGTGATCGTCATCATCATCGGCATCATTTCGCTGCTGAAATATCTGGCAGTCTTCTGACCCCTTGCCCTCACGGCATTTGCCCGGACGGACCCAGGTGGATCCGCCCGGGCAACGGCGGCTTTCGCCCTGGGAGCCTGCGATCCCAAAATCTCACGAATTCATCGACTTCAGATGGCTGACGACTCCCGCCTGAAGCCGGTCGTCGAGAATTTCCACATGATCGTGCCAGAAGCGTGACGCCTCGGCGGGTTCATCGTCCCATTTGCGGGTACTGACGAAATTGTCGTCCATCTTGGCAAGCCGCGTCCCGCCGAGCCTGCGATATTGCTCGGCCAGTTCCAGAGCCTGCGTCTTGTCTCCATGCATATCGGCCATGACGTCTTCCTTTCCACTCTGTCTTTAGGGTCGAACGGTACAGACGCCCTCATGTTCCCCGAAAGGCTAGTTCGTCAGGCGGTTCACCGGCTTGATCGCGTTCTCGGCAATCGATTTGAACGAGGCCACCAGCGCTTCCATCGTATTGGGTTCATAATAGTTTCCCGCCGCCGAGGCGCAGAATTTCAACAATTCCTGCCCCTTGGCCGGCGTCATGAAGGCGACGGTATAGATGCGGATGCCCGCCGTCTTGGCGGCGGCACAGGCATCGCGAACATTCTGATCCAGCCTCTGGCTCCAGTCGACGCTATTGCCCGTCATGTTGCCGTCGGTCATCAGGATCATGATGCGATCCGATGTCTTGTTGCCTTTCTTGGCCTGCTCGACGCTTTCGGTATCGGTGCCGTAGATATTTGCCTTGATGTTGGTGGTCGCGGTCGTCACGGCCGTCGTCGCGTCGGTTCCGCCGACCGGGTTGAGCGGCATGGCATTGACATATTGCCTTGCCGCCGCCGTTCCCCAGGCAACCGCCGACTGGCCCTTGATGCCGTTCGTATAGGAGATCGTGCCGGTGCGAACAAAGCGGATCTTGGGATCGGACTTGTCGAGCGCATCGAACAGGGTGGCTGCCGCCTGTTTCAGTGCCTCGATCTTGGTCACGTAAACGGTCTGCTGGCCGATGCAGATGCCGAGCAGGTTGATGACACATGTCGTGCCCTTCACCGTCGTGGTGTTTTCCGCCATCGACGCGGATTCATCGAGCAGGATCTCCATCGATATGCCATTGCTCGCCGCCGCCGAGCCATCGGCGCCCGTACCGCTTCCGGTACCCGATATCGTCTTGCTGGAAGAGGTGACCGGATAGGTCTGGCCGGCAAAAAAGCTGGTGAGCGGCGTCAGCTGGATATTGGCGGAAGAGGTGACCGCGACCGCGTAGCTCTTGGCCCCCGTCGATGCGTCCGTGTTGGTCGTGATCGAAACCGAGGTTGCGTTCTTGATCGCCGTCGTATCGGTACTGCTCATGTAGTTTGCCAGCTGGCCGGCGAGAAAATCCTTGCCGAGCTTCTGGCCGGTTGCCGTGTCGGAACCATTGGCCATCGAGCCGGAAACGGCAAGCGCTGCCGCATCCGTCGCCTCCTGCAACTGGCGTTTGGAAACCATCAGATTGGCGGTATCGATCGCCAGCCCTGCGCCGCCGAGCAGCATCGGCAGGATGAGCGCCGTCATCATCCCGAAATTGCCGCTCCGGTCGGAAAGAATGCTGCGATAGGATCGATCGAATATTAGCATGACGGCATTTAACGCAAAGCTGCGTCAACCGTGACAGGTCATATTCAAACTTGCTTAATTAATCGCGACCCCTGCCGGCAACGCTGTTCGGGAATGGGAAGAGCGACGGTCACCGGATCCCACTCAGGTGATATGGGGCGCAAGCGCGAGCAACTGATTTTCGTCCTGCACGCCAATCCGGTAGAGATAGATGATATTTGCGGCCAGCCGGCGGGAATCTCCATCCATCGGCAGGCCTTCCGACCGCAACCGACTATAGACGCGACGGATCATCAGCATGCCTCCCACACCGATGACCTGCTCATCCGCCATGACCGCCTCGCCAAAAAATCATACCGAAACCGACGCAACTTTTGCCGTCTGGAGACACTCACAGCCAGTTCGAACGGACTCATTCCCTTCCGCCTTATCCGACAACGGACAGGCTGGCGAATAGAATACCCCTTTCTTTACCTGTCTATGCTTAGATAAAATTCGAGACAAAACCACGTTAAAAACACGAAACCCGAATCCTTTTCCAAAATTCGGCAGCAACCCCTTCATTTCTTGAAGCTTACCCAGGCTCCGTTCCTTCATCCGGCGCATCACGATCTTTCGACAGTCGCCTTTTTTCTTTGAAAAATCCGTTCCTGCATCAGCAACTCAGCCCAGACAGGTCTATAGAGCACCGGCAGCGGAAGTGGCACACCATCTATCCGCCCCTTGACCAAGATAGCCTGAATGACAGCTCCATCACGACAAAACGCCGGGCAACTGCCCGGCGTTTTGCATTAATCGAAAACGTGATGAGATCCGCCTGTTTCCCGGCCGCTTAACGGGCCCCTTGCGCCGCCGCAATCGCGTCGGCCATGATCTCGACGCCGCGGTCGATCTCTTCCTCGGAGACGGTCAGCGCCGGCGCGATGCGGAAGACGCCGCCCATGCCGGGCAGCTTGACGATGTTCATCGACAGGCCGCGAACCATCGCCTCTTCCATGATCTTCGCACCGAGTTCGAAACCGGGCGCCTTGGTATGCCGGTCGGTCACCACTTCAAGGCCCAGCAACAGGCCTCGACCGCGGACGTCGCCGACGCATTCGAAACGCTGCTGCAGCGCCAACAGCCCGTCCTTCAGGCGTTTGCCGCGCGAGATTGCCTGCTCCACCAGATTGTCGCGCGCCATCACATCCAGCACGGTGACACCAACGGCGGCGGGCAGCGGGTCGGAGACGTGGGTCGTGTAGAACAGAAAACCCTTTTCGAATGCCTTCTGCTCGACTTCCGCACTCACCATCACCGCGGCGAGCGGCAGGCCGGCGCCGAGCGTCTTCGACAAGGTCATGATATCGGGCGTCACGCCATCTCGCTGGAAGGCGAACATGTTACCGGTGCGGCCGATGCCGGTCTGGGCCTCGTCGAGGATGAGCAGCATGCCGCGCTCCTCGCATTTCTTCTTGAGCGCAGCCAGATAACCGAGCGGCAGTTCGAGAATACCGCCGGAAGACAGGATCGGTTCGGCGATGAAGGCAGCGAGATTGCCGGTCGACTGGTTGTCGATCAGGTGGAAGGCATCGTCCAGTTCCGACTGCCAGTCATTCGACCCGTCCGGGTTCTTGAAGCGCGGGCGATAGGCATTCGGTGCCGGAATGACGAAGGAACCGGCGGAGACCGGCCCATAACCCTTGCGGCCGGCGCTGTAGGTGGCCGAGGCTGCAGCCCCTGTCATGCCATGCCAGCTCTGGGCGAAGGCGACGATTTCGTGCCCGCCGGTAACGAGTTTTGCCATGCGGATTGCCGCCTCGTTGGATTCGGCACCCGTCGTCAGAAGCTGAACACGATCAAGGCCCGGAGCGAGTGCCGCCAGCCGAGCGGCCAGTTCCACCACCGGACGCGACAGCATGCCGGAAAACAGGTGGGCGACAGAGGCCATCTGGCGGTTTACGGTCGAAACGATATCGGGATGGGTGTGACCGAGCACAGCGCTCATCTGGCCCGATGTGAAGTCGAGGATGGCGCGGCCATCGGCATCATAAACGAAGCTCCCTTCGGCGCGCTCGATGATGACTTCCTCGAAGGCCGGCCCGTAGCGGGTCAGATGCTTGTTCGCGTCGGCCCAGAAGGCGGGATCGTCGTTGAGTGACGTCATGGTCCTGGTAGCGTTGTCCACGGCAGTTCCCCTTATGTGTTTGATTGGCGGCAAGGGTAACAAGCGACTGGCGCCCCAGTCCAATTGATAGTATTTCAATCCGATATCTGTTTTCCTGATATCGCCATGCTTGATCTCGCACTCATGAAAAACTTCATCGTGGTCGCCCGTACGGGGTCGATCAGCCTTGCCTCCACGCAGGTGGGGCGGACGCAATCGGCGCTCAGCATGCAGATGCAGCGGCTGGAGGATGAGGTCGGGCAGCCGCTTCTGCAGCGAACCGGCGCCGGTGTGCGGCTCACATCGGCAGGCGAAAGACTGCTCGCCCATGCGCAGCAACTGATCGCACGGCATGACGAGATCCTCGCCGATATGGGCGGCGTTGCGCTGAAAGGCACGGTCAGTCTTGGCTGTCCCGAGGATTATTCGATCGCCTTTTTGCCGGAACTGCTGAAGAGCTTCTGCGCCGCCAATCCGCAGGTG
>DLSX01000240.1:4999-24642 GCA_002500765.1 Neorhizobium sp. UBA7851
CCGACAGATCGACATGGCGCTGGTTTCGCTACCGGATGCACAGGATGCTGCCGTGATCCGCCGCGAACGCTTCGTCTGGGTGGCGGACCGGCCGAACACGCCGGTGCTGTCCAGCGACATCCTGCCGCTCGCGCTATCGGCTCCGACAACACTCGATTATCGGGCCGCCTGCGATGCGATGGAGGCCGTCAACCGCCGTTACCGGGTGGCCTTTGCCAGCGACAGCCTCGCCGGGCTGATCGCCATTACCCGCGCCGGACATGCGATCAGCGTATTGACCAGCACCGCCGTGCCGCCGGATCTTCACATCGTCGAGAATGGGCTGCCGCTTCTGCCGACGATCGGCATTGCGCTGGAATTTTCCGAAAACCGCCCGTCATCCGCCGCGGCAATGCTGGGCGACCACATCAGGCGGCATCTGCCGTGCCTGAAGGAACCGGCGGTCGCGCGTGGTCTTTGACCCGTTTCAGCCGAGCCGGATGTCGGGATCGAGACTGATCTGGTTGCGGCCGCGCATCTTGGCCGCATAAAGCGCCAGATCGGCGCGGCGATAGATTTCGTCGGCTTTCGCGCCCCGTTCAGCAACGGAGATGCCGGCCGAAAAGGTGTAGCGGAAGCTCGCCTGATCGGTTAGCGGCCGTGACAGCCTGACCGCCTCGAGCATGCGCCCGACGATCGCCTCGGCATCTTGCGCCGCGGTATTGGGCAGAACGAGGACGAATTCCTCACCGCCGACGCGACCAAGGACATCCGTCCTTCGCACATGCTGCTGCAGGGTGGCGGCAAAGTCGCGCAGCACCGCATCTCCCACGGAATGGCCGAAGCGATCGTTGATATATTTGAAGTTGTCGATGTCGAGCACCGCCACACAACCGACATAACCGCGCTCGCCCTCCACCGCACCAGCCGGAGCAGCGAGCATGTCGGCAAGCTTGGCCATGACGAAACGGCGGCTCGGAATGCCGGTCAGTTCATCCGTGTGGGAGGCCCTGATCGCATCGTCGCGATCCTGCCTGAGGCTTCGCTCGTCGGGCCTGATCGAGGTGATGTCGCTTGCCACGCACAGCATCCAGCCGTCGTCCTGCATGGTCTCGGTCATCCACAGCCAGCGGCCATCGTGAAGGTCGGTCTCGAAGGCGCGAAATCCGGCCTTGCCGCGCCGCGAGATGGTGGAGGCGAGCCAGGCTTCGAAATCGTCGGCCTTGATGACGGTTCCCCGTTTTCCATGAAAATTGCGCCGCATGAGGTCGGGCCAGAAAGGCTGTTCGCCCTCTTCGATGAACCATGCCGCGCGAAAGGCACGGTTGGCATAACGCAGCCGGTCCTCGTCGTCATAGACGGCCACGCAAACACCGGCGGCTTCCATCAGCCGGGCCGTCTGCAACATCGTTCTGTTATCATCCAAGGCCTTCATGCCCTCAGGAGTGGTCAGGTCCATCTAGCTAAACATGACCGGTGAAAGATAGGTTAGAGGAATTGCTTAATGACCAAGGCAGCCGTCTTAAGCCAGTCCCGATCACCACCATCCCGACTTTCACACGGATTTCCTATAGCAGGATTTCGCCTCTGCCGAATATTTCAAGACGGCAGGCACGACTGTTAGCCGCAGGACGCTCCAGCAAACGTCAGGCGGCAGCCCTGATGATTTCGGGAGCCGGACCGAATTCCTTTTTCGAGGCGGACTGGAAAGCGATGAAATCCATAGCTTCCAGCGGCCTGGAGAACAGCCAGCCCTGACCGTAACCGACGCCGCGGTCGCGCAGATATTTCGCCTGCTCCTCTGTCTCGATGCCCTCGCCGACGGAAAGCAGGCCGAGTTCCTTGGCCATGGAGATGATGTGTTCGGTGACGGAACTGGTCGCGGTTCCCTTGCCGATCGTATCGATGAAGGACTTGTCGATCTTGAGCGCGTCCATGGGCAGACCCTGCAGATATTGCAGGCTGGAGTAACCGGTGCCGAAATCGTCGATGGCAATCGTATGGCCGGCGGCGCGGGCGCGCGCCAATGTCTGCCGTGCCGCCGCGACATCGATGAAACCGCGTTCGGTCGCCTCCAGCAGGATCTGCTGGTTACGAATGCCGCTTGGGGGCAGCTTTTCGGCAAGCATGTCGAGGAACCGGCCGGTCTTGATGTCGCCAGCACTGAGATTGATGGCGATATGCAGGCCGCGATCCTCGTTGAGAAGCGACCCGAGATCGCGAATGATCGCATCCATCACCTGATCGGTAATCTGCCTGATGACGCCGGTTTCCTCCGCCAGCGGGATGAAGAGATCGGGGCGGACCAGCGAACCATCCGGGCGACGCCAGCGCACCAGAGCCTCCGCGCCGACACAGACATTGGTCTCCAGCTGGATGATCGGCTGGTAGTGGACGACGAATTCGCGGTTCTGGACCGCCATTTCCAGCTCGCCGCGGGGCGAGAGCCGGCGCTTGGACATGAAGATGACGATACCGACGATGAAGGCGGAGATGAACAGTCCGACCGGCAGCAGAAGCATCAGTTCGGCCATGAGGCCGTTGTGGAGCGCGCTTACGGAATGGGAGACGACCGCATATAACCCATCCGAACTCAGCCGCGCGAACATCATGTCGCCATCGATACCGCGCGCCTCGCCGGTCAGGTGACGCCTGGCGAAGTCTATGTCGACTTCATTGCGCATGCTGGCCAGATGACCTTCGCCTGCGAAAAGAGCCAGCGACGTTTCGGGCATCATGCCGATGGTGGTAAAGCGCGCCGGCGGCACCAGAACCATATGGCTGCCCAGCCGCAGCGCCGTCATTCTCTTGGCGATACCATCCACCGGGCGCACGCCAAACGTGACGTCCAGCCCTTGCGAGGTCCGATAATCGACCTCCGGCTGCTGGATCACGCGCGTCACCCTGCCCCAGGTGCTGCACTTGACCAGCCCGTTTTCCAGATAGTTGATCTCGCTTGCGGCATCGTTGTTCAGCGTCATGATACGCATGACCGAGATATGGGTCGGCGCGCAACGCTCGAGTGTTGAGCTTTCCATCTCCGACAGGACGCGCTTGGCTTCGGCATGGGTCTGCTGCGCCCGTTCGATCGCCCTGCGGCCAACGTCTTCCAGAGCATCCAGCTCCTTGTCGATGGCGATCTGCCACGAGGCGTAAGCCATGGCGGCCAGCGGCGCGATGGCACCGGCAATAGCCAGCATCCCGCCCAGGGCAATTACCCGCACTCGTCTCCTTGGCATGCCTTATCCCTGTTGAAACCGACAAGAGTAGGTTGGCAGTCACCATCAGACCAATGGCTTACTATTCCTCTAATCGGGCGCGACGTTTCAACCCTTATGCGAGATTTCTTTCGCCACATCGACGATCAGCCCGCGCAGCCAGCGATGCGCCGGATCGTTGCGGTGGCGGACATGCCATGCCATCTGGACCGGAAAGGTGCCCAGATCGACCGGTGGAGAGAGAACCTTCAGGCGTGGATCGTGGGCGAGGCGCCGGCAGATCAGCCTCGGCAGCGTGGTGCAGTAGTCGGTAACGGCGACAAGTTCGGGGATGGACAGGAAATGCGTGACCGACACCGCCACTTCCCGCTTCAGCCCCTGCCGTTCCAGCGACTGGAACAGGCCCGCGCGCAGACGGCCGGGTGGCAGCATGTTGACATGTTTCAGCCGCTCGTACTGCTCTTTGGAAATGCTGTCGCCGATCTCCGGATGACCGGCGCGCACGACGCAGGCAAGCCCGTCATCCATCACATGCTGGACGACGAGATTGTCGGGCGGATCGGTGAGCCGCCCGAGCACCATGGCCGTGGTGCCTGACATGACACCGGTTTCCGCGATATCGCTGCCGAAGGGCGTCAGGCGCAGCCGGATACCGGGTGCGACTTCGCGCAGCCGCTCGACGATCGCCGGCACCAGCACGAATTCCACATAGTCGTTGGGCGCGATGGTGAAGAGGCGCTCGGCGCTGGCGGGGTCGAAATCCTGCTGGCCGAGAATGACGTCATCCAGTTTCGCCAGCGCCTGCGCAATCGCGGGCGCGATCTCTTCCGCCAGTTCCGTCGGCCTGATGCCGTAACGCTCGCGCACGAAAAGCGGATCGCGCATGGTCTCGCGCAAGCGGTTCAGCGTGTTGGAAAGCGCCGGCTGGGTGATGCCGAGACGTTCCGCGGCGCGGGTGACATTGCGCTCCTCCATCAGCACGACGAAGACCGGCAGAAGGTTGAGGTCGTATCTCATTCAAACACAACGCCTATTCAGTTATAACGCATGGATTATGTCTGGAATAAATTAAATAAATTTCCGAAATGTATCGAGAAGGCGCATCGTCAGGATGTCCAGAACGGACAACACAACTCGAAGGAGAGAGACGATGAGCAAGGGCAGGGTACTGGTCATCGGGTCCAATGCGACCCGGATCGAAACGAAAGACGGCCGCACGGGTGCGACGGGTCAATATCTCAACGAGACCGTGGTGCCGATGCTGGCACTGATCGATGCCGGTTACGAGGTGCAGCTTGCAACCCCGAACGGGCAGAAGCCGCATATAGACGAAGCATCAGACAGCGCCGAACATTTCGGCGGCGATGTTGCAGCTTATGAAAAGGCCAAGGCCTTCTGGGCAGCGGACCCGTCGATGAATAGCGGCCTGACGCTCGGCGGTGCGATCGAACAGGGGCTGGACAGGTTCGACGCGATCTTCGTGCCCGGCGGCCAGGGGCCGGTCGTGGACCTGATGATCGATCCGGATATGGGCGAGATCGCAAGGCATTTCCACGAGAAGGGCAAACCTTCCGCCTATCTGTGCCACGGCCCGATGGCGACTGTAGCAGCCATGCCGCATGCCCGCGAATTTCGCTCGGCGCTGGTGGCCGGCGATGAGGCCAAGGCTCGTGAGTGGGCCAAAGGCTGGCAATATGCCGGCTACAAGATGACCGTGTTTTCCGACACGGAAGAAAAGGTCGTCGAGGATTATATTCTGCACGCCAAACTCTATTTCAACATGATCGAGGCGCTGACGGCGGCCGGTGGTGAAGTGAGCAAGACCAAGGTTGATTTCGAACCGAATGTCGTCATCGACCGCGAACTGATCACCGGTCAGAACCCACGCTCGGACCACCCGATCGCGGCGGCCCTGATCGAGGCACTGGATCGTCGGCAGGGTGTTTGAGGGACGGCATTCGAGGAACCAGGCTCCCCCTCTGGCCTGACGGCCATCTCCCCCACAAGGGGGGGAGAAAATATGCGGCAACCGCCTGCCTCCCTCGAACCTCGGCGGAGCGACCAGGTTAAGCCCTCCCCCTTGTGGGGAGGGCTGGGAGGTGTCTTTTATTTCCGCAATCAGCTCGCCTACACAGAGAACCATACCATGACTGCCACCAACGCAAAAATCGTCGCCATCCTGACCGCGCTGCCCGGCAAGGCCTCTGAACTGCAGGCGCTGCTTTCCGACATGGCGCCGTCCTGTCGTGCCGAGCCGGGCAACCTGCGCTGGGACATCTGGCAGGACAAAGCCAAGCCCGAACGCTTCATCCTCGATGAACTCTATATCGATGCGGGCGCGGTTGAAGCGCATCGCGAGACGCCCCATTTCAAAAACTACGCTTCAAAGATCAACGGCCTGGCCGAGCGAACCGCCTATGTGGTCACCCCCGTCGATCTCGGCTGACACCCCTCGAAACAAGGACAGACCCCATGGCACTCAAGGATATTCTGCCGAGCAGGCTCGGTTTCGGCGCAGCTCCGCTCGGCAACATGTTTCGCGACATTCCCGAGGATGAGGCCCGCGCCACGGTGGAAGCCGCCTGGACCGACGGCATCCGCTATTACGACAACGCCCCCTTTTATGGCGCAGGCCTTGCCGAGATCCGCATGGGCGATGCGCTGAACGACAAGCCGCGCGACCAGTATGTCATTTCCACCAAGGTCGGCCGCTACATTCTCGACGAGATCGAGGATGTCAGCGCCCGCGACCAGGGTGAAAAGGCCGGCGTGTTCAGCCATGGCCTGCCGAACAAGGTGGTCAACGATTACAGCCATGACGGTACGCTGCGCTCGATCGAGCAAAGCCTGAAACGGCTGAAAACCGACCGTATCGAGATCGCCTTCGTGCATGATCTGGCGCAGGATTTCTGGGGCGATCGGTGGCTGGAAAAATTCGAGGAAGCCCGCAATGGCGCCTTCAAGGCACTCGACCGGCTGCGCGACGAGGGCGTGATCAAGGCCTGGGGTCTCGGCGTCAACAAGGTCGAGCCGATCGAGTTGGTTCTGGAACTCGACGAACCGAAGCCCGATGCCTTCCTGCTTGCCGGTCGCTACACGCTGCTCGACCATGACAAGGCCCTGCAGCGGGTGATGCCGATGGTGGCCGGACGGGGCTTGGGTGTCGTCGTCGGCGGGCCATATAGTTCCGGTGCCCTGGTTGGCGGGCCGAATTTCGAATATGCGCCGATCAAGCCTGACATGGCTGCAAAGATCGCCAGGATCAAGGCGATTGCCGATCGCCACGGGGTGAGCATGAAGGCCGCCGGCCTGCAGTTTTCGCTCGCCAATCCCGCCGTTGCCGCCGTCATTCCCGGCGCCAGCCAGCCCTCGCGGATTGCCGAGGACAGCGCGGCATTGAAGGAAATCGTGCCTGCCGACTTCTGGCGGGAATTGCGTGCGGAAAAGCTGGTGAACCCGGCTGCTCCGCTGCCGGTATAAACCCCGCCTCGAAGACAATGCCCCCGATGGGCCCCGGCGAAAACCGCCGGGGCATTTTTCGTTGTCAGTTCGCCATGGTCGAGCGATGTGCCCAGCCGGTCATCCGGCGTTCGAGAAAGGCCATCAGCGAATACATGGCGATGCCTTCGACGGCGAGCGCCAGCAGGCCGGCAAAGACCAGCGGCACGTTGAACTGGCTCTGCGCCGAGGCCATCATGTTGCCAAGGCCGTAATTGGAGGCGACGGTTTCGCTCAGGACGGAGCCGACGAAGGCAAGCGTGATGGCGATCTTCAGCGAGCCGAAGAAATAGGGCATCGAGCGCGGAATGCCGACCTTCAGCATGATATCCAGCTTCCTTGCCCCAAGTGCGCGCAACACATCCTCCGTCTCCGGCTCGATCGTCGCCAGACCCGTCGCGACATTGACCACGATCGGGAAGAAGGAGATGAGGAAGGCGGTGATGACGGCCGGGATGGTGCCGATGCCGAACCAGATGACCAGGATCGGCACGACCGCAACCTTGGGGATGGCGTTGAAGCCGATCATGATCGGGTAAAGCCCGGCATAGATGGTTTTCGACCAGCCGATGAACAGGCCGATCGCCAGGCCCCCGACCACCGCCAGACCGAAACCGAGCGTGGTGGTGAACAGCGTCTGCGCCGAATTCTTCAGAAGCGGCGACCAGTATTGCACCACCGCCTGGAAGATGCGGCTCGGGGCCGGCAGGATGGTGACCGGCATGCCGAGGCCGCGCACCAGCAGTTCCCAGAAGAGAAACAGGCCGATGGTGAAGAGCCACGGTGCCGCCTTGACCCAGTTGATGCGGGCGGGCTGCTTGACGACTGTGGAAGGCGCGGTGGAATTCTCTGTCGTGGTGGTCATGCTACCGCCCTCGCCTGCGCGATCTCGCCGTGCAGCTGGTGCACGAGGTCGTTGAACCTCTTTTCATACATGATCTCGAGGTCGCGCGGCCGCTCGAAGGGGACGCGGTGCTCTTTCAGGATACGGCCGGGACGCGCGCTCATGACAAATATCTTGTCGGCCAGAAAGGCCGCTTCGCGCAGGTCATGGGTGACGAGGACGATGGTGACGCCCTGAGCCGCATGAAGGTCGCGGATGACGCACCAGAGTTCTTCACGGGTGAAAGCATCGAGCGCCCCAAAGGGTTCGTCGAGCATCAGCAGTTCCGGCTCGTGGATCAGCGCCCGACACAGATTGGCGCGCTGCTGCATGCCGCCGGAAAGCTGCCAGGGGAATTTTGCGCCAAATCCTCTGAGGCCAACGAGTTCAAGCAGATGCTCGGCCTTTTCGATATATTCCTTTTTGTTGGCGCGCAGGCGATGGCGGTGCTTTTCGACGATTTCGAGCGGCAGGAGGATATTTTCCAGCGTCGTGCGCCAGGGCAGCATGGTCGGGTTCTGGAAGGCCATGCCGACGATCGAAACCGGTTTCGTCACATGCCGGCCGGCGACGATGACGGTGCCGACCTGCGGGATATGCAGGCCGGTGACGAGCTTCATCAGCGTGGACTTGCCGCAGCCGGACGGGCCGACGACAGCGGCAAAATCGCCTTTATCGACGCGCATGGTAAGGCCGGAGACCGCAAGCGTGCCATCTGCCCCGCCGTAGCGCATGTCGACGTCATCGATGGATACGAGGTGTGCCATGGGGTGTTCTTTCGATTTGGTATTTGCGGCCGCCCGCCATTCGGCTGGTATTGGTGCTGCCCCTCATCCGCCTGTCACGTCGAAGGGNNGTCCCCTCTCCCCGCCTGCGGGGAGAGGGCTAGGGTGAGGGGCAAAGCCCTTAGCAGTGAAGCCTGCCCTTACGGCAGCATCCGCTCCGCCTTTTCAGGCAGGAAGCTCGCATCGAAGACCTGATCGGCCTTCACCGCGCCCTTCAGGCCCATCGAGATCTTCAGTGTCTCAATCGAGGCTGCGAGCCTTGCCATGTCGACACCACCGATGCCGTTTTCGACCACGTAGGGCGTCTTGATGTTCATGGCATTGGCCATGTTCAGGCGCTCGAGTTCGATCTCCGGGTTGAGCGTTTCGTTGCGCTTCAACACGGCGTCGACGCCTTCCTGCGGATTGGCGACGGCGGCGGCAAAGCCCTTGGCCAGCGCCTTGATGAAACCCTTGACGGCTTCAGGATTTTCCTTGGCGAAATCGGTATTTACCAGCACCGAGTTGCCGTAGAGGTTGAGGCCGTGTTCGGCCATCAGGATGGTGGCGATATCGTTATCGGCAATCCCTTGCGCCTTCAGATTGAGGATGACGGAAAAAGCGAAACCGAAGACAGCGTCGACATCGCCCTTGGCCAGCATCGGCTCGCGAACCGGGAAGCCGATCGATTCGATGGTGATCTTGCTGTCGTCGATCGAGGCTACTTCCTTGAAGGCCTTCCACTGCGCAAAGGCGCCATCCGGCGGCGGCGCGCCGAGCTTCTTGCCTTCCAGCGACTTCGGATCGCCGGTGACGCCGAGCGACTTGCGGCCCACGACCGCGAAGGTCGGGCGCTCGTAGATCATCATCGCCGCCTTGACCTTCTGCGACGGGTCTTCGTCGAGGAACTTGATCAGCGAGTTGATGTCGCCAAAACCCATCTGGTAGGTGCCGGTTGCAACCCGCGGGATCGCCTCGACCGAACCATTGCCGGTATCGATCGTGACGTTGAGACCTTCTTCCTTGAAATAGCCCTTGTCGACGGCGAGCAGGAAGCCGGCGGCCGGGCCTTCGAATTTCCAGTCGAGCGTGAACTTGATGGCCGTTTCGGCAAAGGCCGGGGCCGAAAAGCCGGCGGTCAGCGCCACCGTGGCGGCGGCGGCAAATTTGGTGAGATATCTACGTGTCAGCATTATGTTCCCCTGCTGGTTGTTATTGCCCCATAAAAAGCGACAAACCGACAACCGCGCAAGGGGGAATTGCACATTTAATCATCAATATTTCGAGTGCTTATTTTCAAATCACAAGTCTGGAAGCGATGCCGCCGAGGCGCCGCATCAAGCAACAGAAGCCAATCCATCTTGGTGGCAAAAGAAGAGAATCCTAAAATACAATTGCCGATCGCGACAGGTGTCCTATTTGCTACAGCTGGAGGATGATTAATGGGAATAAAGCTATTTCTGGCCTGCGTCGCGGTTCTGACCGTCGCGTGGCTTACCGGCCTTTTGGCCTTGGTCTGGGCAATTCTATGATCCGAAATCGCCTATCTGCGGCGGTTCTTTTCGGCCACCGACAGAGCAAGAATGGCACCGAAATAACCGACCTGCATGAGGACCAGGGAGGCCACGCCAAAACCGATCGCCCACCAGGCACCATCGCCCGCGATCAGGCTGGCGCAAGCAACAAGGGCAGATATCAGCAGCATCTTCAGGAAACCACAGGGCAACCGAAGATGACGAAAAATACTTTCCATGCGCTCCCCCAATATTTCACCAGAACTTAACCATATCTTATCTTGCCGAATGGTCATACCCCATTTGAGGGATGTCGATTCGAATCTTAAAGATCCCGTCCTTCACCCCGTCGTTTCATGTAAAAGGAACAGGACACTGCCGTCCGACGCATCGCATGACCGAGATGACGACTTGTTTACATCCGCGGCGAGCAGCCGCGCTAAAGCATGTCGACACAAAGCCGAGGCTCGAAACCATTGCCGCACGGAGCGGGATCATCCTTGCATCACATGCCTCGCAGAATCGCGATGCGGACGCTGATCGCGGTCGTTTTACTGCCCGTATTGATGGAGCCTACCATGTCGCAAACCAGGGAAAATCAGCTGTTCGACGCAGTCCTGACCGGGGACAATCCGGCGCTTGCCGCACTCATCCGAGACGGCACAGCGGTCGATCCGCGTGACGATCAGCGCCGGACCCCGCTGCTGATCGCCACCCATGCCAACAATGTCGAAGCCGCACGGCTGCTGATCGAGGCGGGCGCGGATGTGAATGCCAAGGACGCCATTCAGGACAGCCCCTATCTCTATGCCGGCGCCCGCGGGCATCTGGACATCCTTAAACTGACACTGTCGCATGGCGCGGACCTCAAAAGCACCAATCGCTATGGCGGCACGGCGCTGATCCCGGCCTCCGAACGCGGCCATGTCGAGACGGTCGACATGCTGATCAAGGCCGGGGTCGACGTGAACCATATCAACAATCTCGGCTGGACCGCGCTCATCGAGGCAATCATCCTCTCCGATGGCGGCAAGCCCCATCAGGCGATCGTCCGGTTGCTGCTCGATGGTGGCGCAAGGATGGACATCGCCGACAAGGATGGCGTGACGCCGCTACAGCATGCGAAAGCGCGCGGTTACGGCGAGATCGTTTCGATGCTGGAGGCGGCCGGGCGGTAGAGACGAAAAAGGCAACCGTCTACTAAAGCAGAGGATCAATTTTAGCCGGGTATTGCTACTAGGAAAAATTCATAAATGCCCAATACATTTCATCTGACATCGTAGAATTGCCAGCTTCGGCTGTACGCGACCAAGGCTATTCCGTCGCACCAAGCCACCAGCGGTACGGAGAACAATCTTGAACACACCGCGACCTTCTCTTCGCCGGGTGAATCGCGAAGCTGTTTTTGCTGCGGCAAACCATACTTGCGCATACTGCGGAGCCGTTAACGTAGCGCTAGATATCAACCATATAGTTCCCGTAGCGCTGGGCGGGACATCGGACCCAACCAACCTTGAAGCGGTATGCAGAAACTGCAATTTCTCACTTTCCAGAATCCCATCGGAGCTCCACTTCAGTTCGTTTTTGCTTGAACTGATGAATGCCAGCGCACGTTTCGGTTCGGTTGCCCGAGAGCCGGATCTCAGTCAAATCCGGCCGGATATTGCTGCCACCGAAAAGCTTTCGAACGGAACTACACGCGAGTTGATAATAGAGTGCAAATCGCTATCGGTTATATCTGGCGTGAGATTCGGGCAAACTCTACGGCAGTTACAGCAATACCGTGATGTACTACCAGATGTTCAAATTGTTCTTGCTTTTCCCGGGAAAGCCGCACCAGAAATTTTGAGCAAATTCCTTGAAGCCAAAATCGAGATCTGGGACATTGACGAGATTGGAAGGCTATTTGCGAAACAGATACAGCAAAGCGAGGACCGGTATTACGGGCCGCTTTTTCATAGGGCACTTGCACGTAACAGACCTGAACCACAGCTCATCAGGGATATCAAACAATGTCCGCTAGGGCTTCCTGGATGGGGCACTTATCAAAAGCTGATTGGTCGAACACTTGAATTGCTGTTTTGTCCGCCTCTAAACAAGCCATTCGCGGAAAATTCCGATTTCGAAAAAACCAATCGTAGGGACTTCATTTTCCCTAATTATGCTTCAGATGGCTTTTGGCTCGCCGTACGACAGCGCTACGGTGCCGATTACGTTCTGGTTGATGCGAAAAACAGCAAGGGCAAAATTTCGAAAACCAACGTTCTGCAGATTGCGAATTATTTGAAGCCACATGGTGTCGGCCAATTTGCAATCATCATTGGGAGGAATGGACCAGATCGCGCAGCGGAAATCACCATCCGAGAGCAATGGCTGATGCATTCAAAACTAATCGTCATTCTTACGGACAAGGAGTTGGAAGCAATGTTACTGGCAAGGCTCGCTGAAGGTGACCCAGCAGATGTTTTAAGCGATAAAATCCAGCAGTTCAGGCTTCTAATCTGAACGAAAAGATTGCTCTACAGCATGCAGAAATGACCGCATGACACAGTCAATACTCAAATCGCCTACTGGTTCTTGCGGCCGGACACCATCTAGCCGCCTCAATTTCTCGTTGGACTTATCGGCTGCGGTCTGCCACAAGCCCGGCCAAGGGCGCGACTGCCGTTAACTTTAGAACGGGGTCGGGCGATAGATTGACGTCACGTCGCTGCCGCGAGATCACGCTGGCCGTCCTTTGAATTTCCAGATCTTCAAACCCGCTCACCCCTGCCCTTCGACAACCTTGATCAGGTCTTCGCGGACGGAACCGATATGGGTTGTGAGCAACTCGCCCGCCTTTTCGAAACGACGGGCGCGGATCAGACCGATCAGTTCGGCATGTTCGAACATCGCCTTTTCCATCGCCGCCTCGCTGGAGAGCTGCAGCCGGGTGTAGCGGTCGCTGGTCTGCAGCAGCGAGGCAACGATCTGCCGGCTGCGGGGCATGTCGGCCCGATGATACATGGCCATGTGCAGGTCGGCATTCAGGCGGCCGTAATCATCCCGCTCGCCCGAAGCGATCGCCTTGACGTACTCGGCCTGGCGCGCGTCGAGCTCGGCCAGATCCTTCTCGTTCAGCGCCGGAGCGGAAGCCAGAAGCAGCCGCGGTTCCAGCATGATCCTCAAATCGAACACGTCGTCGATTTCGGCACGCGACAGTTCCGAGACGATCGCGCCCTTCTGCGGCAGGATCTTCACCAGGCCTTCCGCCTCCAGCTGGAACAGCACTTCGCGCACCGGGATGCGGCTGACGCCATAGGTTTCCGCCAGTGCATCCTGCCTGAGTTGCGTGCCGCCGGCATATTTGCCCGACAGGATCGCCTGGCGGATTTCGGTGATCAGCGCGCCCGAAAGCGTCTTGTGTTTCAGTTTCACGGCCATGCAACCCCGCTACACCATTTCCGACGAAAAGCCAGTTGACTCCCGAAATGTATAAAATCTACATTATACCCAATAAAGAGGGAACTGAAATTATGACGACTGCCTTGACGGAGAACGGGCTGCCGCCCGGTTCGCCTCCTATAGCCGCACGCGCAATCATCGGATTATCGGAAGGCGTGCTTGCAATCGAGAAGCTGCTGGTCGGCTTTTTCATGGCGCTGGTGCTGGGGCTCATCCTGCTCAATGTCGTGACCCGTTATGGCGGCATGCCGCTCTATTGGGTCGATGAGGCGGCGGTTTACGCCATGGTCTGGCTCACCTTCATCGGCGGTTCGGCGCTGACACGGCTGCGGCTCGATTTCGCCGTGACGCTTTTGAGCGACAAGTTGCAGAAGAAGAATGCCGAGCGCATGAAGGCGTTCGCGACCTTTCTCGCTATGCTGTTTTCCATCGGGCTCGGCGTGATGTGCTGGAACTGGATGGATCCGATCGGCATCGCGGCTGCAGGTTTCGACGCGAAGGAGTACGCCGGCGAGAGCTTCAACTTTCTCTATACCGAATACACCCAGACGCTGAACTGGCCGGTCTGGGCCATCAGCCTCGTCGTGCCGCTGTTTGCCGTGACCATGACGATCCACACCGCCGCCAATCTGGTCGAGGAGATGGATTTCGCTCCGAAAAGACAGCGGCTTGCATTTGCCAATGCGGAAGGGGTCAACTGATGGTCACGACCGCTTTCTTCACCTTTTTCATGCTGGTCGGCGTGCCGATCGGGCTTTGCCTCTGCATGGCGGCGGCCGTCTATATCTGGGCGAGCGGCAATACGCTTCTGTTCGCCAGTTTTCCCGTGCAACTCTTCGGCGGGGTCGACAATTACGGCCTGATCTCCATTCCGCTTTTCGTGCTGATCGGCGAAGTGATGAATGGCGGCGGCATTACCCGCCGCATCATCAACATGACCATGGCCTTCATCGGTTCGATGAAGGGGGGGCTTGCCTATGTGAACCTCATCGCCAACATGTTCGTCTCCTCGATCCTCGGCTCGGCCACCGCACAGGTCGCCATCATGGCGCAGATGATGGTGCCGGAGATGGAGAAGAAGGGCTATGACAAGACGTTTGCCGCCGGCCTTACAGCCTATGCCGGCATGCTCGGGCCGATCATTCCGCCGTCGATCATGTTCGTCGTCTATTCGGTGCTGGCGCAGGTGCCGGTCAGCGACATGCTGACCGCCGGCATGCTGCCCGGCATTCTTCTGACCGCAATCTTCTGCATCGTCATCGCCGGCATGGGCTGGTTCGTCTATGACTATCCGCGCGGCGACGTGATGACGCTGAAGCAACGTGTCAAAATCGTGCTCGGCGCGCTGCCGACGCTGTCCATCCCGATCATCATCGTCGGCTCGATCATGGCGGGCATCGCAAATGCCACGGAAGCGGCCGCCGTCGGCGTGGTGGCGGCGGTTCTCGTCGGGCGCTACTGGATCGGGGACCTCAAATTCTCCGACCTGCCGATGATGCTTTTGAAGGCCGGCGTCTATTCCGCCGTCGTACTTCTGCTCGTCGCTGCCGCCGCCGTGTTCTCCTGGGTTCTCGTCTACGGCATGGTGCCGCAGAATGTCGCTGCCTGGGTGCAGACGATCGCATCCGATCCGATCACCTTCATGCTTCTGGTCAACGTCATCCTGCTGGTCATCGGCACCGTCATCGACGGCGCGCCGGGGCTGATCATGACGGTTCCGATCCTGCTGCCGATCGCGACCGAAGTCTACGGCATCGACCCGATCCATTTCGGCGTCGTCGTCACAGTCAACCTGGTGCTCGGCTTCCTGTCGCCACCGGTCGGCCTGTGCTTCTTCGTCGCCTCGGCGGTGACGGGGGCGAAGCCGGGCAAGATGTTCATCGTCACCCTGCCCTTCTTCTTCGCTTCCTGCGCGCTGCTCGTACTGCTTTCGATCTTCCCATCGATCTCGACCTTCTTCGTCAGATAACTGCCACCACAACAATAAAACTCCAGAGGATTAGACCATGACCATTTCCCGCAGATCATTCCTCCGCAATTCAACGATGGCGGCAGCCGGTGCCATTGCCGCCGGCACGCTTTCGATGCCGAACGTGCTCCGAGCCCAGGAGGCAAAAACCTTCCGCCTCGGCATCACCACGCCGCCCGGCCATCCGTGGAACAATGCGGCGCTGAAAGTCGGCGAGATGCTGAAGGCCGAGACAAAGGGCCGTCTCGACCTCGCCGTCTTCCCGGCAAACCAGCTCGGCACCGAAGCGGTGATGATGCAGCAGATGCAGGCCGGCTCGCTCGATTTCGGCTGGATCATGACCGCCGAACTCGGTTCGCGCATTCCCTCGATCGCAGCGATCAACGCGCCCTACGTCGTCGATTCCACCGCAAAGGTCGCCAAGCTCGTGCGTGACCCGCTGGCGATGAAGATGCTCGACGTGCTGCCGAAGGAAACCGGCACACTGGGTCTCGCCTGGGGTATCACCACGATGCGTGTCGTCTTCACCGCCAAGGAGATCGGTGGGCTGAGCGACCTGAACGGCATGAAGCTTCGCATTAACACGACGCCGGCCTATCGCGACTTCTACCAGCTGCTTGGCACCGCCCCGACCCCGATCCCGACGCCGCAGGTCTTCGACGCCATGTCGAACGGCCAGGTGGACGGGCTCGAGGCCGATCTCGACCTGTCGTGGAACCAGCGTTTTGACAAGGTTTCGAAGACGATGCTGAAGATGAACGCGATCTTCATGCCCTGCGTGGCGCTGGCATCGGGCCGCGTCTGGAAGGACGTCTCTGCTTCGGATCGCGAACTGATCACCAAGCTGACCAAGGAAGCATTGGACGCCCAGATCGACGCGACTGTCACCAACGAGGCAAAGCTGCTCGACGAGTTCGGCAAGGTCATCTCGGTCAAGGACGTGCAGGTGGCAGACGCCGGCAAGGTGATTGCCGACTACGACAAGATCTGGCTGCCCAAGGCCCCGATCCTGGCCGACCTGCGCAAGCTGGGTGCGACGCTTTAAGGGGTAATTTTCGAGGAGGCCTGATAAGGGCTTTTAGGCGGCGCGTCTCCGGTTGGGGCGCGCCGTTTTTGTTGCGGTTGACCCAAAGCTGGACCATAGTGGCGGGAACGAAAGGGTAGAGCCATGCTCAACGTAGCGCTCGGTAAAGAGGACGAGGAATTCGTCCGTAAGCAGCTGGAAACGGGACACTATACGGATGCCGCCGACGTCGTGCGCGCGGGGCTGAAATTGCTCGAAGACGAAGATGCCTTGGAGCGCTGGATCGAGGAAGAACTACCCGCTCGCTATGAGGCGTATATGAAGGATCCTTCTCAGGTCATTCCCGCAGAAGAAGTGCATGCCCGTTTCGAGGCCATGCGTAAAAGCAACGCTGAAAAGGCCGAATAAACAATGGGCCATCGCATCGTCTATCTTTCCGATGCGACACTGGATCTCAATAGAATTTATTCCGAAATAGCGGCAGCTGCAGGATCGCGAACTGCCGACCGCTTCTTCGTGGGGTTGATAGCATTTATTCGAGCGCTGGAAACATTTCCCGAAAGGGGTAGCGTGCGCAGTAGCCTAATTCCAGGACTAAGGATCATCGGCTACCGGCACAGTATCAGTCTCGTCTTTATCGTGCGGGGCAATGACGTCGTCATCGTCGGTGTGTTTCGCCGTGGCCAAAACATCAGCGACGAAATCCTTGTTGAACGCTTGTAGTCTTACCGCGCAAACCGCTTCGCCGCGGCGACGCAGAGGATGACGCCGAGGGTGACGATGAACATGGATGATGTCACCGTTTCGCCGAGCAGGAGTGCTGCCAGCGCCAGGCCGAAAAACGGCTGGATGAGCTGCAGCTGGCCGACTGTCGCCGTGCCGCCCTGGGCGAGGCCGCGATACCAGAAGATGAAGCCGATCAGCATCGAGAAGAGCGAGACGTAAGCTAGGCCAGCATAGGCCGGGCCGCCGATGCCTGCGAAACTTTCCGGCATCAGCGCCAGCGCACCGACCAACATGACCGGCAGCGAGATGACCAGCGCCCAGCAGATGACCTGCCAGCCGCCCAGCCTTTTCGACAGGGCAGCGCCTTCGGCATAACCCAGCCCACAGACGATGATCGCCGCCAGCATCAGCCAGTCACCGAAGGACAGGCCGATCGACGTGACACTTCCGCCCTGCGCCAGAGCGAAACCGGTGACAAGCACGCTTCCGAGGATGGCGAAAAACCAGAAGGCAGGCTTTGGCCGCTCGCCGCCGCGAATGACCCCGAAGATCGCGGTAGCAAGCGGCAGAAGCCCGATGAAGACGACCGAATGGGCGGACGAGATATGCTGCAGCGCCAGCGCCGTCAGAAGCGGAAAGCCGACAACGCAGCCGAGGGCGACGATCACGAGCGACAAGATCTCACTGCTTTGCGGCCGCTTCTGGCGGAAAGCGAGAAGCAGGAGAAGCGACAGAAGCCCGGCGATCGTGCCGCGGGCAACGGTCAGGAACAGCGGATCGAAACCGATCACCGCCAGCCTTGTCGCCGGCAGCGAACCGGAAAAGATCAGCACGCCGATAAAACCGTTGAGCCAGCCCGACAATCCACGATCCATGTCATTCTCCAGTATTTCGATTGGCCCGGGGCGCCGATATCGAGTTCGTTGCAACGCCACTGCGTCTTTCCTTCTCCCCGCCTGCGGGGAGAAGGTGCCGGCAGGCGGATCAGGGGCGGACCTTTCCTCCGTTGTGCCCGCGACGGCCCCTCATCCCTTCGCTGACGCTCCGGACCTTCTACCCGTAACGACGGGGAGAAGGAGGCAAGACGCATCGTTCTTATCCTCCCGAAACCATAGTCTCGCCAGAAACAGTCTGATACAATTATCCGAAACTGTTATGGCGCATACACCAGTACAGATGAGGTAAGAGCATGGATCTGACGATGGGATCGGCGCCGACTAAGGCAGAGATGGTAATGCGCTTTGTCCGCCAGAGGATCGCCGGGCGAGTGCTGACGCCGGGGGCGAAGCTGCCGTCGGTGCGCTCGCTTTCGGCGACGCTTTCCGTCTCCACCTCGACCGTCGTCGATGCCTATGAGCGGCTGGTGGCGGAGGGTGCGATCGTCTCGCGGCCGGGGTCGGGCTTTTATGTCGCCAATCAGGCGGCGCCCTTTTCGCCCGCCGAGGCCGGGCCGAAACTCGACCGGGCAGTCGATCCGTTCTGGATCTCGCGGCAATCGCTGGAGAGCGACGAAAACAGCCTGAAACCGGGTTGCGGCTGGCTGCCTCCGTCATGGCTTCCGGAAGAGGCGATCCGCAAGGCGCTCAGGACTTTTTCACGCGCAGACGCATCCTCGCTTGCGGATTACGGGACGCCGCTCGGCCTCTTGCCGCTTCGTCGGCTGATCTCGCGGCGAATGGGCGAGCGCGGCATCGAGGCATCGCCGGAAAAGATCATGCTGACGGAATCCGGCACGCAGGCGATCGATCTCTTATGCCGCTTACTGATCGAGCCGGGTGATACCGTGCTGGTCGACGACCCGTGTTACTTCAACTTCCATGCGCTGTTGCGGGCACACCGGGCAAAGATCGTCGGCGTGCCCTACACAGTGAACGGGCCTGATCTTGCGGCGTTTTCGGCCATCGTTTCGGAGCATCGGCCACGGCTCTACATCACCAATTCGGCGATCCATAATCCGACGGGTGCCGTGCTTTCGCCCGTCACCGCGCATCGGGTGCTGAAGATCGCCGAAGAATTCGACCTGACGATCGTCGAGGACGATATCTTTGCCGATTTCGAGACGGTTGCGGCACCGAGGCTTGCCGCCTTCGACGGGCTGGAGCGGGTGATCCATATCGGCAGTTTTTCGAAAACGCTGTCGGCTGCGGCGCGTTGCGGCTTCATCGCGGCAAGGCCGGACTGGATCGAGGGGCTGACCGACCTGAAGATCGCCACATCCTTTGCCGGCGGACGGATGACCGAGGAGATCGTGCATGGCGTGCTTTCCGACGGCGGATATCGCAAACATCTCGATACGCTGAGAGCGCGGCTTTCCAAGGCAATGTCGGAGGTGACCGGCAGGCTCGCGACTATCGGCATCGAGCCTGTATTGCGGCCGCAATCCGGCATGTTTTTATGGTGCCGGCTGCCGGGCGAGACGGATGCCGCCGAGGTGGCGCGCGCCTGCCTGCAAAGGCAGATCGTGCTCGCGCCGGGCAACGCCTTCAGCCTGTCGCAATCGGCAAGGAACTGCATGCGTTTCAACGTCTCGCAAACGCTCGATCCGCGCATCTTCGAGACGTTGAAGGATGTTCTGAAGCGCTAGCGCCGTTTCAGCTTGACGCCGAAGCCGAGGACGAAGCTGA
>DLSX01000205.1:0-504 GCA_002500765.1 Neorhizobium sp. UBA7851
ATCGGTGGTGCGGTGGCCGGTGGGCTGATCGGCGCTGCCGTAAGCCGGGACCAGCATCGGCGCGAGCGGCGCTACGAGCATCGTGACGGTTGGCGGCACGATGAGGGCCGAGGCCGTCCTCAGCGTTATCACGACTATCGGCGGCGCGACTGAGTGGAGATCGCGCAAGCAGTACTGAAATCGACAGGAGCAGACATGGATATCAAGGTCATCACTCTTACAATCGCAGGCCTTCTGCCAGCAGGCCTCGCCAACGCCCAGACCGACACCCCACCATCCGCCGAAGCCGCGATCAAGACCGAGATCGCCTCCGCCTTTGCCAGGGCCGATGCCGACAAGGACGGCTCGATCTCGCGCGACGAATTCGACGCTTTCATGGAACAGGCGATCGCCCAGCAGATCAAAGTCTTCAATCAGACCTTCAACACGCTCGACATCGACAAGGACGGAAGGATCAGTAAGCAGGAGGCTGACGAAAACAAGGCTTTCGCCACGGGATTCGGC
>DLSX01000205.1:514-5820 GCA_002500765.1 Neorhizobium sp. UBA7851
GTCGTTTCGAAGGAGGAGCTCGCGATGGCGATGAAGGCAGCACAGGACAAGCAGGCCAAGGATTAAGGCCACCGGCTTGCCGGGCGCGTCACGGCGCGGCTGGCAGTCCCGACCGCGCATGTCCGGCTGTCGCCGACGACTGCGTACCCCACCCAGACGCGGACTCGTCAAACGCACGGCCTGTCAGGCCGGCGCGAGTTCGCCCCTGTCGGATGAACCGACTGAAAGGACATTGAAAAATGATGACGAAATCCAGACCTTTGACAAGGGCCTTGATGTCGATCTGCGGAGGTTGTCTCATCGCCATCACGCTCGCCGGCTGCACGACCGCCGAGAATGACTATGAAACCGACAGGCAGCGGTGTTCTGACGCCCGTCATAACAGCGGATGCATGTACATGCGTCAGCACCGCCGCGATCGCGAGCAGCTTATCAATCAGGAAAGGGCGCTCATCAACGCCGAGCAAGCACGTGAGAATCTCAGGATGCTCAGAGAGATCAGAAGGAAGCGAGGAGAGTATTGAGATCTCGTGCGTCACGCTATTGCCCGAACGACCAGGAAGGCGAGTAATGCCGGTGTTGGGCCCTCGCAGATTTCACCTTCAAGACCTCCCCACCGCGCGGACACTTGGCGATCTCCATTGGCGGTGATTAAAAAATGCGTCTCGCAAAGTCATCTTCGCGTTCTAGATCGACTATTGGGCGCGCGTCTTTTCTGATCATGGCCCCCTGTCGACCACCGAGAGCAGGAGCACTTCCGAAGCGAGTTGATGGGCGAGCTCGTTTCCTTCGCTGCAACTATGTACTCGGCACCAATAAACTGCCACAAGGTCATGCCGCTGCAGTAATGCGTCCAGCTGACACCAAAGGACATCATTCGGGATCGATCGCTGTCGGCATGCGGATTTCGGTTAACTCGCTTCCAGCCGTTGCTTCGCCCTATCGAGCGCCATCAATGGCATCCCCCTATAACGTGCCAAGAATCGCTCTTGCAGCTGAGACGTGCTTCTTCGCATGTGCTTCAATCCACCGGAGGGCGCTGACAACCGCTATGATCTCGATGGAATTGTTAGAAGAACCAGCTGCGACTCCCATTCTCCTAAGCCGCTCTGCGGAACAAAAGCTCCGTCCACATATGGATGAATTCCGCAGGACATTCTCGTAGCAGGTCAGGGAAATTCGACCGAGCAACCATGGCTGAGCTCTCGGTCATCGTCTAGCTCCTGATGTGAATGGAATCGGCGGCTTGGAGGATGCCGAACATCCGGAAAGGCATGCTTCTTCTTTGATCGATATGGTTCGGTCATCCGGAGTGATAGCCGCCGTCGACCGGCAAGGTAACTCCAGTCACGAAGGCTGCGGCAGGTGAGCAAAGAAAAAGGATCGGCCCGACCAAATCCTCGGTCGTTCCCCAGCGTTTGAGCGCGGAACGATCCGCGATCTTCTTTTCGCTTTCCGCGACCGACCATAATGGCTTTGTCATTTCCGTCCTGTGATAGCCGGGTCCGACGGCATTCACCCGCACGCCGTTGCGGCCATATTTGTGTGCCAGTGCGCGGGTCAGCCCGACGATGCCAGTTTTGCTTGCAGTGTAGGAGGGCACGCTCTCATCGGCGAGATAGCTCAGCATGGAGGCGAAGTTGACGATGCAGCCACCGGTCGCCTTCAGCAGCGGAAAAGCCGCGCGCGACAGGCGCATGGCACTGTTGAGATTGACATCCATGACGTCGAGAAAGACCTCTTCCTCCCATTCGGCGTCAGGCCGCGCGATCCCCTGGCAGTTCACCAGCACGTCGAGCCGGTCGAGACCGGCGAAGAACAGTGAGACGGCGTCACCGTCGCGAACATCGAGCCGCTCGAAGCGAAGGCCGGCCGGGACCGCTCCCGAACTTGCCGCCTGCAGCCTCGTCTGCGAACTGCCGGTGGCGATCACGCTGGCACCGGCCTTTGCGAAGCCCTCGGCAACGCTGAACCCGATCCCGCTCGTTCCGCCGGAAACAACCACGGTCCTGCCGTGCAAAAATGGTCCGAACGCCGAAATCTCCTGCATGGTCTCCCTCCCATCACGCTTTCAGATCAGTGCCTTCAAGGCTGCGACGACCATTCCCTCGCTAATCGGAATGGGCTCGTTGTGAATGATTTCACCGGGCCGGCAGGCGCGTTTCGCAACGATCGCGAGCTTCTCGTCGGAGGCGTCGACAATGCCGATATCGGCAAGACGCGTCGGCAGGCGCACCGACCGGCAGAAGTCCCGGACTTTCAGGAACTCTTCCTCCCTTCCGTGCATGATGAGACCCGCCAGAACGCCGATCGCGACTTTTTCGCCATGGAGATGGTGGTGAACGTCCTCGAGTTCGCAAAGTCCGTGGTGGATCGCGTGGGCTGCCGCGACACCGCCGGATTCAAAGCCGATCCCTGAGAGGAGAATATTCGCCTCGACCACCCTCTCGAGCGCGGGACTTGCTTCTGCGGCATCACAATCCGCCAGCGCCGCAGCGCCGAATTCGAAGATCGTGTCACGGCAGGCCCTCGCGACCTCGAAGGCAAGACTGACGCCCGGCATCTTCATGCAGTTGAATGCACCGCTGCGGCGGCATGAATCCGCTTCGTAAAAGGTCGCAAGGGCATCGCCAATTCCAGCCGCGAGAAAACGGGCCGGCGCCTTGGCAATCAGCGCCGTATCGACCAGAACGAGATCGGGATTTCTCGGCAGGAACGTGTCATAGGCAACAGTTCCATCCTCATTGTAGACGACGGCAAGCGCGCTACAGGGCGCGTCCGACGCCGCAATCGTCGGAAAGACGATGACCGGCAGGCCAAGATCGCGTGCCGCTGCCTTTGCAGTATCAAGCGCCTTGCCGCCGCCGACACCGATCACGACGTCGGCAGCGGCCTCGCGTGCCAACGCGGAAAGCGCTGCGATCTGGCTTTCGGAGCACTCGCCGCCATGGCGGATCAACCGGGCTTCGACATGCCCATCAAGCGCTGCAGAGAGCACCTCCGCCAGCATGTCGTAGATGCCGCGATCGACCAGGACCGCGGCGTGGGGGGGGGCGNNTCCGCGGACTGGATATAGCGGCCGGGGAACCGGGCGCCCCGGGCACGACCAGCTGAAGTCCTCACCAGCATACATACCCTCCGTCGGCAAGCACGATCGAGCCGGTCATCAGGCTGGACGCTTCGCTGGCAAGGAACNNAGGAAAAGGATGACGGAGGCGACCTCGTCGGTGCGGCCGAGCCTGTTCATCGGCGTGCCGCCAACCCAGTGGCGGTACATTTCCGGATCGTCATAGACATACTTGTTCATCTCGGTGTCGATATAGGTCGGCGCGACGGAATTGACGCGCACACCTCTTGCGCCCCATTCGGCGGCAAGCGATTTCGTCAGGTGATGCACGGCCGCCTTGGAAGCGTTGTAATTCGCCTGTTCCTGGGGCCGGTTGACGATGAAACCGGACATCGAGCCGACATTGACGATACTGCCCGCGCCCTGTTTTAGCATTGTCTTGCCGAAAGCGCGGCAGCACCAGAAGACGCCGTTCAGGTTGACGTCGATCACCTTGTTCCAGATCTCGTCCGCCATGGTCTCGGCCGGATGGTTGCTGATGGCGATCCCGGCATTGTTGACGAGCACATCGACACGGCCGTGCCGCGACAGGATGGCGTCGTGGACAGCCGTGACCCCGTCGACATCCGTGACGTCGAGCAATTCTCCTTCGACCTTGAAACCCTTGGCGCCGAGTTCGCGGACGGCCTTGTCGAGCAGCTCGGCATTCATGTCGGTCAGCACGACTGTTGCGCCAGCTTCGGCAAGCGCTTCGACGGCTGCATAGCCAATTCCGCGCGCAGCTCCCGTCACGACGGCGATCTTCTCGGTCAGCTTGAATCTATCGAGATACATGGACGATTTCCTTTGCGGGTGTTTCGGCATCGAAGCGAGGTGGTTGCCCGATGTCTGCATCATGTCATGCGGGTCGGCTCGCCATCGACAAGCGTCCCGTCCATTTCAAAACGCACGGCGCGTTTCATCATTGCGGCAGCCGATCTAGGTCATCGTAAAGCGATTGGCTCTGCTGGTAGAGTTTTTCGAAGAAACCCTGCATCGGGCGATAGATATCCGCCCACGCGGGATCAGGCCGAATCTCCTCGTCGTAGACGACATAGGCATTGGCCGCCGCCTGCAGGCTCGAGAACTGGCCGGTGGCCGTCGCGGCCATGATGGCGCAGCCCACCAATCCGCATTCCGCTTCGCGCGGCACCAGGATCGGGATGTCGTAGACGCTCGCCTTGATCTTCAGCCAAAGCTTCGTCCTGGCGCCGCCACCCGAGGCGATCACCCGCTCCAGCGGTGCGCCTGAAATCCGGTCGAGAATATTGATGTGCCGCTTTACCGCAAAGGCGACGCCTTCGAGGATCGACCGGTGCATATGCGCAAGACCGTGACCGGCGCCGATCCCGAAATACTGAGCCCGGGCATTGCGATGATCGCCCAGTCTTTCTCCCGCAAGATAGGGCATGAAGAACAGCCGTTCGGAGCCGGCCGGCGCTTCCGCCGCCGTTGCAACAATGTCCTCGTAGGAAAACTGCTTGTCGTGGAAGACACGGCGCGCCCAGCGCATCGCATCACCGCCCGATTCCAGCAGCATGAACGCACCCCAATTGCCCTCGACGGTGCCGACATTGCAGACGGAAGGATCAAGCAGGGGCTGGCTGGAGATCGCGGTGATGATGGCGGAAGTCCCCATGACCTCCGATCCGACGCCCGGCCGGCATACGCCCGAGCCGATGAGGGCGACCGGATAATCGGCACCGCCGACCAGAACCGGCGTGCCTTTCAGAAGCCCGGTCTCCACGGCAGCCTGTGCCGTTACCGAACCGAGGACCTCCACCGGATTGCGTAGCGGGACCAGTTTCGCCCGGTCAAGTCCGAGCAGTCCAACCATCTTCTGCGACCAGTCGCCGGTGCGCGGATCCATCAGGAAGCTCGCGCCGCCGTCGCCGCGATCCATGGCAATCTCGCCGGTCAGCTGCAGATTGATATAGTCCTTCGGCATCAGAACGGCTGCGGCAGTTTGATAGGCCGGGTGATCGTTGTCGCGCAGCCATTGCAGCTTGAAGCCCGGCCAGGCCGGGGTCGGCGGATTGGCGCAGTCGGCAAGATAGCTGTCGGGACGATTTGCGGCTTCGAAGGCGGTCACGTAATCGACCGTGCGCTTGTCGTTCCAAAGCGGCGCGGTCTCGCGCACCAGCTCGCCGCGATCGTCGACAAGCACCGTCCCGTGCATCTGTCCGCAGGCGGCGACCGC
>DLSX01000202.1 GCA_002500765.1 Neorhizobium sp. UBA7851
CCGATAAAGATTACCTCGATATCGAGCGCGTTATCGGCCACGAATACTTCCATAACTGGACCGGCAACCGCGTCACCTGCCGCGACTGGTTCCAGCTTTGCCTGAAGGAAGGCCTGACGGTTTATCGCGACCAGGAATTCTCCTCCGACATGCGCTCGCGCCCGGTCAAGCGGATTGCCGACGTGCGCCACCTGAAGTCGGACCAGTTTCCGGAAGATGCCGGCCCGCTGGCGCATCCGCCGCGCCCGGACAGCTATCGCGAGATCAACAACTTCTACACGATGACGATCTACGAAAAGGGCGCCGAGATCACCGGAATGATCTCGACCATTCTCGGGCGCGACGATTTCCGCCGCGGCATGGATCTCTATTTCGAGCGCCATGACGGTCAGGCCGTCACCGTGGAAGACTATGTGAAGTGCTTCGAAGACGCGAGCTCCCGCGACCTCAGCCAGTTCTTCCGCTGGTACGTGCAGGCAGGTACGCCTCTCGTCAGCGCCTCTGGCGCCTATGACAGCGCCGCCGGCACGTTCACGCTTTCGCTCGAGCAGACGACACCGGCAACGCCCGGCCAGCTCAACAAGGAGCCGCTGCATATCCCGCTCTCCTTCGCGCTGATCCTCGACAATGGCTCGATTGCAGAACCAACCTCGGTTGCCGGCGGCGAGGTGACGGGTGACGTGCTGCATCTTACCGAACGCAGCCAGATCTTCACCTTCTCCGGCATTTCCTCGCGTCCGGTCCTGTCGCTCAACCGGTCCTTCTCGGCGCCGGTCAATCTGGCCTTCGACCAGTCGTCGGAAGATCTCGTCCATATCGCCCGCCATGACAGCGATCTCTTCTCGCGCTGGCAGGCACTGACCGATCTCGCCATGCCGAACCTGACCCAGGCGGCCCGCGATGCGCTTGATGGCAAGGACATCACCTGCGATCCGGCATTCGTTGCCGCTCTCCTGGAATGCGCCGGCGACACATCGCTCGAACCCGCCTTCCGGGCGCAGGCGCTGAACCTGCCGAGCGAGGCCGACATTGCCCGCGCGCTCGGCGGCAACAACGACCCCGACGCGATCCATGCGGGCCGCAAGGCGGTGCATGCGGCAATCGCCAAGGCCGGAGAGGAAATCTTCGTCCGCCTGTATAGCGAGATGAAGGTCGAAGGCACCTATTCGCCGGAGGCCGAAGATGCCGGCAAGCGCTCGCTCCGTGGCGTCGCCCTCTCCTATCTCATGTATGCTGAAAACAGCCCGCAGCGTGCAGCTGAAGCCTTTGCCGCCGCCGACAACATGACGGACCTTGCGCAGTCGCTGACGCTGCTTGCTCATCGCTTCCCGGATGCATCGGAAGCAACCGCGGCACTTGCCAGCTTCCTTACCCGCTTCGACGGCAATCCTCTCGTCATCGACAAGTGGTTCTCCATCCAGGCAACGATCCCGGGCGTCGATGCGCTCGAACGGGTCAAGGCGCTGATGGAAAACCCGCGATACGCCGCAGGCAATCCGAACCGCGTCCGTTCGCTTATCGGCACGTTCGCCTTCGGCAATCCGACCGGTTTCAACCGTGTCGACGGCAAGGGCTATGACTTCCTCGCCGACCAGATCCTCGCAATCGACCCGAAAAACCCGCAGCTCGCCGCACGCATCCTTACCTCGATGCGCTCCTGGCGGTCGCTTGAGCCTGTACGTGCGGAACAGGCGCGGCTGGCGCTTTCGAAGATCGCAAAAGCATCCGGCCTTTCGACGGATGTCGGCGACATCGTCGAGCGCATGCTGAAAGACTGACGACCTTTTTTACCCGCGGCATTCCGGCACCGCGGGTAACATCTCCAAGGCCTGCCACATTTTTGGCGGCGATTGACACATTTTGAAACAGTTTGCTTGACGTGCCGAGAAATCTCGCATTCGAATTTCGACACAGGCCGCTGCTGATTTGCGACAGGAAAACCGGCAAATTCCAGCGTATTTCATATGGTTAACAAAATATTACCAACCCTCTGGACACGAAGAATCACTCTATGATTCATTAGGGTAGATTCGGACGGGCGGCGTACCGGATCATCACGAGGGACTAGATGAACACGGTATCGGACGTGCAGCGGGCAACCGCGGCCGGCGCTTGGCTGCGCCCCAAATTTCCGAAGGTTTCGGGCCTGGACAAGGCATGCGCGGGCGACAGCAATTTCGCGGTCAAGCCGATCGCGCGTCAGGTCCCGCGGGTGGAGCTGGTGCTCAAGCGGTCCATTCCACTGCTCATCATCGCATTCCTCATGGTGGTGGCCGCGTCACGCATTCTCGGCATCATGGGCGAAAACAGCCGCATGGAAGATGCCGCGCGGCAATCGACCGCGCTGATGGCGGCAACGGCCAAGGCAGTGTTCGCCGGCCAGGAAACCTTGTTCAGCGCCGCCGACCGGGCCGCTGCCGAGGAACGGCTTTCATCCTACCTGTCGTCCGATCCGCAGCCTCATGGCTCCTTCACCCTTTTCATCGACAAGTCCGGGGTTGTCTTTGGCGGTACGAAGGGCGTGTCCTCCGCCTATATCGGCCGCCGCCTTGCAGCACTTCTGCCGGAGACCGCAACGCTTCGCCGTGTCGGCGGCGTGATCGAGACCTATCTCGGCGATATTCCGCATTATGCGGCGATCCAGCCGATCGGCGACGAGGGTGCCCTTATCGTCTCGGCGCATTCGCTCGACACATCCAACCGCTTCCTGCGCGGCGAGATTTCGCTCAACGTCACGCTTTTCACCGGCATCTCGGCCATCCTGCTCGTCGTCCTCTATGCCTATTACACGCAGGTGAAGCGCGCCCGCGATGCCGACGACATCTTCGCGGAATCGAACCTGCGGATCGAGGCAGCCCTGTCTCGCGGGCGTTGCGGATTGTGGGATTTCGACGTCGCCAACCGCCGGCTTTTCTGGTCGGGATCGATGTACGAGATGCTCGGCCTGCCGGCGACCGGCAGCGTCATCTCGTTTTCCGATGCAGCCCGGATGATGCATCCGTCCGACGGCAATATCTATGCGCTCGCCCGCGCCATCGGTCGCGGTAATGCCAAGCAGGTCGACCAGGTGTTTCGCATGCGCCATGCGGCGGGGCACTATGTCTGGCTGCGCGCCAGGGCGCAGGTCATCCGCAATTTCAACGGCCGCATGCATGTGATCGGCATTGCCATGGACGTTACCGAACAGCACCGTCTGGCCCAACGCTATGCCGAGGCCGACCAGCGCCTCGCCGACGCGATCGAATGCACATCCGAAGCCTTCGTGTTGTGGGACAAGAACGATCGTCTCGTCATGTGCAACGCCCATTTCCAGGAGGCTTACGGACTTCCGGCCAGCGTTCTGGTTCCGGGTACCGAGCGTGCGAAAGTCAATGCCGCGGCGGCTCGACCGGTGATCGAGCGTCGTGTCGCGGATGCGGACGGCAGCGGTTTCTCACGCACGACGGAAGTGCAGCTTGCCGACGAACGCTGGCTGCAGATCAACGAGCGCCGCACCCGCGATGGCGGTACGGTCTCGGTCGGCACCGACATCACCCTTCTCAAGCGTCACCAGGACCGCCTGCGCCACAGCGAGCGCCGTCTGATGGCGACGATCGGCGACCTTTCCGCCTCCCAGAAGACACTGGAAAAGCAGAAGGCCGAGCTTTCCGTCGCCAATGCCAATTATCAGTCCGAGAAGGAACGTGCGGAGGCTGCCAACCAGGCGAAGTCGGAATTTCTCGCCAATATGAGCCACGAGTTGCGCACGCCGCTCAACGCCATTCTCGGTTTCTCGGAAATCCTGATGAACGGCATGTTCGGACCGCTTGGCTCACCGAAATACGGCGAATATTCCAAGGATATCCACGACAGCGGCAAGCATCTCCTGAACGTCATCAACGACATCCTCGACATGTCGAAGATCGAGGCCGGGCATATGCGCATCCAGTCGGACAAGATCGATCTCGTCCCCCTGATCGAGGAAAGCCTGCGCCTGACCTCCATCCCGGCACAGGACAAGCATATCACAATCCGTCAGCAACTGCCGGAAGCGCTCGACATGATCGGCGACCGGCGGGCGCTGAAGCAGGTGATGCTCAATCTCCTCTCCAATGCGGTGAAATTCACCGACGAGGGCGGCAGGATCGAGTTGCGTGCTCACAGGATGGACAAAGGCCTGATGCTGACGATCGCCGACAGCGGCATCGGCATCCCGAAGGACGCAATGCCGAAGATCGGCCAGCCCTTCGAACAGGTGCAGAGCCAGTATGCCAAGAGCAAGGGCGGATCGGGTCTCGGACTTGCGATATCCCGCTCGCTGGTAGCGCTGCATGGCGGAAAGATGCGCATCCGCTCGAAAATGGGCAAAGGCACGGCCGTAACGCTATTCATCCCGGACCGGCCTTTTGTCGAGACGCGCAAGAAGGCGGCGTGAGACGCATTAAAAACAATCTTCGATTGCAATTGATTTCATCTAACACGCTTGTCATTTCGCTCTTCCGAGCGAAGGAACAAGTGCCGTGTCTGCGACCGGTGTCTCCAAGCCAAAGGATCAGGATTTATTGAAATCGGGCGATGGTGGAGGTATGTTTACCGACATGGAAACCCGTATCACCAAACTTGAAGCTTCTGCCGAAGACACGAGATCCAGTCTGGACTCGATCCGGAGGCAATTGGCTCAAATGGATACGAAACTCGATTCCAAGCCGGATCAGGGGTGGATCATCAATATGGTCTGCGTCGTGCTTGGTGTGGTCCTCGCTTCAATAGCGGCAACCGCAAGCGTGCTAGCGCTGATGAAGTAAGCCGTTACTTTTCTCCAACTACTCGCTTGAACACGCCTCTTACCTCCTGCGCCGACCGCTTCACTTCCCCCTCCAGCGAGCGCAGATCCGGGCAGTCGCCGGCGCGGCAGATCCGCTCGACGAGACCGGTGGGCGCATCCTTGGCATCGAAATCGCCTTCGACGCAGAGACGGATGATCTGGGAGAGCTCGGTAAACAGGCGCAAGGCTTCACGGCAGGCATCGAGATCGGCGCGTGCCGGCAGGTCATCGCCGAGAACCTTCAGAGCTTCCGCTGTCGACAGGCCATAGGTATCGACAGCGCGATCCTTGTCGCTTGTCCGTAGCGGCGCCATCAGCCGCAGATATTGGGCGATGAACTCGATATCGATCAGCCCGCCCGGAACGAGCTTGAGATCCCAGATATCGCGCGGCGGCTTTTCCTCTTCGATCAGGGCCCGCATCTCGGCCACATCATTGGTGATCTTGTTTGCATCGGACTTGGTTGACAGAACTTCACGGATGATCGCTTTCGCCTCAGCGGCAAGGCTCTCGTCGCCACAGACGATCCGTGCGCGGGTCAGCGCCATATGCTCCCAGGTCCAGGCCTCGTCGCGCTGGTATTTGCCGAAGGCGGTGATGCGGGAGGCGACCGGCCCCTTGTTGCCGGAGGGCCGCAGTCGAAGGTCCACCTCGAAGATCACGCCTTCCGCCATCGGCGCGGAAAGCGCTGCGATCAATCTCTGCGTCAGACGGGTGAAATAGCGCTGCACATCGAGCGGTTTTGGACCGGTGCTCTCGAAGGCTTCACTGTCGTAGTCGTAGAGGAGAATAAGATCGACATCCGATCCCGCCGTCAGCTCAAAGGAGCCGAGCTTGCCCATGCCCATGACGGTCACGCGGCCGCCCGGATAGGTGCCATGCGCCGCCTCGATCTCACCGATGACCGCCTGCAAAGCCGCGTCGATCAACAGATCGGCCAGGTGGGTGAAGGCACGGCCGGCATCATCGCCGGAGATCACGCCGGTCAGCAGGCGAATACCGATCAGGAAGCGCTGTTCGGCGGCAAAGATGCGCAACCGGTCCAGCCGATCCTCATAATGGCGCGAGCCGGAAAGGAACGTGTCCAGCCGCTTTGACAGATAGTCTCGGGTGGGTACCTGTGACATCAGGCCGGGGTCCAGCATGCCATCGAAGACATGCGGCTTGGAGGCGATGATATCCGCCAGACGCGGCGCAGAGGCCATGATGGTGACGATGAGCGACAGAAGCCGCGGGTTCTTGCCGATCAGCGCGAAGAGCTGGATGCCGGCAGGAAGCGCCTTCAGAAAGCTGTCGAAGCGCAAGAGCGCCTCATCGGCACGCCGGCTCTCGCCGAAAGCCTTCAACAGCGCCGGCATCATCTCGGTCAGCCGCTCGCGGGCCTCCACCGATTGCGTCGCACGATAACGGCCGGAATGCCAGGTGCGGATCATCCTCGACATGTCGGCCGGGCGTTCATATCCCAGTTCGGCAAGCGTCTTCAGGGTGTCGGGATCGTCCTTCTGCCCGGTGAAGACGAGGTTCCCCTCGTGCTTTCCCCCTTTGGCAGACAATCCTTCCTCCTGCTCGAAAAGCCTCGAATAACGCCTCTCGACAGTTTTCAGGATGCTCTCCAGCCGCGCGGAGAAGCTCGGGACATCGGCAAAGCCGAGCATGAAGGCGATGCGTTTGAGTTCCGCATTGCTGTCCGGCAGCCGGTGCGTCTGCTCGTCATGCACCATCTGGATACGGTGCTCGACATCGCGCAGGAACCAGTAGGCCTCGGTCAAGGCGGTCGTGATTTCCGGCTTGATCCACTTGGCATCGGCGAGCGCCTGCAGCGCCGTTTCCGTCTCGCGGCTTCTCAAGGCCGGCATGCGGCCGCCGGCAATCAACTGCTGCGTCTGGGCGAAAAACTCGATCTCGCGGATACCGCCGCGACCGAGCTTGACGTCATGGCCCTTCACCGCGATCGCGCCATGCCCTTTGTGAACATGGATCTGCCGCTTGATCGAATGGATATCGGCGATCGCCGCGTAATCGAGATATTTGCGGAAAACGAAAGGCGTCAGCAGTTTAAGGAAATTGTCGCCAGCGGCAATGTCGCCAGCAACCGGGCGCGCCTTGATATAGGCCGCCCGTTCCCAGTTCTGCCCCCTGCCCTCGTAATAGATCAGGCCTGCGTCCATGGAGACGGCAAGCGGCGTCGAGCCGGGGTCGGGCCGAAGCCTGAGATCGGTGCGGAAGACATAACCGTCGGCCGTGCGGTCCTGCAGGATACGGATCAGCCGGCGCATCATCCGGCCATAGATTTCCGACGCATCCAGTGGATCGGACAGAATACCCGCCTCCGGATCGAAGAAGACGACGATATCGATATCGGAGGAATAGTTGAGCTCCCGCCCGCCGAGCTTGCCCATGCCGAGCACGATAAGGCCCGAACCGCGGCTTGGCTCATCGGGATCGACCAGCTTCAGCTTGCCGCCTTCATGGGTCGCCCGCAGAAGATGATCGACCGTGGACGCAACGCAAGCCTCGGCAAATTCGCTCAGCCACCGCGTTGTTTCTTTTGCGCTGAAAATACGGGCAAGATCGGCCAGCGCCAAAATGAAGCTGAAGGCACGCTTGGCCGACCGCAAGGCGGTCATCACCTCGCCCTCGGAGGGGATTTTTCCCTCTGCCGGCCGCCAGGCATTGCGCGCCTTGTCGATCAGCGACGATAGCCCAGTTTCAAGCGGCTCGAGGATTGCATCGGCAACGAGTTTCGGCGTCACGCTTGCGGTATCGCGCAGATAGGGGGAGAGCGAAAAGGCAGCGACGAGAAAATCCTTGACCGGCCCATCCTGCTTGATCAGCGCGGCGACGGCAGGCTCGGTTTTGCCGATATCCTTCAACGCACCGAGCGCCGCCTTGGCCTCTGCCTGGTTCAACGGACGAATGACGTCCCCCGCCACCATATCGAGCCGTTTTCCGGTCTTCGACACTGGACCTCTCCCTGTTTCTTCCCTGTCTCCGACTTAGGGCTTTGGCACAGGAAAGACCATAGTGATCGTCAGGCCCGGCGCATCCGTCTTCGTCTCGTCGGTGGCCGATAGTTCCAGGCGGCCACCATGCAGTTCCATCACCGCCTCGACCAGCGACAGGCCGAGGCCGGTACCCGGCTTTGAACGGCTGGCATCGAGGCGGAAGAAGCGCTTCGTCACCTCGGCGTACTTGTCGGCCGGCACGCCCGGACCGTTGTCGCTGACGGCAAGCCTCACCTCACCTTCAGCAGACGACAGTTTCACCCGGATCAGCGGCGTCTCGCTGCCTTCGGCTGCATATTTGATCGCGTTGTCGAGCAGGTTGAATATCGCCTGGCCGATCAGTTCGCGATTGCCGTTGACGGCAATGCCCGGATCGATCTCGGTCGTCAGCGTTATCCCCGCCTCCTCCGCCACCGGCTCATAAAGCTCGGCGCTGTCGGCCGAGACGGCAGACAGGTCGACATTCGACATTTCAGCCGCCATCGACCCCGCCTCTACGCGGGAGATCATCAGCAGCGCGTTGAACGTACGGATCAACTGGTCGGATTCGGCAATGATGCCCTCCAGTGCCGCCTTGCGCGCCTCCTCACGGTCCTCGGCAAGTGCATCGGCCGCCTTGTTGCGCAGACGCGTCAACGGCGTCTTCAGGTCGTGGGCGATATTGTCGGAAACCTGCCGCAACCCCTCGTTCAGCTTTTCGATCCGGCCGAGCATGGCATTCAGAGAGCCCGAAAGACGGTCGAACTCGTCGCCGGAGCGCCCCACGGGAAGCCGCTGCGAAAGATCGCCCGCCATGATCTTGCGACTCGCTGCCGACATGCGGTCGATGCGCTTCAGCGCATTGCGGCCGATGCCGAACCAGATGACGAGCGCGCCGAGACCCATGATCGCCAGCGCCACCATCAGAGCCTGCCGCACGATGTAACGGAAGCGGCTCGGGTCACCCAGATCGCGGCCGATCATCACTCGCAATCCGTTGTCGATGCGAAGCACGTTGGCAATCGCGAGGTGTCGCCGCTGATCGCCGACCTCGGCATAAGGCTCGTAGGAAAACGGCAGGCTCGTCCAGCCTTCCTTGTCCATCACACCCGGCTGAACGGAGGAGACATTACCGGCCAGCATCTCGCCATTCGGCCCGGCGATCACATAGAGGTTCGCGCCCGGCTGGCGGGCACGCCGCTCCATGATCCGCAAGAGCAGGTTCACACCACCGCGATTATAGGCGCGCTGGATATCGGCCACCTCTTCCTCGATCGCCTGGCGGGTCTGCTGGACAAGGGTCTTTTCTGAAAGCGCAGTGACATAGATGACGAGAAACGCCGCACAGATCGCAAACAGCAGGATATATAGCGCCGACAGCCTCACGGCCGTCGAACGGAACATGAGGCGGGCACGCTTGACGATGCGGGAGAGCATTACCCCTCGTCCTTGATCATGTAGCCGGCGCCGCGAATGGTCTTCAGGAGAGGCTTGTCAAAATCCTTCTCGATCTTGGAGCGCAGGCGCGAGACATGGACGTCGATGACGTTCGTCTGCGGATCGAAGTGGTAGTCCCAGACGTTTTCCAGCAGCATGGTGCGGGTCACGACCTGCCCGGCATTCTTCATAAGATATTCGAGCAGGCGGAATTCGCGCGGCTGCAGCAGGACATCCTTGCCGGCCCGCTTCACCTCGTGTGACAGGCGATCGAGTTCCAGGTCACCGACGCGATAGACCATGTCCTGTTCCGGCGTACCCTTGCGACGGCCAAGCACTTCGACACGCGCCAGCAGTTCGGAAAAGGCATAGGGTTTAGGCAGGTAATCGTCGCCGCCGGCGCGCAAGCCGGTCACGCGGTCATCCACCTGGCCAAGTGCTGACAGGATCAGCACCGGGGCATTGATGCCGCGCTTGCGTAACTCGCTGATGACAGACAGGCCATCGCGGCGCGGCAACATGCGGTCGATGACCATCACGTCGTAGGAATTCTCCGAGCCCATGAACAGGCCGCTCTCACCATCGCTGGCGTGGTCCACTATGATGCCGGCCTCACGAAAGGCCTTGGTCATGTAGGCTGCCGCCTCGAGATCGTCTTCGATAACCAGAATCTTCATGTGCGGGACAATAGCCTCGGCGGAAACATTTGCACTATCGGAATCTTCTGTCTTCACCGAGGAAAACGACGGGGTCTGCATGATGATCTCCGTTACAAGAAGGGCGCCGACGTTTCCGGCGGCGCCCCTTGATGAGGTGGATACTGCGGCTGGGCCTGGAGGTGCCACAACCGCAGCGTCACTCAGATGGTTTACCGGGCATCAGCCTTCATTGATCGGCAGAGCCACGAAGCGACTCGAACCGTTGGCCTCGACCTGGAAGAGCGCACGGGTGCGTCCGTCCTTCTTGGCCTGGTCGAGAACCTTGCCGATATCAGCGGCGCTCTCGACCTTCCTGTTGTTGACCGAGAGAATCTTCTCGCCGTTCTTCAGGCCACGAGCGGCCGCTTCGCTATCCGGATCGACATCGGTCACGGCAAGGCCGGAACCGTCTTCGGCCGGAGCAACGGTGATGCCGAGGCTTGCCAGCGCCTGCTCGCTTGCAGGTGCCGGATCATCCGGCTGCGTGGGTTCGGAGGAAGCCGCCTCATCGCTTGCCATGTTGCCGAGCGTTACCGGAATGATCTGCTTCTTGCCGTCGCGCCACAGGTCGACATCGACCTTGGTGTTAGGGGCAAAGGCTGCGACACGGCGGGCTAGATCACGGGCATCCTTGATCGGCTGGCCATTGATCGCTTGGACGATATCACCCTGCTTGATGCCGGCCTTCTGGCCCGGCGACCCTTCCTGCGGCGCCACGACGAGCGCACCGGAGGCTTCCTTCAGACCGAGCGAGTCGGCGATGTCCTGCGTTACCGGCTGGATCTGCACACCGAGCCAACCACGCTCGACCTTGCCATCCTTCATCAGGTCGGCGATCACGTCCTTGGCAGTGGAAGCAGGAATGGCGAAGGCGATGCCGACATTGCCGCCCGACGGCGAGAAGATCGCGGTATTGATGCCGACAACCTCACCGTTCAGGTTGAAGGTCGGACCGCCCGAGTTACCGCGGTTCACGGCGGCATCGACCTGGATGTAATCGTCATAGGGACCGGAGCCGATGTCACGGCCGCGGGCCGAAACGATACCGGCGGTCACGGTACCACCAAGGCCGAACGGGTTACCGACGGCAACGACCCAGTCACCGACGCGCACCTTGCTGTCATCGGCAAAGGAGACATAGGTGAACTTGCGGGCAGGTACATCGACCTTCAGGAGAGCGAGGTCGGTACGGCTGTCCTTGCCGACCAGTTTGGCGTCGAGCTCGGTGCCGTCATCCAGCACGACCGTATAGGCCTGGCCGTCGGAAACGACGTGGTTGTTGGTGACGATGTAACCGTCTTCGGAGATGAAGAAGCCGGAGCCCTGGGCCGTCGGGCGCAGCTGATGCGGCCGACCTGGCCGACCTGGACCGCCACGCTCTGCCCGGTCACGCGGACCCGCACCTGGGCCACCAGGGCCACCCTGACCGCCGAATTCCTTGAAGAAGCGCTTCAGCGGATGATCATCCGGCAGCTGGTCCAGACCGCGCCCACCGAAATTGAAGGAGAAATTGCTGTTGTCGTCGGAAACCGGCTGGGCGTCGGACTGGACGCGAACGGAAACCACGGCGGGGGAAACCGCGGATACGACATCCGCAAAGCTCGGTGCCTGCGGCGCGGTCACGGAGACCGGTGCGGCAAACGAGGACATGACCTGCGCCGGGATGCCGGTGGACAGCATGACGGCAGCGAGGCCGGCAACGGTCGAGGTCTTCAGCACTGTCTTAAGGGAGGGGCGTCCAATGCTCATGGTGAAAGCTACCTTCTTCTCTTCGTCACTCAATCTGGCCGATTAACCCTTGGGGTGCCCATGGTGGGATCGGCGTTGTTCGATGACCGAGATATAGGCGCCGTCACCTTAACTGCAGGTGGCTAGAGCATGAAATGTTCGTAATATTTCGAAACATTCGACCCATGGCGCAAAGCCTATTGGCCGAGCAATTCGTCGATTTTCGCCTTTTCTTCGGCACTTAACACTTCGGCAGGACGGCGAGTCGGTCTGCTCCTCACAAAAATGATGAGGGCGAAAATACCCACGATCAAAAGTCCGATGGGCATGGCCCAGAGGATGATCGTCTTGGTGCTGAGACGCGGATTGAGGAGAACGAATTCACCGTAACGCGATACGACATAGTCAATCACCTGGCCGTCCGTATCGCCATCCGTCAGCCGCTGGCGCACCAGCACGCGCAAGTCCTTGGCCAGCTCCGCGTTCGAATCGTCGATCGACTGGTTCTGGCAGACCATGCAGCGCAACTGCGCCGAAATCTGCCGCGCACGCTGTTCAAGTACGGGGTCGGATAGCACCTCGTCGGGGTTGACGGCAAGGGCCTGGATGGGAGTGAGGAATGCGATAAGCAAGGCGAAAACCAGCGCAACCCGCCCCCCTCTGTCCTGCCGGGCATCTCTCCCACGAGGGGGGAGATCAGCTGGGCGTACCGATCTGCGCCAATCAAGCTTGAGGCTGCCGACAAGGCCCGACACCCACGATCCGGGCAAAAGTCTCGCCACTTGTGATCTCCCCCCTTGTGGGGAAAATGGCCGGCAGGCCAGAGGGGGGTGTCCCAGTCGGTGAACGAAGCTCATCATTCCGCCGGCTCCATCACAGCCTTCACCGGCTTGGCCTTCCTCGACGGCGCGCCGACGCGCAGTCGTCGGTCCGACAGAGACACGAAGCCACCGATCATCATGATCAGGCAACCGCCCCAGATGCAGAGGATCAGCGGCTTCCACCAGATGCGCACGACGATGCCGCCGCCATCCATCGGGTCACCGAGAGATACGTAAAGCTGGCTGAGGCCGAAGGTGAGGATGCCGGCTTCGGTCGTCGGCATGCGGCGCGCCGTGTAAAGCCGCTTGGACGACCAGACATCGGCGACGACCGCACCGCCGGAACTCACGGTGAAATGACCACGCTCCTCGGTGAAATTCGGACCAACGGCTTCGCGGAAACCATCGAAAGTGAGCGAATAACCACCTGCCTGCGCCGTCTGCCCCTGCTTCATCTCGACAACATGTTCGGTGTTGAAAGCCGAGGCAGCGACAATACCGATCACCGTCACGCCGAGACCGAAATGGGCAATCGCAGTCCCCCAGGCCGACCGCGGCAAGCCTTTGAGACGATGGAGCGAGGTCATCACCGGCAGCTTGCCGAAATTGCCGCGATACCAGAGATCGGCGACCGCCCCGAACATGCCCCAACAGCCGATCGCAAGACCGAAGATCGCCAGCACCGGCCCACCGTTCTGCACATACCAGAGCAGCAAACCGGCAAGCAGCGCGAGACCGGCAAACATCCACAGCCGCTGCATCGCCCCCAGGAGATCGCCGCGTTTCCAGGCAAGCAACGGACCGAAGGGAACAGCGATCAGAAGCGGCAACATCAACAGGCCGAAGGTCATGTTGAAGAAAGGCGCGCCGACCGAAATCTTTTCGCCCGTCAGGGTTTCCAGCACGAGCGGATAGAGTGTGCCGGTCAGAACGGTCGCAGTGGATACCGTCAGAATCAGGTTGTTCAGGACCAGCGCACCCTCACGCGAAATCGGCGCGAACAGGCCACCTGCCTTCAGTGTCGGCGCGCGCCATGCAAACAGCGTGAACGCCCCGCCGATAAAGATTGCCAGGATGCAAAGGATGAAGATACCGCGCGACGGGTCCGTGGCGAAGGCATGGACCGAGGTCAGGACGCCGGAGCGCACAAGGAAGGTCCCGAGCATCGACAGCGAGAAGGTCATGATCGCCAGAAGCACGGTCCAGATCTTCAGCGCCTCGCGCTTTTCCATCACGAGCGCCGAATGCAGAAGCGCCGTGCCGGCGAGCCATGGCATGAAGGAGGCGTTTTCAACCGGGTCCCAGAACCACCATCCACCCCAGCCAAGTTCGTAATAGGCCCAGTACGAGCCCATGGCGATGCCGGCTGTCAGAAATGTCCAGGCAGCAAGCGTCCAGGGCCGCACCCAGCGCGCCCAGGCCGCATCGATCCGGCCTTCCATCAGCGCGGCTACAGCAAAGGAGAAGCAGACGGAGAAGCCGACATAACCGAGATAGAGAAGCGGCGGATGGATCGCGAGGCCGAAATCCTGCAGGATCGGGTTGAGATCCCGACCTTCGGCCGGTGCCGGATCAAGACGCAGGAACGGATTGGAGGTAAGAAGGATGAAGAGCAGAAAAGCAAGGCTGATCCAGGCCTGAACCGCCAGCACGTTGGCTTTCAAAGTCTCGGGAATGTTTCGGCCGCAGACGGCGACCAGCGCGCTGAAGAACACGAGGATCAGCAGCCAGAGCATCATCGAGCCTTCGTGATTGCCCCATACGCCCGAATATTTGTAGATCAGCGGCATCAGCGAATGGGAATTCTCCCAGACGTTCTTCACCGAAAAATCGGAAACCACATAAGCCCAGGTCAGCGCCGCGAAGGAAAGCGCCACAAGGCCGAACATGACGAGCGAACCGGTCGTCGCCAACGCCATCATGGCGGCATCGCGCCGATAGACGCCGATTACCGGAAGGACCGAGACGATGATCGCGGTCGCGAGCGCCAGTACCAGCGCGAAATGGCCAATCTCGACGATCATCGTGTAGTGCTCCCGACGACCTGCCCATTCGGGTCTTTCGCCTCAGGCTTGGCCGGATCCTGGGTTCCGGCCCTGGCCGGCGCCATACCGTTTCCGGTCCCGTCTTCCCAAACGCCGTCCTTTTTCAGCCGGTCGGCAACTTCCTTCGGCATGTAGTTCTCGTCATGCTTGGCAAGCACGCTGTCGGCCACGAAAGCGTGGGTCGCGGCATCGAAGGAACCTTCGGTCACGACACCCTGGCCCTCGCGAAACAGATCCGGCAGAAGACCGGTATAGCTTACGGGTACGGTCGCGTTGCCGTCGGTCACGACGAAGCTCACCATCGAGCCCTGGCCGCGCTTCACCGAGCCTGCCTCGACAAGTCCGCCGAGACGGATGCGGGTGCCGGGCTGCAGATTGGCCGTGGCCAGATCGCCCGGCATGAAGAAATAGGCGACGGACTGGGAGAAGGCGAACATCACGAGGAACACGGCGACGATGATGAAGCTCATGCCGCCGGCAATCACAGCCAACCGTTTCTGTTTGCGCGTCATTGGGTTGCTCCCAGATTGGGGGTTACTCCCGGATTTGCCGCACCTTCGGCCGACAGTCCTATTTCCTTTGCAAGCGCGACAAGTTGCCGACCCTCATTACCTTCGGCAGGGAAATGCCCCAGCCCGGTCTTCAAGGCGGCTTGTGCCTTGTCCCTGTCGCCAAGCACCATGTAGGATCTTACCAGCCTCAGCCAGCCTTCGATATTGTTCGGATCCTCTCCGAGCTTCGATGCGAGGCTGTCGACCATGCCGCGGATCATGTCCTGGCGATCACCCTGCGACATGCTTTCGGCTGCCGCCACATCGTCGGTGCTCGGACCTCCCGGAGACGGCGGCGCAACAGGTGCCGCAGACGCCGTGCCGCCATTCTTGGCGATATGCTCGTTGATCAGCCCCATCCAGGGCGCATCGGCTGGCGAGCCCTCGGCAATTCGCTCGAATATGGCCCTGGCTTCGTCAGCCTTACCGGTCTGCTCCAGCCCGACGCCGACGTAAAAACGTGCGCGCACATCGCCCGGCTCCAGCCGCACCGCCTCCTCGAAGGCCGAGCGGGCATCCTCGGTCACGATACCATCATTGGCAACGACCAGCGTCTCGCCGAGACCGGACAGGCGTGTCGCACTGGGTCCGATCAGGCGGATCGCATTCCGATACGCAAGCTCTGCGTCGCCCAGCCGCGCGGTGCGGAAATAGATCGGCGCCAGAATATCCCAGCCGGAACCATCGTTCGGATTCTGCGCCAGATGCCGTTCGGCCTTGGCGACAAGCAGGTTCATGTCGTTGCCGGGGTTCTCCAGCCGTGCTTCCAACGGCTGATCGGGCAAACCGGGGCTGCCCAGCATGATGTAGAGACAGAGCCCGATTGCAGGCGGCGCGACCGTCACGATACCGATCGCCATCTTGCGCAATCCGCTCGCCTTTGAGGCTTCCAAACCAGCCCCGCTTTCCTTGCCCGCTGCCACAAGCAGGCGGCGGCCGATTTCGGCGCGCGCGTATTCCGCGTCCTCGGCGCTGATCAGACCGCCGGCACGATCCCGATCCAGCTCCTTCATCTGGTCGCGATAAACCTCGATCTCACCGGCATTGTCAGGCGCAAGCGCCTCGGGACGCCGGGAAAGCGGATAAAGCAGCGCTGCCGCGACGATCGCCGTCATGAGCGCAAGAAGGGTCCATAAAATCATGTTCGCCAATTACTGCAACGGCGGTGACTTTCCAATCTGTCCCATACCATTGACGTGAATTTGAGAAATCTCCGCGGCCCACGGCCACGTCACGACCAAGGTCTTTAGAACGTTTCAAGACTGATGGGAATGTCTATCGGCGGCCATGACCTGTATCAAATTCACGAATGCGTGGGGAAATATCCGAGACCGCTTAATTCAGCGGCGTCCAGGTACCGTCGGAATTGCGGCAGGCGGCTCCCCTCGCCAACATATCCTTGCCGTCGACAGTGACCGTATGCCGGTATTGCCGGCAGTTCTGGGCGCCAACCTGGTAGGGAGCGTTGGCGATAACCTCGCCGTTCGCACCGTCGCCCTTCCACTGGACCGCCTGTCCACCGGCCGCCTCTTCCAACGCCCGGTATTCGGCCTCAAGCGCACGCGAACGGTCGCTGGACGATAATTCGGCGCCGCTGCGTCCGACGATGCCGCCCTGCAGGGCCGTAATATACCCCGCGGATGCCGACGGTTTTGGAGACAAAAGGCCTCGCGCACTTGTCGCGGATCGGGACGCCGAGGTGCATCCGGAAACGACGGCGATTCCGCAAAGGGTCAACAGCACGGTTGAAAAGCTCGTGGGGCGCATCGCTTGCTTATGGTCTCCGAATAACATGCTCGGCAGGAACTGCGGCCTCTTCATACCAGCATCCGCGCCTGCCCGGAGAGCACCTCTCCTGGCCGCACTGGTCGACACTGTTGCAGAACCCGGTTCGTCCGCCTTTCACTTCAATGATATAGCAGGCGATGCGATCGTCCAGAAGATAAGACAGCAAGTCTTTAGCAGTTGCTTATTGGCCACAGATTTCATGATCGGAATCACGCCGCGTCGCGTGTCACGCCCGGCAGCAGCAGCCTTGCCCGCAAACCACCATGGTCGCCGCGATCCAGCTTGATCAAGCCATTATATTCCGAGGCAATCTCGCTGACGATCGAAAGACCGAGACCGGCGCCCGGCTTGCTTTCATCCAGCCGCTTGCCGCGCTTCAACGCGATGGTGATCTGTTCCGGCTCAAGGCCAGGCCCGTCATCCTCAACGATCAGCTCGACCCAGGCCCTGCGCGCAGTCTCGCCTTGCGCACCCGGCGGTGGGCTTGCCTGCGCCACAGACACCCAGACGCCGAGCTTGGCGAACTTGGCGGCATTCTCCAGAAGATTGCCGACCGTCTCTTCCAGATCCTGCTGCTCCAGCGCTATCGCCAGTGCCGGCGGGGATACGGTCAGGCTGAACTCGGTATCCGGGTTAAGCCTGCGCATCACGCGCACCAATCGTTCAAGAACCGGCTCGACCTCGCTGCGCGCAAGCATCGATTCGCGCTGGGCCGCGATACGGGCGCGATTGAGATAGGCCTGCACCTGGCTCTGCATTGCTTCTGCCTGCGTGCGCACCAGATCGGATTGCACCTTCTCTCCCAGGCGGGCTTCGTTGAGCAGCACCGCAATCGGCGTCTTCAGCGAGTGAGCAAGGTTGCCCACCTGCATGCGCGCGCGTTCCACAATGCGTCGATTGCTTTCGATCAGCGCATTGATGTCGTTGGCCAAGGGCATGATTTCACGCGGAAATTGACCCTCCAGCCTTTCAACCTCACCGCGCCGTACCCGTTCCAGCGCCCGACGCGCGCCCTTGAGCGGCAGGAGGCCGAAAAGGATCGCCAGGCCGTTGACGATCAGGCTGCCGACCCCGAACACAGCGAGCGTGATATAGAGATTGCGCGAAAAGCTGTGCACATCCTCTTCGACGACGGCCAGATTGCCGGACACGCGGAACCGCGCCGCACGCCCCTCACCATCAAGCACGACCTCGGTCTCGGCCACCAGCACGTTGTTCCCGAAGGCGTCATTGGTGCGATAGAAGCGCTCATACCGGTTGTTGAACGGCACGCTCAAAATGGTCGGAACATTGATGTTCGACGTCCCAAGCGAAGAAGAGGAAAGCGGCGTCGCCGCGAATGTGCCGAGCGGCTCGATGATCCAGTACCAGCCCGTTTCCGGCTGAGAGAAGCGCAGATCGCCAAGCTGCGGATTGCCCGACAGCTTGTTGTCCTCACTGATCGTCATCGAGTTGATGACGTTATAGAGCTGCGCACGCAAGAGGTCGGTAAAGGCCCGCTCCGAGGACTGCCGGTAGAGCTGCGATATGACGATCGCAATTACCACCAGCGCCACGGCCGACCATGCGGTCGCCATCAGCAGCACGCGTGCGGTGAGTGACCGAAACCCGCCCATGCCTAGGCTCGGGGGCTGTTTGGGGAGACTATTGGGCATCGGCCGGAGCTTGCATCCGGTAGCCAAGTCCGCGCACGGTCTCGATCAGATCGACACCGATCTTCTTGCGCAGACGGCCAACAAAAACCTCGATCGTATTGGAATCGCGATCAAAATCCTGGTCATACATATGCTCGACCAGTTCGGTGCGCGAAACGACCGTGCCCATGTGGTGCATGAGATAGGACAGAAGCCGGAATTCGTGGGAAGTCAGTTTCAAGGTCACGCCATCGACCGTCGCCTTCGATGCCTTGGTGTCCAGCCGGACCGGGCCGCAGACGATTTCGGAAGAAGAATGACCGGCGGCACGACGGATCAGGGCACGCACGCGCGCCAGCACTTCCTCGACATGGAAAGGTTTTGCCACATAGTCGTCGGCGCCGGCATCGATACCCGCCACCTTGTCGCTCCAGCGATCACGGGCGGTCAGCATCAGCACAGGCATGCCCTTGTCGTTCGACCGCCATTTCTCTACGACGGTGATGCCGTCCATTTCGGGCAGGCCGATATCGAGGATCACCGCGTCATAGGGCTCCGTATCACCGAGGAAATGCCCTTCCTCTCCGTCAAACGCGGTATCGACGACATAGCCGGATTCCTTCAGGGCATCCGAAAGCTGGCGATTAAGATTGACGTCGTCTTCGACCACGAGAATGCGCATGAACCGTCCCCTGCATAAAACCTTGCAAGTATCTAGCGCATCATCCAGAAAACCGCATCCGGTTTTCGAAACCCAAATGGCGCTGATGTCTAGAATGCTTGCTTACATCGGCACCCGGACGGTGACCTTGCGCGGCCGTTCACTGCCGTTGCCCTGTACGAGGACGGTAACAATGCAGGTCTGGCCGTCGGAAGACGGCTGGGCGGAGAGAAGCTGCCCGCCCGTATCACTAACGACGCGCGACGCGGCTGTACCGCAGTCGCCGGCGACCAGAACGACATAGTTCTGTGCGGTCGCAGACGCCCCGGGCAATGCTGTAAATGCAGTGCCGGCGGCCAAAATCGCGATGATCGGCAGTCGCGCCATATGTACCTGTTTCCACTCAACCGACGAAAGGTCATGTCCAAAGCATGTTATGGATTATGTATCGAATGACGGCTGAATGGCAAATGAATGCTCCGTAATGCTCGCCTTCAGGAAGGCCCGGACGAGGCTTTTCCACCGATAGAGCCCGTTGCGACGAGGCGTCCGTAGAGCGCCAGAAGGCCACCCACCGCCCCTGCCAACGTGACCGCGATATCGGCCAGTTCCGCCTGGTCGGCAGCCCCGATCTCCAGGCCAGCCAGTTGAAGCGCGGAGGCCGCAACTGCGATCAGCGCGCCCCAGATCGTCTTGGACTGATACCAGCTCTTCACCACATCCATGTGTTCATCTCCTTGTTATCAAAGATTGATCAGGGATCGCGCCGGAATACCGAGCGGCACCGCCCGTCCCGCCTGCCTGACCATGAAATCGATCATCGTCTGCCGTTCGCCGAAATCGGCAAGCTCGTCGGCGGCCGTGTAAAGAAAGGATGGCTCACCCACCTCCATGGTCCTCACCACATCGCCATCCGCCATCAGCTCGACACGGTAGCGCTCCTGTGGTTCGTCCAGCGGGATCTCCGATGCGTCCCAGTTGTCGGCATCGATCCGGCCACGCCTCGTCCAGCGCATCGCGATGCCGCCATCGGCCCTTCGCTCTGCCCGCAGATGCACGGGCGCCAGCGGCGTTCCGGCCCGCAGGCCGCCCGCGAAAAGAGTTGGCCCCACTCGGCCGG
>DLSX01000203.1:0-294 GCA_002500765.1 Neorhizobium sp. UBA7851
ACGCTGAGCGCCTGCGTCGAAACCGCGGGCGTTGACGGAAGCCTGCTGGACCATCTGCGTGCCGCGCCCGCCACCATTTCCACTGCCATTCGGCATGCCCTGGCTATCGCCATTGGCAAAGTCGGCGAGCTTGCGGGCTGCGTCCTCCGGTGAGGGCAGGGAAGCGGCATGCGTCAGCCGGATCAGCACCATTTCGGCAGCACCTGCCGGGCGCGAAGAACCTTCCGCTTCCGGAATGCCCTTGAGCAGCATCTGCCAGATCCGCGACAGCGCACTGACAGCAACATTTTCGGA
>DLSX01000203.1:361-22800 GCA_002500765.1 Neorhizobium sp. UBA7851
GCGAAGGATCGTCGGCAGCTTCGGGAATATATTTGAACCGGGTGACGAGATGGGTGAAATCCGCGAGATCCGTCAGCACCACGACCGGATTGGCGCCGGCTTCGTATTGGGCGTTGAATTCGGAAAGCGCCGCCGTCACGTCGCCCTTCACGATATGCTCGAACAGGTCGACGATGCGTGCGCGGTCGGCAAGGCGCAGCATGCCGCGCACGGTATCGGCATGCACGCTGCCGCCGCCATGGGCGATCGACTGGTCGAGCAGCGACAGGCCGTCACGCGCCGAACCTTCGGCGGCACGGGCGATCATCGCAAGCGCTTCCTGCTCTGCCGGAATGCCTTCTTTTTCCAGAATCGTCGAAAACAGCCCGACAAGATCGGCGGCGCTGATCCGGCGCAGGTCGAAACGCTGGCAGCGGGACAGAACCGTAATCGGAACCTTGCGGATTTCGGTCGTCGCGAAAATGAACTTCACATGTTCCGGCGGCTCTTCGAGCGTCTTCAACAGGCCGTTGAAAGCCTGGGTGGAGAGCATGTGCACTTCGTCGATGATATAGACTTTGTAGCGCGCCGAAACCGGACGGTAGCGTACCTGCTCGATGATCTCGCGGATGTCGTCGATGCCGGTATGCGAGGCGGCGTCCATCTCGATCACGTCGACATGCCGGCCTTCCATGATCGCCTGGCAGTGTTCGCCGGGTTCACGCAGGTCGATGGTCGGACGGTCAATCTCGGGTGTCTTGTAGTTCAGCGCGCGAGCGAGAATGCGGGCGGTGGTCGTCTTGCCCACCCCGCGAACGCCGGTCAGCATATAGGCCTGCGCGATACGGCCGGTTTCGAACGCGTTTGTCAGCGTGCGAACCATCGGCTCCTGGCCGACCATCAGGTCGGAAAAATCCTTCGGCCGGTATTTGCGGGCGAGTACCCGATATCCGGTGCTGCCCGAAGCAGGAGAAGAGGGATTGGTCGATGTCGGCCCGCTATCGCTCATAAGGTCCTGACTATAGGCCCTCGGGCCTGTACGGGCCATTCCGGCTGTCAGGCGATCTTGACCGGGCCGGATGTTGACCAAGATGAGAAGGTGGGAGGCTGGCACGGCGACCCGTGCCTGGCTCGTTAGGGCTGCTTCCTTCCGGACCTGACCCGGTTGGCGAGTGGCTCGTCCACCACCAACCTCCCGCCGCACATATCGGCAATAATGCTTCCAAATGCAAGCCAACCCTGTAAAAAACTGTCAGTATCGAAATCACAACACCGAAAATGCCTGGGAGGATCGCTTGAGCACCTTTGAACTGGATCCGCGACTTGCCAGGGATACCGAGCTTGTGGAGAGCTTCGGCCTCTGTCAGCTGCGGATGATGAAGGACAGCCGCTGGCCCTGGTTCATGCTGGTGCCGCAGCGCAGTGGCCTGAGCGAGCTGTTCGAATTGACGCCGCTCGACCAGGCGCTCCTGACCTTCGAGACCAACATGGTCGCGGCGGCGCTGAAAAAGGCGACGGGTGCCGAAAAGATCAATGTCGCAGCGATCGGCAATATCGTCCGTCAGCTCCATGTGCATATCGTCGCGCGGTTCGATGGCGATACGAACTGGCCCGGTCCGATCTGGGGTTATGGCCAGGCAGAACCTTATGAAGATACAGCCAAGCAGTCGTTGATCAAAAGCCTGACGGAAAATCTCGCATCATGACAAAAAAACTTTTCGAATCGGATGTGCCTCATCCGGAGCCCGGCAACCTGACGGCCTTTTCCGGAAACAGGCTCGACCGGCGGGCCGAATATCGTGCCGACGATTGCGTGAGCGAGGCGCTGGCGATCGAAGGTACTCACATTCTGGCCTTTGCCGGTGCGAAGCTCATCCTGAAGCACGATGAACAGGTTCTCGATCCGCTTTTCGCGGCCTATGAGCTGGCTGAACTCAAGCCGGACTTCGATAATGCCATCCTGCTCGGCTATCGTGAGAATGGTGAGCCTCGCGTGGCAGTTCCCGTCGAGCTGCCGGCGGAAGAACTTGCAGGCAGCTACAAGCCGACGGATGCCCGCGCGCTCTACCGCGAGGCACTGATCGATGCGGAACTGCAGGGCGAGGTGGCCCAGGCGATTTCGCTTCTCTCCTGGAATTCGGCCAACCGTTTCTGCGGCAAATGCGGCTCGCCGACCGAGATGAAGATCGGCGGCTACAAGCGCGTCTGCACGCAGTGCCAGCACATGATGTTTCCGCGCACCGATCCCGTGGTGATCATGCTGACCGTCGATGTCGAGAACGACCGTTGCCTGCTCGGCCGCAGCCATCACTTTCAGGAGGGCATGTATTCCTGCCTCGCGGGTTTCGTCGAGCCCGGCGAGACGATCGAGCACGCGGTGCGTCGCGAGACCTTCGAGGAATCCGGTGTCGAAGTGGGGCGCGTGCGCTATCATGCGTCGCAGCCCTGGCCGATGCCGCACTCGCTGATGATCGGCTGTTATTCCGAAGCGATCTCGACCGAGATCACCATCGACAGCCAGGAAATGTCGGATGTCCGCTGGTTCACCCGCCAGGAAGTCACGCACATGCTGGACGTCGGTCCCGATGTAAAACCTTTCGGACCCGCCAGCGGCGCGATCGCCTATCGGTTGATGAAGGACTGGATCGATTGGCCGGATGAGGAGATAGGCATAGCCTGAACGAAAGATCTTATGGTGGGATTGCGCATGCAGCCTCGAAACCGGAGGTCGCAATGACCGTTGCCCGTTCGGAGCGCCTTCTCGTTCTCCTGCAGGTCATGCGGCGGTATCGGCACCCCGTCAGTGGCAAGACCTTGGCGGCGGAAACCGGTGTCAGTCTTCGTACGCTCTATCGCGACATCGCCAGCCTGCAGGCGCAGGGGGCACTGATCGAAGGTGAGGCCGGGCTTGGCTATGTGCTGAAGCCGGGTTTCATGTTGCCGCCGATGATGTTCTCCCAAGAGGAGATCGAAGCTCTCGTGCTCGGGTCCCGCTGGGTTGCCAAAATGGCTGACGAGCGCCTTGCCGCCGGCGCCGTCGATGCATTGGAAAAGATCGCCGCCATCCTGCCGTCCGATCTCAAGGCTGAAATCGACAATTCAACCCTGTTGGTTGCCGGTCCGCGCCGTCAGGAGGACAAGGCTGATCTGGCGCTGATCCGCAAGACGATCCGCTCCGAACATATACTCGATCTCGCTTATGAAGATGAAAGCGGCACCCTCACCCAGCGACGCGTCTGGCCCTTCGCACTCGGTTTTTTCGATAGCGTTCGGGTCATGATCGTCTGGTGCGAGATGCGAGAAGGATTCCGCCATTTCCGTACCGATCGAATTATTTCTGCCGTTTCGACGGAAGAACGGTATCCACGGCGCCGCCTGGTCCTTTTGAAGGAGTGGCGTGAAATGCAGGGCATTCCTCTTCCCACCTGAATGGCTGCTGACAGAATTTGACAGCAGCTGCGCATAAGGTCCGCTCAGTCCCAACCAAGGAGCACTGACATGACCCACCCCGATTTCGTCATCCTTTACGTCGACAACACGTTTGCCAGCACCAGCTTTTATCGTGAGCTGCTTGCTACAGAGCCGGTCGAAAACTCGCCCACCTTTTCGCTATTCGTTCTGTCGACCGGCATGAAGCTCGGTTTGTGGTCGCGTCATACGGCGCTGCCGACGGTGACAGGCCAGAGCGGGGGCATGGAAATCGGCTTTCGGGTAGATGCGGTCGTCGAAGTCGATCGCATCTATGCGGATTGGACAAAACGCGGCTTGCGCGTTCTGCAGGCGCCGACCCAGGCGGATTTCGGCTATACATTTACGGTCGCCGATCCCGACGGTCATCGCCTGCGCGTCTACGCCAGGACCGATATCGCCTGAAATCGAAAAGGCGGCATCTCGCGGTGCCGCCTTTGGTAAGGTCATGGTTGCCGACCGGCGCCCTGCTCCGGCTTTGCCGGACAACGTTCACGCCTTCTGCAGCGTCCCACGCATCGGGTGGCCCTTGTAGCTGCCGAGAATGCGGACTTTTTCGGAGAAGAACCGCAGTTCCTCCAGTGCCCGGCGCACAGGTGCGTCGTCCGGGTGGCCCTCGATATCGGCATAGAACTGCGTCGCCACGAACTTGCCGCCCAGTTGGTAGCTTTCGAGCTTGGTCATGTTGATGCCGTTGGTCGCAAATCCGCCCATAGCCTTGTAGAGCGCGGCCGGAATGTTGCGGACATTGAAGACGAAAGTGGTGACGATCACGTCGTCGGGATTGTTCCGCTGCACCCACTTTTCGTCGCGCGACAGCACGACGAAGCGGGTTACGTTGTTTTCGGTGTCTTCCACATTCTCGGCCAGAATCTCGAGCTTGTAGAGATCGGCGGCAAGGCGGGGTGCAAGCGCTGCCATGGAGTGATCGCCGTTTTCCGCGACCATCTTGGCGGCACCTGCCGTGTCACCGGCAACGACGGCTTTCCAGCCGTTCGAGCGGATGATCTTGCGGCACTGACCCAGCGCATGGATATGGCTGTGCACGGTGCGGATTTCGTCATGCTTCACGCCCGGCAGAACCATCAACTGGAAGCGGATCGGCATGAAATATTCGCCGATGATATGCAGCCGCGATTCCGGCAGGAGCGTGTGGATGTCGGCCACGCGACCGGCGATCGTGTTCTCGATCGGGATCATCGCAAGGTCCGCTTCGCCGCTCTCGAGTGCCTGGAAGGCATCCTCGAACGTAGCGCAGGGCAGCGGATCCATTTCCGGGAACATGTCGCGGCACGCCATGTCGGAATTGGCGCCATAGTCACCCTGGAAGGCGATGCGATTGGTCAGCGTGGTCATCTTCTGCCTCTTCAGGATTGACGGGATGTCAGGATGGCGCGGGCCTTTTCGAGATCGGCGGGTGTATCGACCCCGAGCGGGATCGAATGAACGATCTCGGCATCGATCCGCATGCCGGCTTCGAGCGCCCGAAGCTGCTCCAGCCGCTCGCGAATTTCCAGCGGAGACGGTCCGAGCAATACGAACCTTTCCAGCGCCGCCCGCCGATAGGTATAAAGCCCGATGTGATGAAAAAGCGGGCCATCACCGTAAGGAGCGGTCGCGCGGGTAAAATAGAGCGCCTTCAGCCGCGTCTCGGAAATCGGCGAACCGACGATCTTGACGACGTTGGGATTGGTCTTTTCGTGTTCATCGGTGATTTCGACGGTCAGTGTCGCGATATCGGTGGATGGATTGTCCAGCAAAGGGCGCAGCGATGCGCGCACCACTTCCGCCTCGATCGTCGGAAGATCGCCCTGAACATTGATGATGAATTCCGCCTTGCCGTCTGGGTCGGCCTTCTGCAGCGCCTCGTAAATCCGGTCCGAACCGGACTGGTGATCCTGACGTGTCATGACGACATCGAAACCGGCCGCCTTGACCACATCGAAAACGGCCTGATCGTCGACGGCCACGACGACGCGCCCGGCCTTTGCTTCTTCCGCACGTTTCGCCACCTGAACGATCATCGGCAGACCGGCGATATCCGCGAGCGGCTTGTTCGGCAGCCGGGTGGAGGCCATGCGGGCCGGGATCATGACCAGTGTTTTTTCTGCTGCCGGTTGTGTCATCGAAGGCCTTCAATTCTCGCGTCAAGAGTGTCAAATAGTCTCATGCGGCGCGTTTTGTTTCCAATTGCAACGATTTGGCAAAAGACATAGCTTCCGCGCGATTGCAAGATGGCCGTTTGTACCGCAAGTTGGTGCGGAGGGTAGCAAACGAGATGGGAAGGAGCTCTGATGAACCCCTACGTGAATATGTCGGTTGGTGCGTTGCTTGCCACTGTTTTCGTCATGATGTCGGTTTCGATCGCCTCGGAGGGTATTTTTCACTCTCCGGCTCCTGAAAAGGAAGGGTTTGCGATTGTCGCAGCGGAAGAGGCAGCTGGCGGCGAGGCAGCCGGAGCTGAAGCCGCACCTGCTGCCGTGCCGGTTGGCCAGCTTCTGGCAAGCGCGGATGCCACGGCCGGCGCTGCAGTTTTCAAGAAGTGTCAGAGCTGTCATTCCATCGAGAAGGGAGGGCCGAACAAGGTCGGCCCGGATCTCTGGGGTCTCGTCGATCGTCCGATTGCCACGCATGAAGGCTTTTCCTATTCGGCCGGCATGAAGGACTTTTCCAAGGGCGGCCAGGAAACCTGGACCTTTGATCACCTGAACCAATTCCTTGCCGGCCCGAAGGCCTATGTTAAGGGCACTGCCATGGGCTTTGCCGGGATCAAGAACGACAAGGAACGCGCCAATCTGCTCGCCTATATCCGCGAGCAGTCCGACAGCCCGGCGCCGCTGCCTGACCCGAACGCACCGGCACCCGCCACGAACTGATTTCGTGTTCCCGAATTTTTAAAGCGACGACGCCCGGCCCAGCCGGGCGTTTTGCATTCTGCGCCCGTCACGAGAGCAGCCAGGCCCACATGCTGACGGAGACGACGCCGAAGGCCGTTGTAATGCTGATCACGGAGGCGGCGAGGCTCTGGCTGGAGCGGAAGCGCTGCGCAATCAGCCAGGCATTGATGCCGGTCGGAACCGAAGAGGTGAGAACCAGCGCGGCCGTCCAGTCCGGCCGCAGATCGAGCAGCTGGCAGGCTGCAAAAACAGAAGCTGGCATAAGCAACAGTTTGAGTGTAGCTGCGGTGGCTGAAAGTCCGAGATCGCCCTTGATCGGGTAACGTGTCAACGCCATCCCAATCGAAATCAGCGCGGCCGGGCTCGCAGAGCCCGCGATCTGGTCGACAACGAGAGCGACGGGTGCGTTCATCGACAGTCCGGAAAGATTGAAGGCAAGCCCGAGTGTCAGAGCGATGACGAGCGGATTGCGCGCAAGATTTGATCCGACCTGCTTCATCACGGCGGGAATGCTGCGGGCCGCCGTGCCATCTACCTTGGCCGAGGCACTTTCCATCAGGACCGTGCCGACAATCATCATGATCGGCAGATGGATGGCCAGAAGGATGGAGATGGCAACGAGACCATCCTGTCCGACGATATGATCCACCAGGGGAAGCCCGATAAAGACATTGTTGGCGAAACTGGCAGACATGCCGGCAATCACCGCAACCTTGGCATTGCGTCCGAAGGCATGCCTGGCGAGAAGAGCCCCAATTGTCCAGGTGATTGCAACGCCGATGAAATAGGCCGCCCATAACCTGAAGGGCGACACACCCTCGAAATGCGCGGTTGCAAGCGTCCGGAAGATCAGCATGGGAACGGCGATCTTGAAGACGAATTCGCCGAGTGCATCGCCGGTCTCTGCCTTGAGGAGGCCGGATTTGGCGATCAGCCAGCCGAGCAGAATGAGAATGAAGACGGGGAGAACATTGGCGAGGACAAGCGACACGGGGAGGACCTTAGACGATTCCGACCTCATGCGTCTAGCGCATAAGGCGCAAGGCAACAAATGCAGATATGCAGAGGTGCCTTGATCCAGCCTGATATCAAAAAAGAAAATCCGGCAGTCAGCCGCCAGTACATCCGTGGCAGCCAACCTTACCGGACATCTAGACTATATGCGCGAAGCGTGACGGCCGGATGACAGATAGCAAACGGGCGCAAACCCGAAGCACGGCAGGCATTCCCCGGAAAACATTTCTTCTTCCCTTGGGTGAAAAAGGCCACTACCCATGGCGCAGCCTGAAAGCAAAAGGATGAAGACTGAATGCCAAAATTCGACGTGCTGACCATCGGCAATGCCATCGTCGATATCCTCGCCCGTTGCGAGGATTCGTTTCTTGAAGAGAACGCGATCATCAAGGGCGCCATGAACCTGATCGATGCCGAGCGCGCCGAATTCCTCTATTCCAAGATGGGACCTGCGGTAGAGGCTTCGGGTGGTTCCGCCGGCAATACTGCAGCCGGCATTGCCGGTTTCGGCGGCAAGGCGGCCTATTTCGGCAAGGTTGCCGAAGATCAGCTGGGCCAGATCTTTCAGCACGACATCCGCGCACAGGGTGTTCATTACCAGACCAGGCCGGACGGCGTTCATCCGCCGACCGCCCGTTCGATGATCTTCGTCACGCCGGATGGCGAGCGCTCGATGAACACCTATCTCGGCGCCTGCGTCGAGCTTGGCCCCGAACATGTCGAGGAAGAGGTCGTCGCCGAAGCCAAGGTCACCTATTTCGAGGGCTATCTCTGGGATCCGCCGCGCGCCAAGGATGCCATCCGCGAGGCGGCCCGTATTGCCCATGCGAATGGCCGTGAAATGTCCATGACGCTGTCCGACCCCTTCTGCGTCGGTCGCTACCGCGCGGAATTTCTCGATCTGATGAAGTCAGGCACTGTCGATATCGTTTTCGCCAACAAGCAGGAACTGCTGTCGCTCTACGAGACGGAAGATTTCGAACTGGCGCTCGGCAAGATCGCCACGGACTGCAAGCTGGCGGCGATCACGCTCAGCGAAGAGGGTGCCGTCATTGTTCGCGGCAAGGAACGGGTAAAGATCGATGCCTATGCGATCGACGAACTGGTCGATACGACAGGCGCCGGCGATCTTTTCGCCTCCGGCTTCCTCTACGGATATACCCAGAACCGTTCGCTGGAAGATTGCGGAAAGCTCGGTTGTCTTGCTGCAGCCGAGGTCATTCAGCAGATCGGGCCGCGCCCGCTGGTGTCCTTGAAAGACAAGGCAGCCGGGGCAGGCCTTATTTGAACGCCTCGCCGGGATAGACACCCCAGACCTCGCCTTGGGCTACCCAGCCCTCGGCGCCACCGGTTTCCGCCTGGCACCAGTCGCCGTTGCATTCCTTGATGGTAAGCTGGACGCCCGGCTGGAGCTTGGCAATGACGGCGGCCGAGCTTTGCGGGTCGCGGCGCATGTTGACATAGATGTCCTGGCCCTTGCCGCGCATCCACGGAGCGGCAACCGCAGTGCGTTCGCCGGACAGCAGCGCCTGGTTTACCCAGCCTTCGGTGCCCTCGGCATCACGCACGCGCCGCCAGTTGTCGTATTCCTGGATGATTTCCATGGGCGTGCCTGCCTTCATGTACATCCATGATACCGCGTAGTCGGTGCTTGGACCGATGCGGATATTGACCTTCTTGGATTTCAGGCTGGCAAAGCGCGGCAGCGGCAGACCGCTCGCACCTTTGGCGGCGCCCTGTGCATAGACGGGCACGATGGCGGAAAGCGTTGCGATCAGGGGAAAGCAGATGGCTACGATGACGATGATGAGGCGGCGCATTGTTGGGATCCTGACTGACGATCCGCGGATGTGCTTTGAGGCCCGTGTGCGAGTTTTGTTTGTCTTCGCCGGTGGGTCTGCTAGAACGCCCAAGGATAGGATCGACTATCGCGCGACTTGGTTAATGACCTGCTAAAATTGCGGTGGCGGAGCGATGACTGCGAAGAAAAGACCCAGGGTTTATATAACGCGCAAGCTGCCGGACGCTGTCGAGACGCGCATGCGCGAACTTTTCGACGCAGAGCTCAACATCGATGACCGGCCACGTTCGCGTGAAGAGCTTATAGAGGCAATGGCGACTGCCGACGTGCTCGTGCCGACAATCGCGGACAAGATCGATGCCGAACTGCTGGCCGCGGCAGGCCCGCAGATGAAGCTGATTGCCGGTTTTTCCAACGGTACGGATCATATCGACGTCGACGCCGCTGCCGAAAAAGGCATAACCGTCACCAACACGCCGAACGTGCTGACCGAGGACACGGCGGACATGACGATGGCGCTTATCCTCGCCGTCAATCGCCGTCTTGCAGAGGGCTCGCGCATCCTCACCGACAATCCCGGCGACTGGGCAGGCTGGAGCCCGACCTGGATGCTGGGACGCAGGATCTGGGGCAAGCGGATCGGTATCGTGGGAATGGGGCGTATCGGCACCGCCGTGGCGCGACGCGCCAAGGCTTTCGGCCTCTCGATCCACTACCACAATCGCAAGCCGGTGAACCAGGCGACCGAAAACGAACTGGAAGCAACTTACTGGGATAGCCTCGACCAGATGCTGGCCCGCGTCGATATCGTTTCGATCAACTGCCCTTCCACGCCCGGAACCTTCCATCTCATCTCGGCCCGGCGCCTTGCGCTGATGCAGCCGACCGCGATCATCGTCAACACTGCGCGCGGCGATATCATCGACGAGATGGCGATGATCAAGCTGCTGCGCGAAGACAAGATCGCCGGTGCCGGCCTTGATGTCTACCAGAACGAGCCGGCAATCAATCCGAAGCTCGTCAAGCTTGCCAATGAAGGCAAGGTGGTCCTGTTGCCGCATATGGGATCGGCCACGATCGAGGGTCGGATCGACATGGGCGACAAGGTCATCATCAACATCCGGGCCTTTTTCGATGGGCATCGCCCGCCGAACCGTGTCCTTCCCGGCCGGAATTGATCTCAGGCCGGAAGGCTTTCCAGCTCTTTGCGCATCTCGATAAAGGTGATCCGGTCGAACCCCGGATGGGATCTTTCCGCCGTCTTCTGAAATCCCCAGCGGCCGAAGGTCGTGTGGTTGCCGACAAGCTCGATGCGCGTTTCCAGCCTCAGCGTCGACAGGTTCAATTCCCGCGCAACGGTTTCCGCAAGGCCAAGCAGCCGGCGACCGACACCCTTGCCCTGCTGGTCAGGCGCCACGGCGAGTTTGCCGACGTAAAGGCAATCGGCTTCGGGTTTCAGAAACACGCAGCCGACCAGCCGGTTTTCCTCGATGGCGACGAAGGCAATCTCGCTCAACGCCTTTTGCGCGAGCGAAGCAAGGGTCAGCCTATGCGCCGAGGAAGGCGGGTTGATGACATCGTCCATATAGGAGAAGGACGAGAGAATAAGCGCAAGCAGATCGTCCCAGCGACCAAAATCGTTTTCGATCCTGACGGTTTCGCTCATTCCCCGGATGCCTTCTTTCTGCGTTTGTATCTGATCGTGTCGAACCGCGCCGAAAGCGCATCGTAAAGCATCAGGCGGCCGACCAGCGGGTCGCCGATGCCGGTTATCAGCTTGATGACTTCCATCGCCATCAGGGTGCCGATCACGCCGGTCAGCGCCCCGACCACGCCGGTTTCCGCGCAGGCCGGAATGAGGCCTTCCGGCGGCTTTTCGGGAAACAGGTCGCGGTAGCTCGGGTGAAGCATTCCGGCTGCATCTGTTTCATAGGGCATGAGGGCCGTGACCGATCCATCGAAGCGCCCGACTGCACCGGTGACGAGCGGGATTCTTGCCGTCTCCGCCGCGTCGGCCGCCGCATATCGCGTATCGAAATTGTCGGAGCCGTCGACGAGCAGATTAAAGCGCGGCAGATGGCGCATCGCCCATTCGCGCGAAAACCGTTCCTCGAAATCGACGACCCGCACATGCGGGTTGAGGCGCGCAATCTTTTCGCGCGCGCTCTTCGTCTTCATCTCGCCGATCGTGCCGGAATCATGGATGACCTGGCGCTGCAGGTTGGAGAGCGATACCCGGTCGTCATCGACGATACCGATCGTACCGATACCGGCGGCGGCGAGATATTCCAGAACCGGAGCACCGAGCCCACCGGCACCGATAACCAGAACACGGGCGGCTTTCAGCTTCTGCTGGCCGAGGCCACCGATTTCCGGCAGGAGGATATGGCGTTTGTAACGCTCGATCTCGTCAGGGGTCAGGGGCGAGGGTGCTGGTTGCGAAGCCTTGGTTTCCATGATCGGTTTCATACCACCACCATCTGTTCCGCGTAAGCGCCCATCGTCATGTCGTCGTCGGTGTCACGCTTCCATGGGTAACCGTGAAGAATTGGGCCCGATCCCCAAGCGCCGCAAACATCGAACTGTCGGTGCCGGTCATGAATGCCTGGCCGCCCAGTCCGTCCACCAGATCGAACAAAGTCGCGCGGCGCCCCTCATCGAGATGCGCGGCGATTTCGTCGAGAAGCAGGATCGGTGCAAAACCCGTCATGTCGGCCGTCAGCCGGGCATGGGCGAGAATGAGGCCGATCAGCAATGCCTTCTGTTCCCCGGTCGAGCATCGCGATGCCTCGATATTCTTTTCCTGGTGGCGCACGAGAAGATCGACACGATGCGGGCCTTCGAGCGTGCGCCCGGCGGCGGCATCGCGCCCGCGTCCAATGCGCAGCGCTTCGAGATAACTCTCTTCCAGATCCGCTGCCGGGCGGTCCATCAAGCCATCCATGAAACCTTCAAGCGCCAGCACCGGTGTCGGGAACGGCGTCTCGGCGGAGTTGGCCGACAGGGATTGCAGGAGGCCGAGCATTTCCTGCCGCGCAGCCGCCATGGCGATCCCGAGTTCGGCCATCTGCGTCTCGATTGCCGTCAGCCATGCGGGGTCGAAGCGTCCCTCCGAAAGCAGCCGGTTGCGGCTGCGCATGGCACGCTCGAAATCGCTTGCCCGTCGCGCATGGCTCGGATCGAGCGACAGCACGAGCCGGTCGAGGAACCGTCGCCGGTCGGACGAGGATCCGGTAAACAGCCCGTCCATCGATGGCGTCAACCACAGCACGCTCAGGTGGTCGGAAAGCTCCTCGGTCGATTTGGCCGGTGTACCGTTGATCCTCAGCTTGCGGCTGACGCTTTCGCCGTCACCAGGCTCCGTGCCGGTGCCGATTGCAACGTCTCCCTGCATTCCATCGAGATCGACGAATATGGCAAAACCGCCATCCGCACCGACCCGTGTCACATCGGTAAGTACCGCCCGCCTGAAGCCGCGACCCGGCGACAGGAAGGATATCGCCTCCATCAGATTGGTTTTGCCGGCGCCGTTTTCTCCCGTCAGCACCACATGCCTGCTGTCGAACGCAAGCGAGGCCGCCGCGTAATTGCGGAAGTCGGTGAGCTTGAGCCGGGAGATCGAAGTCTTTTGCGCCATGGGGAATCGCGGTTTGCCTGTTGCACAGGAGCTAAGGATTTGCATAGCAGAACGCAAGCGATTGGATTGGTGAAGCCGCGTGCAAAGCAGGTCGGTCGTGGTCATGCTTTAGAATATCGACAACAAGTTATAATTAATGAAAACCTATGGTGGTTGGCTAACAAGGCGTTAAATGCTGCCGGCTAAACTGGTCTGATAATAATGCCGTCTGCATTCCGCAGTGCGCTCTGACATCGGGACCGGGGGAATAATGAACAATCAAGACAAGAAGGCCGCACTTGTTGAGCGCCTGAATTTCGTCGGCCTCGGTGATGCGGAACGCCGCCATCTCGCCAATGTCCAGCCGATCGTGAAGGATGCCGTGGGTCCGGCGCTCGATGCCTTCTATCAGAAGGCCAAGGCGCATCCTCACACTGCAAAATTCTTTGCCAGCGACGCCCATGTCGCTCATGCGAAGGAGCGGCAGGCGAGCCACTGGGATGTGATTTCCTCCGGCCGTTACGATGGCGATTATGTCGACGCCGTTTCCACCATCGGCAAGACTCACGCCCGGCTTGGTCTGGAGCCGCGCTGGTATATCGGCGGTTATGCCCTCATTCTCGACGGCATCATCCGTGCGGTCATCGCGAAGGAGATGAAGGGCTTTTTCCTCGAAAAGAAGGCTGGCGTGCTGGCCGATCACCTTTCATCCGTGGTTAAAGCTGCGATGGTCGACATGGACTACGCCATTTCGGTTTATCTGGAGGCGCTGGAAGACGGCCGGAAGAAAATCGAGGCCGAACGTGTGGCAGCCAAGCAGGAACAGGACGGTGCTCTGGAAGCCTTGGGCAAGGCACTGAAGAGCCTTGCAGGCGGTGATCTGACCGCCGAGCTTGATCAGGAGCTGGCGCCCAATTTCCACGCCCTGAAGGCAAATTATAACTCCTCCGTTGCTGCTCTCCATGCCGTTATGGGAGAAATAAACCAGTCTGTCGGTCAGGTCCGGGCTGAAGTCGGTGACATCTCGTCTGCGGCCGATAACATGGCAAAGCGAACCGAACAGCAGGCGGCATCGCTCGAACAGACCGCGGCAGCGCTTGAACAGATCACCGCGCTTTCCGGCCAGGCGGCACGGCGAACGAAGGAAGTGCAGAGCATTATCCGCGAATCGGCGGTGGAGACGCAGAAGAACGGCGAGGTTGTCCATCAGGCGATCTCGGCCATGGACGACATTGCCGAATCATCCCAGAAGATGACCCAGATCATCGGCGCCATCGACGAGATTGCGTTCCAGACCAATCTCCTGGCTCTGAATGCCGGTGTCGAGGCGGCGCGGGCCGGTGAACAGGGCAAGGGTTTTGCTGTCGTCGCCCAGGAAGTGCGCGAGCTTGCGCAGAGATCCGCCGCAGCCGCAAAGGAAATCAAGGAGCTGATCGACCGCTCCGCCGGCGACGTGCAGCGTGGCGTTGGCCTCGTCAATCGTGCGGGTGAAGCGCTGACCGGTATCGGCACGCGGGTGAAGGCAATCGACGAGCACATCACCTCCATCGCCCATTCGGCGCAGGAGCAGGCCTCCGGCATCGACCAGATCAATGCTTCCGTCCGCAGCATGGACCAGATCACCCAGCAGAATGCCGCACTGATGGAAGAGACGAATGCCGCGGCCCAGAGCCTCGTGGGCATAAGCGGTAATCTCGCCACGCTGGTCGCGCGTTTCAGGACGAGCGGTTCAGCAAATGTTTATCAGCAGCCCCTCAGGCTCAGCGCCTGATCGAAGGCTGGACCGGATCATAGCCATCCTCTAAATCGCTGCCATGCGGATAGTACGAAAGATGATTGAGAGGATTTTGCGGTGAGTGACGAGACAAGACTGGTGCAGTTGGAAGAACTCGCGGCCCATCAGGCCAAGGTGATCGATGAACTGTCGGATCAGCTCGCCGAGCAATGGAAGGTGGTCGAACAGACCCGCGCCAAGCTCGACCGGTTGACCGAACGCTTTCTGACGCTGGAAGAATCGACGCGCGAAGCCGCGCCGGTTACAAGGCCGCCGCATTATTGATCAGGCGGAAGCGCGTCGAAAGCGCTTGAGCGCGAGATATTCCCAGAGTGCTACGCCAAAGAGAATGGCGAGCGACAAAAACTGGAGCAGGACGTTTTCTGCATAAGGTGCAAGAGCAAAGCCTGCGAGACCGACGGCTATGCCGACGCAATGCGACCAGGGCAGCATGCGGGTTGCTACCGTCTTCATCCATAGGGTTCCTGCCAGAAACACGATGGGGCCACCGAGAATTGCCATAGCGTTGCTGTAGCCACCTTCCTGATGCGGATGTGTGAGCGTGAAATCCTCGCCGATCGCGGTCAGGATGATGCCGGCGACGATCGGCAGGTGACCATAGGTGAAGAGATGATCGGCAGTGTTTTGCGGTTCTGTTGTCTCTTCCACCGTTTCGGCGGCATTTTCCTGCCCGTCATGGAAATAGATCCACCACATCAACACCGTGGTCAGGAAGGCTGAGACGAGGACGACGAAGATGATGCCGCCCTCGTCGGCGTGGTCCGAGGCGGTCTTGCCCGTTGTGATGATCGTTTCTCCAAGCGCGATGATGACGAACAGGGCGCATCGTTCGGCAAGGTGTTCGCCGTTGACATCGAGTGTCTCTGCAGGCGAGGCCCCTATGCCCGGCATCCAGTAACGGACGAGCGGCGCGGCATATTCGATCGCAAGCGCTATAATCCAGAACAAGATCCGGTTTTCCGGACTGACCAGCCCGCCGGCGATCCAGAAGGCGCTGGAAACCAGCAGCCACAACGTGATGCGCACGAAGGTCATGAATGAGGCGGTATCAACGCCCTTGAAGGCATAGAGAGCAAACAGCGAGCGGCTGAGCTGCATTGCCGCATAGGCCAGCGCGAAAACCAGCCCGGCCTCGTCAAAGGCTTTGGGAAGCGCAATCGCCAGCACGATGCCGAGGAACATCAATCCGAACAGAAGCAGCCTCACCGCCACCACCTCGGCGTCGAGCAGATTGGTCACCCATGTCGTGTGGATCCATACCCACCAGAGCGCGAAGATGAAGATCAGCGCGTCGAAGGCGATTCCGAGCGAGAAATCCGACGCCAGTGTTTGTGAAAGCTGGATCAGTGCGAAGACGAAGACGAGATCGAAGAAAAGCTCGGGAAAGCTTGCCTTGGTCGATTCGGCATCTTCCTTGCGCAGCCAGTGATGTTTGCCTTCAGTCATTCCCGTTTCCCAGTCCTTCACGCGTCTTGCCAAACCGGAGGATGGATTTAGCGCAACAAATGAGAAGGGGAGAGGATGACCGGGAATATTTGCGATGGATGCGCAAGAGTGTCGAAAAACAAAAAAGGCCGGGCAAGCCCGACCTTTCCAATCCCATTTAGCGTGCCAGTACATCCGTGGTCACTACAAACGGGTCAAGCATTCCGTCTCGGCTGCATTCGCGATCTAACCGGTCCGCGCAGCTCTGTGGCGTTCATCATCTCTGAAACAGGTTAACCGATCGTTAATCGGATCGCTTTCTGCAACGAAATGGCACGGCTTCCCGTATTCGCCTTTATATTCGCCGGAAATGCTGTTGAGCTTTAGATGGGATGGCGCTCGGGTCAATTCAAGACCGTCGCCAGGGACCGATAAGTGACGGTCATCTGGAAGCTCGCGGCGCCCCAAGCCGCCGCGAGCCGAACTTTATTAGGCGGCCTGCAGCTGGTCAGCTGCAACCTTGCCGGAACGGCGGTCCGTTACCAGCTCGAAGGAAAGCTTCTGACCGTCCTGAAGCTGGCCGAGGCCTGCACGCTCAACAGCGGAAATGTGAACGAAAACGTCCGCACCGCCGTCATCCGGGGAGATGAAACCGTAACCCTTGGTTGCGTTGAACCACTTAACTGTACCCGNNTCGCCGCCGCCTTCAGGGCAGATGAAACCAAACCCTTTGGCGTTGTTGAACCACTTAACTGTACCCGTCGCCATATCGATGCCTTTCTTTGCAATGACCGACAGCCCCTCCCGGAAGCCCGGAAGGAACAGATTGAACTTCGAACTTTGCAGAGTAGAACGTCGCAAGCGTGGCGGTAGCCCGGTGCTGGCCATCAGACAAATTTCGATCATACGCACTTAGGGCTTGCCTCGAGCTTCGTCAAGATTGCTGCGGCGCTGCGCGTGAGTGATGGATAAGTCATGCAATCTTAAGGGGTATTGCAAGTAATCCAAGCAATATCAATATTTTACTTGGAAGAACTGGGCGCGTCCAACACGCTTTTGCAGCTCTGTCTTCGAGGCCGCAGGTGCCGAAATGCAGAAAGCCCGGCGCGGGAGGAGGTGCGCCGGGCTTCCGATACTGACCAACAACCGGGAGGAGGAGGTGTTGCTGGTCCCATCGAGGACACTGGGAGGAGGAGTGCGTCACTCGATGATTTGAATATACAGTAGACGAGCCTAAAAAACAGCCATGATTTCGCACCGCAGTAATGCGTGATACGCATGGCTCAGCCTGGGCTTGCCTAAAAACGGCACATGCGTAAAGCTCTCATCATGAGTCTACTTTCCGTCCAGGCATTTTTTGCCGAACATGCCCCCGAAATTGAGGTAATCGTTACCGAGGCCAGTTCGGCGACGGTACTACTGGCCGCCGCCGCGCATGGTGTTGAGCCCGACCAGATTGCCAAAAGCATATGTCTGCGCGCCGGCGAGGAAACAATGGTTGTCGTCATGGCGGGCACTGCCCGCCTGGATAACAGGAAATTCCGTTCAATATTCGGCGCCAAGCCGCGTATGCTCGGTGGTGACGAGGTTGTCGATAGGACCGGCCATCCGGTTGGCGGCGTCTGCCCTTTCGGCCTGGCGTCCCCATTGCCGGTCTATTGCGACATTTCGCTCAAGCGTTTTGATGTAGTCGTTCCCGCCGCGGGGGCGACCAACTCGGCGGTGCGGATCAGCCCTCTCCGTATGGCGGATCTGACGGGCGCCGCCTGGATCGACGTCGCCCAGGATGTTGTCGTGGCTGATGAAGCGCAGCCGCCGTAAGTTGATCAGAAACGATCGCCGAGATAGCGCTGGTACCACGCCTGCTTGTTTTCCGCCGTGGCGGTTGCAACGGCGTAGCCGATTGCGAAGCCTACAGCGCCGATCAGCGTGAACAGGGTGGTTGTCGCTGCCGGATGTTCCTTGATTGTGCCGGCCACCGAGTGCGCTTCCGATGAAACATAGCTGGCTGCGCTGCTGGCGCGATCAGAAACACGTTCATAGACTTCGCCGGTCTTTTCCGACATCAGCGCGCTCAGCCGTGAAATCTCCGAGCGCAGGCCCTGGATCTCGTTGGCAATGGCGCTGTCGCTTGGCTGATGGTCGAAGGATGCGATATCGTTTCCTCGGGTAAAGCTCTTCACTGATTCTGCCATGCCGGCCTCCATCACGTTGTCCTTGGAGACGGTTCAACTTTCAAGGCGGCGGTTAGGTTCCGCTGTTTTGCAAAGATCGGCACGATATTCGGCGCAATCAGCGCTCCTGGACCAGTGCGCCTGCGAGCGCCTCAAGCTGTTCCTTGTCGGCGGAACCTTTCTGCAGGGAGTTTACCAGGATGAGAGCGAGCGCCTCGCCATCCGGGCTTGTCTTCTCGATCCCATGCTCGGCGCAGGTGTCATCGAACACTTCCTGCAGCAGGGTGAGTTGCGTCGGATTGACTGGATTTCGGATCAACTGTGTCGGCATCGAACCCTCACGTCACGTTTAAGACCCAAGGTCAGACGGCGTATCTCCGACTTTGCCCGGGCAGGCCACAAAGCACAAAGCCTGCGCAGTGCTTCGCAGGCCCGTATGTTGAATGTCCTTACCCAGTCGGCAATCTGGAACCGAATTTACGAAATGGCAACAACAAGTTAGCGTGGGTACAATTTGGGGGTTAAAAGATGCGGCCGAGTTTCTAACGCGATATAGGATCGCATTTTAAGGCGGGGCGACTGCGCCCCACCTTCTCTGTTAGTCGCTTCCCGAATGCCTTTGACAATATCTCAGGCCATGCCGGCCGGGTCACCGGTCGGCAGAAGCGCCGGATCGAGCGTTGGGTCCTGAGGGTTCTTGCTGTCGCCCTTGTCCTGTGCTGGCGTCAACGGCGGCTTTTCCTGAGTTCTGTCTGGTACCCCGCCAGTTGGGGTCGGCCCGCGTGGCGTATCGGATGTCGGGGTAGGGATCGGGTCTCTGTTCGGCATCTTGGCCTCCTTTCGGGTTCTCAAAGACCCAACGGAGATGGGCGTGCTAGGTTCCACAACGTTTATCGCGCTTAAAGAAACCGTCGCGCCCGCGCCGTCGTTACTGTTCCGAGCATATATCCGACCGCCAGTCCTAAAAGTCCGAAGGTCAAAGCGGCAGAGCCTGTGGCCGTCGGATGATCGACCGCATGTGCTGCAACCATGCCGGCCTCGTCCTTTGCCTTGGCAAGGACTGTTTTAGCTTTGGTGGAGACACGCTCGTCCGCTTCGATGTCACCGGTAAAGCCTGCATTCAGTGATTTTCTGGCCATGTCGTTCTCCTCGGTAAAGAAGAGAAAATCCGGCCGGCCGCAAGAGGTTCCTCTGCCCTTAGGAATGCTCCGCACCAATGGATTTCTCGGCGCGGAGCGAGATATGGTTCAGGGGGTGGCTTTCTGGTTTTCCGTGGCAGGCTCGGTTGGTTGCCCTGCCTGCTTCAGTTCATCCTGCGCAGGAGTTGCTGTAATACTCGCTGTGGTGAACTCCTTGTCCACCTCCTGCGATGCCGTCACCTTGTGGCCGGCGCAATCCGCAAGAGCTGCGGAAGACGTAAGGCCGATAACGGCGGCGGCGACGAGAAATGTCTTCATGTCCATTCTCCTTATCGCTTGTTGCAACAGGGAGGATAACAAGCAAAGCCCGTTCGCCCAAATCACGAATATGCATAAGTTTCGTGTGCCGGCCGGGTGCGGACGCTTGGCTGAATGCTCACATCAGCTTTTGCAGAACCTCGCGGCCGACGAAGACGTCCGTTCTACCGGCCTCGTGTTCAGGGTGGCTGAACTCGAAAACGAGCTTCTCGGACATTTCCAGCGCTTGCTTGAGATTGACCAGTCCCACGGGTACCCGCTGGTCGCCTTGACGGATGACTGCCTCGAAAATCTTGTTCATGGCTCCCTCCCCGAGCGTTGAACGCGGCAGCGGAGTATTTTCTCTCTCCTGCCGGACAGGTAACTTTAGCGTTATGCGATATTACCAAATCCGGAATATGCTGGAAAGCCATGGTTTTCAGCCCAAATAGCCACATCTCGAAACAATTGGACGAAGATCTAGTCTTCTTCTTCACCGTCTGTTTGCCTTTTACCCCTCCTTAAATCGCCTCATTTAGAGTCCAGCGGAAACCTATCGGTAACACTCCCGCTGTTTTCAGCAGGGAAAAGACGGGAGACCGCCGGCTCGCATGGCAGCCAGAGGCAGATCAGATAAGCGCGTTGAACCTTCCTTCGACGCCTCTCGCGATGAAGATGAGGACGAGTTCCGCCTTGAGGCCGATGATCGCATCGTCGGTCATCACAAGGCGCCTAAACGCGCGCCGAAGGCTGATTTGGGGCGCCGCGAGAAAAGGGGATCTGCCAGATCCGGTTCCCGCAAAGGCCGCGAACCCTCGGGCGGCGGCCTGTTCGCGCCGCTGCGCCGGCTGATTTACTGGTGCATTGTTCTGGGTATCTGGGGCGCCATCGGCATCGGTGGACTTGTGCTCTACTACGCAGCGCAAATGCCTGCAGCCAGCAGCTGGACCATTCCCGATCGTCCGCCGAACATGAAGATTACTGCAATCGACGGGTCCGTCATCGCCAATCGTGGTGCGACCGGCGGTGAAGCGCTCGCGCTCGAAGAAATGTCGCCCTATCTGCCGCAGGCGGTGATTTCGATCGAGGACCGGCGTTTCTATTCGCATTTCGGTGTCGACCCCTTCGGTCTGGCGCGTGCCTTCGTCAACAACCTGACCGGCCAGCCGATCCAGGGTGGGTCGACCATCACCCAGCAGCTGGCAAAGAACCTGTTCCTCTCGCCTGATCGTACCTTCGAGCGAAAGATCCAGGAAGTTCTCCTGTCCTTCTGGCTGGAACACAAGTTCACCAAGGACCAGATCCTTGCCATGTACCTGAACCGGGTGTTTTTCGGTTCGAACGCCTATGGTGTCGAGGCTGCATCGCGGCGGTATTTCAACAAGTCCGCCCGTGAGGTGAACCTCGGCGAGGCTGCCACGCTTGCCGGCCTCTTGAAGGCGCCGTCGCGCCTGTCTCCCGCCCGCGATCCGAAGGCAGCCGAAGAGCGCGCCCAGATCGTGCTCGGTACCATGCGCGAAGAGGGTTATATTACCGACACCGACTACAACAAGGCGATGGCGCAACCGCCGGCTCAGGCGAAAAGCTATTGGTCAGGCCCGCAGCATTACGCTGCCGACATGGTGCTCGACGAGGTCAAAAGCCTGATCGGCGAACCGAAGGTCGATGTGACGGTCGAGACGACGATCGATCTCAAGCTTGAGGAAGCCGCCGACAAGGCGCTGAACGACATCCTGAAAAAGGAAGGCGGCAAGCTGAATGCCTCGCAGGCAGCGCTCGTATCGGTCGATGCGACGGGCGCGATCCGCGCCGTCGTCGGCGGTCGCGATTATGCCCAGAGCCAGTTCAACCGGGCATTCAAGGCCAAGCGCCAGCCGGGTTCCGCTTTCAAGCCTTTCGTCTACGCCTCGGCGCTTGAGGCAGGTTACGGCCCGGATACCATCGTCAACGATGCGCCGGTGAAGATCGGCAACTGGACGCCGGAAAACTACGAGAAGGAATACAAGGGGCCGGTTCCGCTCTCATACGCTTTGTCGCGCTCGCTGAATACGGTTGCGGCTCAGCTGGTGATGGCTGTCGGGCCGGAAAAGGTCGTCTCGATGGCGCATCGGCTTGGCGTTGATTCGGATATCCAGCCGAATGCCTCGATCGCGCTCGGTACGTCCGAAGTGTCACTCGTCGAGTTGACCTCTTCCTACGCGGCTTTCATGAACGGCGGCTACAAGGCCACTCCGCATATCGTCAAGCGGATCGTCGATCCGGATGGCAAGGTTCTTTATGACGCGGATTACAGCAACCCGCCGCGGGTTCTGAGTGAGCCTGTTGCCGCAATGATGAACGGCATGATGTCCGGTGTCATCCGTGAGGGCACCGGCAAGGCGGCGCGTATCGATGGCTGGCAGGCGGCCGGCAAGTCCGGAACGACGCAGAATTCCCGCGACGCGCTTTTTGTCGGTTTCACCAGCATCCTGACGACCGGCATATGGTTCGGCAATGACGACGGCAGCTATATGAAGAAGGTCACCGGCGGCACGCTGCCGGCCAAGGCCTGGAAGGAATATATGACCGTCGCGATGAAGGGTTACACGCCGACGCCGCTCTTCGGTTTCAGCAATGGTGTGCAGCTGCCCCCGGCATCGGACCAGCCGCAATCCCCCTCGACTTCGATCGGCGACATCATTTCAGGCATATTGCCGGGAGCAGGTGAAGAGCAGCCGGCCTATTCGGGATCAGACAGTTTCCCGCCCGCGCCACCGGCGCCGGCTGGGTCGGACATCGTTCGCTCGCGCCCGTTGCAGCCTGTCCCGCCACAGGGTGAGGCCGCTTTGCAGCCG
>DLSX01000166.1 GCA_002500765.1 Neorhizobium sp. UBA7851
CGTCATCAGCCAGCGGGCGATCTACACGCTCGGCGCCGATCTGCGCTCGCGCCTCAACGGCCTGTTCATGGCAACCTTCTTCGTCGGCGGTGCGCTCGGTTCAGCCATCGGCGCCTGGGCCTTTGCCGAAGGCGGCTGGATGCTTGCCTCGACGATCGGCGCGGCGCTTTCCGCCACCGCCTTCGTCTACTTCCTGACGGAGCGCAAGCCGCGTCACCACAAGGCCTGAAGGTCGCACACACTTGTGGCCCGCCTCCCGGCGGGCTACTTCCGCTTCGTGAAGACACGAGGCGGATGGCAGCAGATGAAAGTGTTGATGGTCGACATGGATGGCGTGCTGGTGAATGGCAGGCCGGTGGACAGATTGCCCTATTTCACCGACATCGAACGTGACCTCGGTCTTTCGCTCGAACGCCTGCAGAGGGAGTTTTTCGCCGCTCACTGGTCGCAGATCATCATCGGCGAAAAACCCATCGAACCGACCCTGACCGCGGTCCTCGAAAAGATCGCGCCAGAACTCGAAACGGAGACGCTGCTCCGCTACTGGTTCGAAAACGATTCCCGGCTGGACCAGGACCTGCTTGCCGATCTCGCGGCGCTGCGCAAATCCGGCCTTTCCATCTATCTCGCCACCAACCAGGAACATCGCCGCGCCGCCTGGCTGATGAACGAGCACGGCCTTGCCGATCATTTTGACGGGATCTTCTATTCGGCGAAATTCGGCTGCAAGAAACCGAGCCCGGACTTCTTCCGCATGGCGACGGAAGGAGCCGGCGTCACGCCTGCCGACATCGCCTTCATCGACGACTCTTCCGAGAATATCGAAGCTGCCCGGCGTTTCGGCTGGCAAGCTGCGCAGTGGAAACCGGGCATGGCTCTGGAAGACGCATTGCAGATTGCACGGCGCGCGAGCTGACGCTCCCCTACCGGCCAAAATAAACGACCTAGATCGTGTTCGAGGTCGAACAGAAGTCGATCCTCTCTCATCACTTGCCTCGTTCTCCAACACACGAGGTCATCCATGAGACTGACAGCACTGTTCATCATCCTCTCGCTCGGCGCTGCCGCCGCTCCAGCAAACGCCACCGAACCCGTCGGCGTCCGCAAGATCAGCGTCGTCACACAGGATTATCCGCGATCGCTCGCCGTCACCGTCTGGTATCCGTCGAAAGGCGACGGACAGGTGGCGGAGCGCAATAGCGACAGGATTTTCGAGTCCACGCCAGCCGCAGCGAATGCCACCATCCGCGATGGCCGCTTTCCGCTCGTTCTCCTTTCCCACGGTTCCGGCTCGCGCGTCGAAGGCATGGGCTGGATCGCCGCCGAGCTGGCAAAGGCCGGTTATATCGTCGCCGGCCCGAACCATCCCGGCACGACCAGCGGTGATTCCACACCGGCAGCCACGCCGAAAATCTGGGAACGGGCGCAGGACATATCGGTGCTGATTACCGCGCTTGCCGCAGATCCCCGCTGGCAGGCCTCAATCGACCAGACCCGCATCGGCCTTCTCGGCTTCTCGCTCGGCGACTCCACCGCGATGAAACTGGCCGGCGCGCGGCCGGACCTCGATGCCTTCGTCAGATATTGCAATGACGAGGCCCCCGGCATGCTGGATTGCACATGGTTTCGCGGTGGCCGCGGTTATGCAGGCGGGGAGTTCGTCGAGGTCGCGCCATTCGACCTGCGCAGCATCAACCGGACGCTTTTCGAACAATCCAACCACGACGCGCGCATAAGCTCGGTCGTGGCAATCGATCCTGGAATGGGCACGGTGATGAAGCCGGAAAGCGTCAAGACGATCGACATTCCTGTTACCCTGGTCAATCTCGGCAACGAGGGCGAGGTACCGCGCGCAGTTCTTGCAGATCAGCTGGCAAAGGATATTCCCGGCTCCAGTTACACCCGCATCGACGGTGCCGATCACTACAGCTTCCTGCAGATCTGCAAAGCGGATGCCGCCGCATTCCTGAAGTCGGTCGGCGAAAACGATCCGATCTGCGATGAAACAAGCCGTCCCCGCGCCGAAATCCATGCCGAGCTTAGCCGGCTCATTATCTCCGCCTTCGGCAAGACGCTGCAGGCCGGCAACTGACGAAATAACGGAGGGCCGGCAAGACCGGCCTTCCGTCACCCGATCCGCTTGTAAAACAGCGTCGTGTCGCAGAAGCCGCCCTGCGGCCACAGCGCATAATCGGGGATGACGCCGACGCGCTGCCAGCCGAAACGCGGATAGATTTTTTCCGCTTCGCTGCCCGTCGCCGTATCGAGAACCAGCAGCGTGCGGCCGCGACGCGCCGCTTCCTCCTCCACCGCCGCCATCAGTTTTCGGGACAGGCCCAGCCCGCGGGCCGAGCGATGTACGAGAAGTTTCATCAGGTCGCCGCGATGTGGCTGGTTCGGCTTCGACGCCAGCCCCACCTGCACCGTGCCGACGACTTTTCCATCGACTTCAGCCACGCCGAGGATGATGCCGCCCTTTTCCACCTCGCCGGCGATCTCGCTCCAATAGACCTCTCCATCCTGCGGCTCGAACGGCAGCATGAAGCCCAATGAGGCGCCGCCATTGATGCAGTCGGACAGGGTTTCGCAGAGATCGGGGATGGCGGCGCGTGCGTCTGCGGCGTCGAGAATACGGATGGTGGCGGTCATGTGGTTCCCTTTGTTCGTTCAGCGGCCGCGGTTGAGGATCACCGCGTAACGGGCCGGACGGTCTGATGGATTATGAAACTCGAAGGCATCGCCGATATCCATGAACAGGCAATCGCCCGGCTGCAGCCGATAGGTCTCTTGCGGCAGCACCATGTCGAGCACGCCTTCGAACAGCCAGACATGCTGGGTCATGACCCGGCTTTCCTCACGCGGCGGAAAGCTGACGCGCGCGCCTGCCGGAAACTCGATCTCGACGATATCGACCGGCGACGGCATGGCCGGCGGCGAGACCGAGCGGCGCAGATAACCGGTGGTCGGGTCACGCCAAAGCCGTTGATCCTGCCGTCTCGACAGAGGCGAGGACATCGGGGCATCGGGCGCAAAAAAGCTCGAGAGCGAAAGGCCCAGCCCTTCGCAAAGCCTTGCCAGAAGTGCAGCCGTCGGACTTGCCTCGGCCCGCTCGATCCGCGAGATCATCGCACGGCTGACGCCCGAGCGTTCCGCAAGCTGATCAAGGGACAGGCCAGCAGAGGCCCTCAATGCCTTCAGCCGCTCACCAATGACGATTTCGATTTCCGCAATTTGGTTTTCCATTATTGGAGATTTTCATTCTCTTATAATGGAGTCAAGCCTTTCCGCATCCGGTGAGAAATTTCCGGGCGTGGCGTTTGTGCGATAGTTGCACCTCATGCGATAGGATATTCAGGCCTGACGGGTTGCAACGCGCCGCAGCCTCCGGAGATTTTTTCGCATGTCGGGTCAGGCACAGGTTCGCGTTTCTCCCTTCTCGATCGCCAGCATCATCCTGTCGATGACGATTGCGGCCGTCGGTAGCGGCATCATGGCCACCTATGTGCCTTTCGTGCTGACCCAGAACGGCGAAACATGGGCTGCCCGCATGGCGGTGCCCGCACTTGCGTTCGGCGGCCTGCTCGGCTGCGTGCTTGCCGGCCCGCTGATCCAGCGCGTCGGCCATGCAAGGCTTTTCGCCTGCTCAATGGCGATGGTCATCATCGGCGCGGTGCTTGTCGCCGCCGATCTGCCGGCCGCCTGGTGGATTGTCGCACGTGCGATCTATGGCGCTGCTTCCAACGTCAATTTCATCATCGCCCAGAGCTGGCTCAATCACGCCGCGTCCAACGAATGGCGCGGCAGGGCGATGTCGTTTTTCTACATGTCTTTCGTGCTGGCGCTCGGCGGCGGTGCCTGGCTGTTCGGCCAGGTGCCGGTGGAAGGCAATCTCGCGCCGCTGATCGTCATCTTCGTCACCGCGCTCTCGATCATCCCGATCGGGCTTACCCGCCTGCCCAATCCGCCGGCACCGGCAAGCGTCAGCGTCAATGTAAAGATGGCGTGGAAAATCTCGCCCGTCGGCCTTGCCGGCGTTCTCGCCTCCGGCGGACTTTCGATGGTCGTGCAGGGTTTCACCCCCATCTATGCGACGCTCAACGGCGTCAGCCAGGGTGAGGTGGCGCTGCTGATGCTGGTCATGCAGACCGGCCTCCTGTTCATCCAGTATCCGCTCGGCATGGTCTCCGACCGGATCGACCGCCGCGTCATCCTGCTTTTCACCTGCGGCCTGATCATCGTCTCGGGTGTCGCTGCGCTGATGGTGTCGTTTACCACCTTCATCCTCCTGATGATCGTCTTCCTGATCTTCGGCGGTGCCGTCGAAACCGTCTATTCGGTCGCCAATGCGCATGCCAACGACCGCGCCGATCCGGGCGATTTCGTGCCGCTCTCCTCGACCCTGCTCGTCGCATGGTCGACGGCGGCCACCATCGTGCCGCTCGTCATCACCTTCCTCGCGCCGATCACCGGCCAGCAGACCTACATCTATGCGATCATCCTGGTCGCCTCGGCTTACGGCATTTTCGTCGCCCAACGCCTGAAGGAGCGCGGCCCGGCGCCGGAAGAGGAGCGCGAGAGCCACGAGGTGCGAAGCGCCCAGATGCCGAATGCGGCGATCATTACCGAGCCGGGTGCGGCGCAAGCCCAGGCCGAGGCGGCGCAGGCCCGCGAGGCCTGATCGCCTCCAGGTGGAAAAATCACGCCAACATCCTCAACAAAGCCTTATATTTCCGCTTTGCGGCGAGCCGGGCCGCTGGTATATGCGCGAACCATGAGCACCGATCGCACGCCCCTTGACCATATCCGCAATTTCTCCATCGTCGCACATATCGACCATGGCAAGTCGACACTCGCCGACCGTCTGATCCAGACGACAGGCGGCCTTGCCGAACGCGACATGTCCGAGCAGGTTCTCGACTCGATGGATATCGAGCGCGAACGCGGCATCACCATCAAGGCCCAGACGGTGCGCCTGCACTACAAGGCCAAGGACGGCGAGACCTATGTGCTGAACCTGATCGACACGCCCGGCCATGTCGACTTCGCCTATGAAGTCTCGCGTTCGCTGTCGGCCTGCGAAGGTTCGCTTCTGGTCGTCGACGCCTCACAGGGCGTTGAAGCCCAGACGCTCGCCAACGTCTATCAGGCGATCGACAACGACCACGAGATCGTCACCGTTCTCAACAAGATCGACCTTCCGGCGGCCGAACCGGACCGGATCAAGGAACAGATCGAAGAAGTGATCGGCATCGACGCTTCCCAGGCCGTGCTGATCTCGGCAAAAACCGGCCTCGGCATTCCCGACGTGCTGGAAGCCATCGTCCACCAGTTGCCGCCGCCAAAGAGCGAAGCCGGCGAAAAGGGGCCGCTGAAAGCCCTGCTGGTCGACAGCTGGTACGATACCTATCTCGGCGTCATGGTTCTGGTGCGCATTCTCGATGGCGTCTTGTCCAAGGGCATGACCATCCGCATGATGGGCACGGACGCAAAGTATCAGGTCGAGCGTGTCGGCGTGCTGACCCCGAAGATGCTGGCAGTCGACAGCCTCGGCCCGGGCGAGATCGGCTTCTTCACCGGCTCGATCAAGGAAGTGGCCGATACCCGCGTCGGCGACACGATCACCGAAGACAAGAAGCCGACGGCAAACGCCCTGCCGGGCTTCAAGCCGGCCCAGCCCGTCGTGTTCTGCGGCCTCTTCCCGGTCGATGCGGCCGATTTCGAAGACCTGCGTGCCGCGATGGGCAAGCTGCGCCTGAACGACGCCTCTTTCTCCTTCGAAATGGAATCGTCCGCCGCTCTCGGCTTCGGCTTCCGCTGCGGCTTCCTCGGCCTGCTTCATCTGGAAATCATCCAGGAGCGCCTGGAACGCGAGTTCGACCTCGATCTCATCGCAACCGCGCCTTCGGTCGTCTATCAGCTGACCATGACCGACGGTTCGGAACGCGAGCTGCACAATCCGGCCGACATGCCGGACGTCGTCAAGATCGGTGAAATCCGCGAACCGTGGATCAAGGCGACCATCCTGACGCCAGACGATTATCTCGGCGGCATCCTGAAACTCTGCCAGGACCGTCGCGGCATCCAGACGGAACTCACCTATGTCGGCAAGCGCGCCATGCTCACCTATGAGCTGCCGCTCAACGAAGTCGTGTTCGATTTCTACGATCGCCTGAAGTCGATCTCCAAGGGCTATGCCTCGTTCGACTACCATCTCGACACCTATCGCGAGGGCAACCTCGTGAAGATGTCGATCATGGTCAACGGCGAGCCCGTGGACGCGCTCTCGATGCTGGTTCACCGCTCGGCTGCCGAAAAGCGCGGCCGTGACATGGTGGAAAAGCTCAAGGACCTGATCCCGCGGCACATGTTCAAGATCCCGATCCAGGCCGCGATCGGCGGCAACGTGATTGCCCGCGAGACCATCTCGGCGATGCGCAAGGACGTGACCGCCAAGTGCTACGGCGGCGACGCCACGCGTAAGCGCAAACTTCTGGAAAAGCAGAAGGAAGGCAAGAAGCGCATGCGCCAGTTCGGCAAGGTCGACATCCCGCAGGAAGCGTTCATCGCAGCCTTGAAGATGAAAGACGATTGATCAGAAAAGGCGCCGAGAGGCGCCTTTTTCATTGCGCCCGCGCGAAATTGCCGCTTTTCCGGCCGATCCGTTCGGCCGCCTTCCGTCCTTGATCGTCCTTGGCCGACTGGCTACGAGTGGATGACATCGCATCCAGACACTCAAGGCCCAAGACATGCCATCCTTCCCTTTTTCCGAAGCAGACCCTGTCCAGTTTCCCGGGCCGATGCCCAAAAGCACGGATGTGGTGATCATCGGCGGGGGTGTGATCGGGGTCACCACCGCGCTTTATCTGGCGGACAAGGGTGTACAGGTCACGCTTGTCGAAAAGGGGCGGATCGCGGCGGAGCAGTCTTCGCGCAACTGGGGTTGGATCCGCAAGCAGGGGCGCGATGCGGATGAGCTGCCGATCGTCATCGAAGCCTGCCGGCTGTGGCAAGAGCTGGCGGCGGAATGCGGCGAGGATATCGGTCTCAAACAGACCGGCGTCACCTATCTGGCGAATTCGGACAAGGACATGACCGCGTTCGAGGCGTTTTTGAAGATCGCCGCACCTCACGGCATCGACACGCATCTCGTCAGTGCGGCCGAAACGGAAACACTCATTCCCGGCATGGCGCGTAATTTTCATGGTGCGCTGACCACGCCGTCCGACATGCGGGCGGAGCCCTGGGTCGCGGTTCCGGCACTCGCCCGGCTTGCCGTCCGCAAGGGCGCCGTGATCGTCGAAAACTGCGCTGCCCGCAGCCTCGACATTTCGGCGGGCAAGGTCAGCGGCGTGA